>NZ_JACJFJ010000008.1:0-124663 GCF_014164545.1 Shewanella sp. SG41-3
GTGGGTCTTGTTTCAATATTTTAATGATTTACATATTGTACTTCAGTCGTTAGTTCTATTTTTAAACAGTTTAACTCAAGGTGTTTTGTTCCTTTTCCTGTATGGTAAGTGGTCAACTAGAAAAGTAACATAACAAGAAATTCAACAGGACTAAAAACAGCGGGCTGTTCGCTACGCTACCATTTTAGCCCGTTAATTAGGCGTTATGTGTAAGGATGCTTCGTGAAGACTGTAGTTTTATACGGATTTGAAGGTGAGTTTGTTGGTGGTAACGAATACGATTACAACCACCCTGAAATGAATCACGTTCATAAGTGCATGTTATTTTTGGCGCAGGACAGTGAACATCCGAATTTTGAATCCGCGACTACGGAATGCGCAAAGTTTGGCTTTGCTAACTTAAAAAATCTCACTGGTAAGCCGCTAAAGGTTGATGTACTAGATACAGATAGTTTTCGCGGTTTTACTGGATTTTACGAAGAAGCTTTAAACGAGGGTAGCTCAATTGTTTACTACCCAAACACATAACAAACCGCGGCATTCGGGGCCTGCGGCCCCTGCGACGCTCACACGTTCGCGCGCATGCGCGGGGCGTTATGAGTTTTAGATGAAGATTCCTGGATTTAGCAAGCGGTTTGGATTATTAGATATCTTGTTAATGTTACTTATCTGGCCTATATCGAGCAGTTTATATCGGTCATATCAGAGCGGCATAATCCATTTTAAAAGCTTTAGCTTTATTCGGAATGACAACTTCTTCATTTTTTGGGTTGTATTCATTTTTGGAATAGTAGGGGTTTTCTCTCTGATTTATCTCGTTTTATTTGGGGAATTTAAGCTAAAAGAACCAAAATATGATCAGGACGGCAATGTTAACAAAGACTCATAACAAGACGCTGTTGTCGCCACTATCGTGGCTGGGACGGCTTACGCTGCGCTCCAGCCGCCCCAAAGCTTTGCGTTATATGTCCAAGGAGGAACCGAGGTGAGTGATAACCTGTATTTCAAATCAGCGATGTTTAAATCTAATAAATCTCTTGCTGAGTATGTGTTTTCTGAACTTAAAAAGTTGAATTTTAATCCAGAATCTCCTATCGACAGTGATTATATGTTTAGTATTGCTATGAACATCGACGGAGTGATGGTTGATGTGTACCTCGGTAAAAATGACGAGGAATCGGAAACTCCTTTATGGCAGATTTGGCCAGAACAACGCATCTCCTTTTTTAAGAAGTTTTTTGGTAAAGTCAATAAGTCACCTGAATTGAAAGCAAGACAAGTTATCGAAAACATCGCAAAAAACATTGAGGGCGTTACTGATGTCGCATGGGACATATAACAAGTTAAACCATCGGAAAATCCCTCGCAGGCCAAACAACGGCCTATACGCTCGGACTTTCCGCTGTTTAAAGCGTTAATCCATAGAAATTTTAATCCTAAACTTACGAATTAGATTTGGAAACCTAGCTCGTTTCTGTCCAAAAACGAGTTAGTTTTTTATGAAAATGCCTAAATTCAACTCTGAACTTGAGGCCGTTGAAGACTCCTTACAAAAGAATACGTGAGCTAGCCAAGGATGGCGAGCTAGCTTTCGAGGGGAAGGGACGCCCCATCGGAAGCGTTAGCATTTTCACTCTTTATTGTAAGATGGGCCGAAGATGGCTGCAAACGAAGTCAAAAGCTAGAGTAATTTCCGTCGCAATTTTTTCGCTGCTGTTGTTTGGTTAAAAAGCGAAAATGTTGCCGGAACGGCAGGGGTGATCCAAGAGGGGATTGCTGTTGATCCCCTTTTGGCCCGTGCAGGGTGGAACCTTGCGATCTCAATTCAAACGAAGTTTGCAAAGCCAGTTGTGGCCGCAGGCCATAAAAAGCTTAACCATCATTAAGCCAAAGATGACTTCACCACTAAACAAGAAACCTGTTTCTGCTTCCCATACTGCATCACCTGTGCCAGCTCCGATTGGCTAATCGGTACATAAGCCGCATTAATGGCATCTTTCTGTGCTTCAACAAACGGGTCGTGAATAAACATAAACTGTTCATTGTAACCACTTAATACCACCCAATGCGGGCCTTTCTCGCCATTAAATCGATAGGTGCTGATCATCAATAACACAGCATAACCGCTGTCAATCCAATGTCGAAGTTGAGTCAGACTGGGTGATGCATTGTGGATCTGAATTCCTTGTGAGGCTAATTGCTGACAAAAGTCGTCATGCACTATAGTAATGACGGCTTTTTTGTTGCTGTCACGAACGCTATCAATAAAGGGGACTGACGTTGACTGGCTGTACATCTCAATCTGTAATCCGCGCTTTATGGCTGCTAAAGCCAAACCATGCACACTGCAACCACCATGACCGCTGGTCATAAAAATAGTGGTGGCTTCGCGCCAAATACTCAACTCATCAACTCGGCTCGGATTATAGTGCGTTTTTAGCGCACTCATGGCCATCATTAAGCAAGCGGCGCCACACGTAAAGGGTGTGGTTTGCACATACAAAGGCATCTTGATGACTTTGCTTGGCCCTGGCGGGTCTAAGCGTTTGTGCATGCGCACGCCATCAGCTAAGTCATCGTAATAATGCACTAAGGTTTTGAGTACTTTATAACCCATTTTTAAATAAAGATTTTTGGCCGCGATGTTGTCGTTTCGCACTTCTAGGCGTAATGTAATGAAGCCGCGCTCGACCACGGTATGTTCACATTTTTTGACCAGTTCAAAGGCAATGTTGCGACCTCTAAATTCGCTCGCAACAGCAATAGAGTATAGCCTTGCTAGACGTGTGCCACGATGAAATAGCACCAATGCATAACCTGCAAGGGTGCCGTCTATGTCGGCGACTAATAAGCTGTCCAGTGGCGAGTTTATAAAGCGTTTCATCTGCCGAGAGCTGATTTTATCACCACTAAAGGCATTGGATTCGATTTGGTTAAGCTGGGATAAATCGCTGGGAATAGCTTGACGAAGCAGCATGAGTTGGCTCGAGTTGGCAAACATGATAGTGACTTAATTTACGCGCTAAACCGCACAAGAGGCAATCGATATTTATGGCTCATTTTTTAATTGTCACCGACGATGTTAATGATTGGCGTCCCTATTTACCCAGTGACCATATGGTCACAGTGCATGATTATTTAGAAATGGGGGCGTTTTCCGAGCAAAGTGCCATGCAAGTGATTAACTTGTGTCGCAGTTATGATTATTTAAGCACTGGTTATTACTGTTCATTAATGGCTGAAGCACGCGGTCACCGGGTGATCCCGCGTGTGATGACCATTAATGATTTATCTCAGGACCGTTTTTTTAGTTTACCTCAAGCTGGTTTAGATAAGCTGTCTGATACTGTGACTGAAATATCCATGAAGCTCTATTTTGGCTATTGTGATAATCCGTCGCTTGACAAGCTTGCTCGCAAAATTTTTGAACGTTTTACCGTGCCGGTATTGCAAGTGAGTTTGTTAAAAATGTCAGGAAAGTGGCAAGTTGGCTCCATTGAGCCTGCGGCTTTTCAAGACTTAACCGAATCAGAACAAGATTTATTCGCTAAGTATTTAGAGGTGTTTTCACAAAAAGTATGGCGTTTACCTAAACCGTCGAAACGCTATCGTTATGAAATCGCCATGCTGGTGAATGAGCATGAGAAAATGCCACCATCAGATAAAGCGGCGCTGAAGTTATTTACTAAGTCGGCTAATCGTATCGGCATGGATTTAGTCCAAATTGGTTCTCACGATTTGGCGCGGTTAAGTGAGTTCGATGGCTTATTTATTCGCTCTACCACCAATATCAGCAACTTTACTTATCGATTTGCGAAAGCGGCAGAGCAACTTGGCTTGGTGGTAATGGATGACCCTGAATCCATTATGAAGTGCACTAACAAGGTGTTTTTGACCGAGCTATTAAACAAACATAAAGTGCCAGTGCCTAAAAGTGTCATCTTTAAAGCCTCGGATAAAAACTGGGCCGATAATGTGATTAATACCATAGGATTACCGATTGTACTTAAAGTACCCGATGGGGCATTTTCCCTTGGGGTTGTTAAGGTGAACGACCGTGAAACCTTACTTGAACAAGCATCGATTATCTTCGAGCACAGTGCGTTAATTTTAGCGCAAGCGTTTATGCCTACCGATTATGATTGGCGCATTGGCGTGCTAAATCGCCAACCTATTTATGCCTGTCGTTACTTTATGAGTCGTGGTCACTGGCAGATTTATCAACATCATCAAAGCGGCCGTGTCAGTAGTGGTGATTTTGACTGTATCGATTTAAAAATGGTGCCGCAAAATATTGTTGATGCGGCGGTTAAAGCATCAAACTTAATTGGCGCTGGTTTGTATGGTGTCGATTTAAAAGAAATTGACGGTAAGGCTTATGTCATTGAAGTGAATGACAATCCGAGTATTGACCATGGCGTAGAAGATTTGTTTTTAGGGGATTTAGTTTACGACAGGGTGATGACTGAATTTTTAAGGCGTATTCAGCTTCGCGGAATGTAATCTCAATAGCGTAGACTATGGCAAAAAAGACCTGTTAAGGTCTTTTTTGGTTAATTAGTTGTGTACTGTATTACGCATTTGCGGCGTTATATTATGCTGTTTTCACAGACCCGAAAACAATTACGTCCGGCTGCTTTTGCTGCATACATGGCTTTATCCGCTCGCTCATATAAGTTTTCTGCTTGTTGCTGTGGTAATGATTGCGCAATGCCTAAACTGCATTGAATATTATATTCGGTCAGTTCAGCATGTTTTGGCATCATATCAATAATACGTTGGCAAATAATTGCCGCTGCATCTGCATTTCCTTGAGTAATAATCACAAACTCATCACCACCAATTCTGAAAGCTTGGTCCGTATTACGGATCGCTTCACTAATTAATGCTGCAAACCCTACTAAAACGTAATCACCGGCTTTATGGCCATGTACGTCATTGAGTTGTTTAAACTTATCCAAATCTAATACCACTAATGATACCTGACCTTGTTTGCGATTCGCTCGGGCTAATGCAATATCAAGAGCTTGACGATAATAATATCGATTACCTAAATTAGTTAGCGCATCAAACATGGCTTGATTAGACATTGCTTGATATTTTAATGCATTATTAAACGGTTGAATGAGCATGTTTTCAAGCCGTTGTAATAATTTCTTCTGCGCCGAGTTGAGTGGCACAGACAACTGATAAGTGATAGCAAAGCTGTCATTGTTATCGTTAATAGTATGTTTTAATTCAATACCGTAATGACGTCCCCAAACAAATTTTTGTTTATCTAGGGTCAACTGCAGTCCTTTAATCGGCAAATGTTGTCCTAGGACTTTGCCAAAACAGGCAAAAACTG
The DNA here is from genome assembly GCF_014164545.1 of Shewanella sp. SG41-3. Taxonomy (NCBI): domain Bacteria; kingdom Pseudomonadati; phylum Pseudomonadota; class Gammaproteobacteria; order Alteromonadales; family Shewanellaceae; genus Shewanella; species Shewanella sp. SG41-3. Next base: position 5,348 of record NZ_JACJFJ010000008.1, read on the forward strand.
TCCGAGGATCTAAACTTCCATGTAGTTGTTGAATTACTTGAACAAGGTCTAGATCAGACTCTCGATTTAAGTAAGCGTCTGAACGGTACCAGTAATCATCAGGATAGAACTCTGTTGCTAGCGCGAAATCCATAGTATTTACTCCAGTACGTTACAACTAATTGTCAATTTATTAGCAAAAAGCGTGCCTATGAAAATTTTTCTATAGTTATTAGTTGCTTGTTGTTTTACTGTAGTATTTAGAAAACGTTTTATTTCCCTTTCGACACTTTTTTGACGAGGAGCCAAAGCCATAATGGAACACAGCATTTTTATCCATATTTTGTCGATGCTTGTGATTGCGATTGTGGCGATTGCATTATTACGCCGTCTCGGCTTACCTGCCATTTTAGCTTATCTACTCACTGGGGTGGTCAGCGGTCCCAGTGGTTTCCATTGGTTTACCCAGTTACAAATGCAGTCTGTGGCTGAGTTAGGTGTCGTGCTATTGATGTTCACTTTAGGGCTGGAGTTTTCTGTGCCTAGATTGTGGGCCATGCGCCGCACAGTGTTTGGCTTGGGCAGCGCCCAAATGTTGATAACGGCTTTTGTGGCTGGCGGCATCGCCATGTTGGTTGGCCAGGATTTAGTGGCCGCAATAGTGATTGGTTCAGCCATTGCCTTGTCGTCAACGGCCATTGTATTAAAGTTGCTAAACGAACAAAACTGGTTAAGGCGCAGGCATGGCGAATTATCCGTCAGTGTGTTGTTATTTCAAGACTTAGCCGTAGTGCCGTTATTGATTTTAATGCCGCTGTTAGCCAAAGGCGATGTGGAAATGAGCTTCAACAGTATTATGTGGGAATTACTCACTGGTATTTTGGCTTTTGTCGGCTTAATGTCATTTGGTAAGTGGATACTGCCACGTATTTTCGATGAAGTGGCTCGCTCACGCTCAAATGAGTTATTTGTATTATCGACCTTAGTTGTGGCCTTAGTGACGGGCGCGTTTACTCAATGGCTTGGACTGTCAATGGCATTAGGGGCGTTTATTGCTGGTATGCTACTGGGCGAAAGTCAGTACCGACGTCAGTTAGAGGCTGATATTAGGCCGTTTCGTGATTTATTAATGGGCCTGTTTTTTATCTCAATCGGCATGCTACTGGATTTCAACCTGGTGATGCAATATTGGTGGCAAGTGCTATTAATTTTAGTCGCAGTGGTACTGACTAAAATTTTGATCGTGCATGGTTTACTCAAGCTTGTAGGCGAAAATACTAAGGTATCACTCAGTACGGCAATCAGTTTAGGTCAAGTGGGTGAGTTTAGTTTTGTGTTATTGGCATTGGCGGTGAATTATCAAGTGCTCAATAACGAAGTCAGCACAGTATTAGTTGCTGTGGCAGTGATCTCTATGTCTATGGCACCTTGGTTGATCCGCCATAGCCTTGATATCGCTAAAAAGGTTAGCGGTAACAAGTTAGCAGCTAAATCTGAGCCTATTGAGGTTGTTTTACCTCATTCTGATGAAAGTGACGTGGTGCTTATTTTAGGTTATGGCCGAGTAGGGCAAACAATAGCGCGCTTTTTGAAAAAAGAAGCCGTGCCATACATGGTACTCGATTTAGACCCCACCCGCGTGTCAGAGGCCAGAGCGGCGGGCGAGAACATTCATTTTGGTGATGCTTGCAGAATGGCACTGTTAAAGAAGATGGGCATCCGTGATGCCAGTTTAGTGGTGGTGACATTTTGTGAGCCACGCCAGTCTGAAGAGTGTTTAGCCGTAGCACGCAAGCTTGCTCCCGATGTAAAAATACTCGTGCGTACCCGCGATGATGCTAACTTGCATGAGCTTAAAGAAGCCGGCGCAACCCAAGTGATTCCTGAATCCCTTGAAGGCAGTTTGATGCTGGTTTCGCAAGTCTTGTTTAAATGTGGAGTACCATTAGCGCGTATTATTAAGCGTTTAGAATCAGAGCGACGTAACCATTACCAATATTTACACGGTTTTTTTTCGGGCACCGAAACTGATTTCACTCTGGATTTACTCCATGCAGTATCACTGGCGTCAAGAGCCAGTGCTGTGGGGAAAACCGTTGCTGATATTCCATGGCAAGCATTAGACGTTGAACTTAGAGCTGTGCGTCGTAAAGGGGAGGAGATTAATCCTCCGCCACCAGAGTGGGTGTTAAGGCGTAATGATATTTTAATGCTGGTGGGTAAACCGCGCAGTATCGAAAAAGCTGAAGAGTACTTGCTGCAGGGATAGTGGTTCCCTGTTTGCATCACTTTTCTGGAGTATAACTCTTCTACTTCATCAATTTTCTCAATCATAGGATCAGTATGTTAAAGGGCGCTGATCGTTTTTTATCAAACTTGCATCCAATTAGCAGGCTGTAACGTATACACTCTGAAGGGCTTTTTTTATTCTATATATGCAGTAACAGCCCGTATTAACGACATCGAATCATTACCGGGAAGCGTGGCATATTATGGATCAAGACACATTACTTAACTTACTGAGTGCCAGTGCGGATGGAGATAAACAAGCTTTTGCTGATTTATACCAGTCGACTAGCAGTCAATTATTTGCGGTTAGTTTGAAAATGCTCGGTCGACGAGAGCTGGCTGAAGAGGTGCTGCAAGAAGCCTACGTAAAAATTTGGCATAACGCGACCGAATATCAACATGGCAAAGGATCGGTACTCACTTGGATGATCAGCATAGTGCGTTACCGAGCATTAGACATGCTGCGTTATCAAAAAGTCAGAAAAGAAGATCCGCTTGAAGAGGGCCAAGAAGCGATTTTTGATGAGCCCAGCAATGACGACGGTCCGCAAGTGCATAAAAATCAACTCGATCAATGTATGAGCGAGCTTGAACCGCAGCAAAAACAAGCGATTCATTTAGCGTACTACAATGGTTTATCGCATCATGAAGTGGTTGGGCACCTAGACTTACCTTTGGGCACGATTAAGAGTTGGATCCGTCGTGGTTTACAGCAATTACAGAGGTGTTTATCGTTATGAATTATCATGATCCTCAATTGAAAGATGCCTTGGCTGCAGAATATGTGCTGGGCACATTGCGAGGCCAAGCTAGACGTCGGTTTCAAAAATTAATGATGCAAATACCTAGCCTGCGTGAAAGCACTTGGTTATGGGAGCAACATTTACATGGTATGAACCAGTTATTACCTCCGGTAAAACCTGATGATCGTGTGTGGCAAAATATTCGTCATACGCTGGGTTTTGTTGACAATTTGAGCCACACTCAAGCACCAGAGACACTCAATGTCGTGCCTTTAACAACTCGCCATCGCGTCTGGAAAGGCTTGGCCTCCATGGCCACAGCCGCAGCCATTATTATGGCGGTCATCCTGGTGAGTAACCAACCTGTGCCCGTCGCGGCGCCGCAACAAGTTGCCGTTGTACAAAGTGCGCAAGCTAAAGCATTATGGCTTATTGAAGTCACGGCCAATACTATTGAAGTTCGCTCTACCAGTAACCTAAAACCTTTACCGAACAAAGATTATGAGTTGTGGATGGTGGCGAAAGGTGTTGAAAACCCAATCTCATTGGGCTTGTTACCTAAATCGGGCAAGCTGAGTTTAGCGAAAAATAGTCAGTTTGATGATGTCGATATTGTTGCTTTGGCGGTCAGTTTAGAGCCTTTAAACGGTTCACCGAATGGCATGCCTACTGAAGTGTTGTATACCGCAGAGCTGGCAATTTTATAATCCATTGATGGATCTGTGAATACGGTATAACAATGATGTGTAAATGCTTATTCACGCAACAATAAGCTGAAGCATAAATCGAAACGGCCAAAGGAGATATCCTTGGCCGTTTTTTATGGGGAAAGATTTTATTATCGCGAAATTATCACTAAATTATCACTCTAGCAGGAATTGATCATGACGAACCGTGACGGGGTGAATGTACTCAGGTTTACTGGGTATCAAGCTGCATTATTGATGCAAAATCGATAAGGTTTCAGATGATTATCAACAAATATTCAAAAATCATCAAAAATAATTCAAATTAAGCACAGGTTTATAATCTTTATAATTCAGCGTCTTAGTGTTAATTTATTTTTATTTTAAAATTAATGCAACAATAATGGCTAAATTCTGCATCCAAAATGGAACCTGAGCCGTTTACTTACATGACTCTACTACACAATAAGGAAATGGTCATGAAAGTACTAAAAATATCCCTAATCGCCAGTATGGTATGCAGCACTTTGTTAGGCGCTAATGCATTTGCTTCAAGTCATCGAGAAGCACCAAATATCACGCGTTTTCCGACATTAGATTCTACCGATTTTTATGCATTTAACAGTTATGAAGCAGGGCGTGAAGATTACGTTACCCTTATCGCTAACTATATTCCATTGCAAGACGCCTACGGCGGACCTAACTATTATGCGATGGATCCTGCTGCGGTATACAGCATTCATATCGATAACGACGGTGATGCAGTAGAAGATTTAACCTTTCAATTTAACTTTACCAATGAGCTTGCCAATAATAATCAAGGTATTGCGTTAACGGTTGGTCCAGCTGGAAATCAACGCAGTGTGTCAGTCCCGCTTAAAAATATTGGTGGCATTACAGCAGCAGATCAAAGTGCGGCAAATTTTAGCGAGTCGTATCAGTTAACACTTGTTAAAGGACCACAAAATAGCGGTAATGCAACAGTGTTGAGCAATACTGCTGGCGGGATGTTCCATAAACCTCTGGATTATATTGGTAATAAAAGTTTCGGTGATAGCAGCGCTTATGCAAGCTATGCTGGACAATTTATTTACGAATTTAACCTCGACGGTTGTGCCAGCCCTGGTAAGGTGTTTGTCGGTCAACGTAAAGACCCTTTCGTGGTTAACTTAGGCAAAACTTTTGACTTAGTAAACTATGTACCAGTGGAAGGTGATAGTGCTCCGGGTGCTGGTGATCAAGGCGGTTTTCCAGGTGGTATTACCCAATCAGCCGATAATGATGACTTAATGGATAAAAATGTTACAGCCATTTCAATTGAAGTACCAAAGACATGTTTAACCACTCAAGGTAACGGCACTATCGGTGCATGGACTACCGCCAGTTTACCGCAAGCGCGTATTTTAAATCCAAATGCAAAAGTAGGTAAAACTGAAGTTAACGGTGGGGCATTAACTCAAGTCTCTCGTCTAGGTAATCCGCTGGTGAACGAGTTAGTGATTGGCCTAAAAGACAAAGACACCTTTTCGACTTCACAGCCTAAAGATGATACTCAGTTTGCTGATTATGTCACCCACCCAAGCTTACCTGAATTGCTCAATATTTTGTTTAAAGATGCAGTTAATCAAACTTTAGGCACAAATATTGAGACATTAGCACCAACCAATTTCCCTCGTAATGATCTCGTTACTGCATTTCTAACAGGCTTTGCCGGTGTTAACCAACTTGAAACGGTGACGCCATCAGAAATGTTGCGTCTTAACACCGGTATTCCAGCAAAACCTCGCGATATGCAGTCCGCTTTTGGTGTTGCAGGCGATGATTTAGCTGGTTTCCCTAATGGTCGTCGTCCTGGTGATGATGTCGTTGATATTGCCCTGCGCGTGGTCATGGGACGTTTATGTTACCCGATCCCAGTTAATGGAACAGATACTGATTTAGGCCTTTGTACTAGTGATGATGCCAGCGTTGGTACTGTGCCATTTACCGATGGCGCACCGGTTGATGCGACTATGATGATGGATCACTTCCCCTATTTAGCGACGCCACTTTCTGGCTCAAAATAAGGAACACAAGATGAATACTTCTATTCAATATGCGACTCGCCAGCTTATTAACGCTATGGCTAAGCCAGTGGTATTAGTCAGTGTGATCAGCGCAGGATTATTAGCTGGGTGTAACTCAGATGATGATCCAATGGCAATGGTTAAAAACAGTGCGCCTATGGTAAGTGGTTTGATGCTGTCTACTGTGACTGAAACTGCGGTAACCGATCAAGTAGCTGCCACCGACAAGGACGGCGATACCCTGACGTTTACGCTAGTGAATGAGCCCACGTTGGGATCGCTGAGCTTAATGGCAAATGGTGAGTTTACCTATACTCCGGCAAATGAAGTCACTGGCATGGACAGTTTTACCTTGGCTGTGAGCGATGGCGTAAATGATCCTGTTACTGCGCTGGTAAGCATTACTATTGATGCTGAGCAAGTGATGTTTTCAAGTTTAAGTCGTCAGGCATTTTCACAACCAAGCCAAGCAGCACCTTTGCGTGTTAATGGCCGTGTGGTTGACAACGATGTATCAACGACTGATTTTTACGATGACTTATTACTCGACTAAGAGTGCGTTTGCTATTAGCTCAGGTAACAATATAAATAGGACAATATACCCTGCTATTGCAGCGATTAATCATCTTATTAATAGGGTGTTAGTGGTGCATTACAGGGTATAAATGACCAAGGATGGCATTTTGGAGGCGTTATGCAAGTGACAACAGGGCGGTTAACACAAATGATAAAGTACCGGCACTCTATGGTTAATATGAGCATGTTTGTCAGCCTATGCTTATTGTTAATCGGTAATAGCCTTGCGGCGCCCTATACACCTAAGGATAACAACGAAGTTATTGCAACTTGGAAGGTGTTTAATGATACCGATCAACAGATGAGTTTAGATGACATCAGTGATTTTATTGAACAAGGACAATATCCTGGTGAGGCGGATTACCGTTATGGCCGCGCAAAAGCTTGGTTACAAACCAAGATGGCTCATGCCAGTCCCAATGCGCAAACCTATTACTTATATGCTCGGGTATTACAACATCAGCATCAATTCGATCGGGCATTAAAAGCGTTAGATCGCGCCATTGAATTAAAGCCAACCGCGGTTAACAGTTGGTTATTAAAAGCCAATATTCATCTGGTACAGGGGGATATTGTCGCAGCAAGACAAGCGTGTTTAACGTTAATCGGTAAAGCCGATATTTTATTGATTTCTACCTGTGCTCTAGAGGTCGCTAGCCAAAATGGCAAACTGGCCGAAAGCTATCAAGAATTGGCTCGTTTGTATCGCTTGTATCAGCCGGCGAATGAACCAGAAAAGACTTGGCTTGTGCAAATTCTTGCAGATATGGCATTAAAGCAAGATTTAGCAGAAGCAGCATTAGGCTATTTAGATCAGGCGAACATGGATAATGCGCCAGTCAGTTTATTAGCCTTATGGTCAGATGTGCAGTTGTCACTTAATCAGCATCAAGTTGTGTACGACAAACTGTCTAACGTCATTGAGCAACATCCCGTGCAGGATGATGCATTACTGTTGCGCCTTGCCATAGCGGAAAAACACCTTGGCAATACTGTAAAATGGCAATGGGCTTTTGCCCAACGCGTGACACTGCGCGAGCAAAGACATGACAGCTTGCATGCATCCGATTTAGCACAATATTACTTAAAGGTTGATGTACAGCCCAAAAAAGCACTTTACTGGGCTAAAATAAACTGGCAGGTAGCACGTCAAACTAATGACAGAATGCTATTAGAGCAAGCTAAGGCATTGTTCAGTCAGGCTAAAAATGATAAAAAGTCAGTACAAGCTAGTGGCAATCTTACTGTCGAAAATTTAGCAGGCTAAGGATAAATCAGTGAAAGCATTAACAGGATTTTCTTCGATGATAAAAGGCGGTTTATTATTGCTACTGTTGCTGTTCAGTCATGTCAGTTTTGGTCATCAAATGAGCACCAGTTATTTGGCTGTTAACTTGGATAAGCAAGGGCAAGTTGACGGGACTTGGCAAGTGCGCCTTTTCGATATCAACCAAATCGTTTCTATTGATGACAATCAAGATGGCCAACTTACTTGGGCAGAGTTACAAGCTCATCAAGTGGCGGTGATGGATTATTTACGCGCATCATTAATGATCAGTAGGCAACAAGATTGTCCGCTCAGTTTTAATCCAATCCAGCAAATTGATCAGCATTTTAGTGAAGGGTATTTGGTTAGTTCATTTAACGCTGCCTGCGATAGCTCTGGCCCGTTATCGATAAATTATAATGCTTTTTTTAATATCGACTCCGATCATAAAGCTATCACGACAATTATCACGTCCGATCATCAATATGCTCGTGTGATCAGCAATGATAACCGCATAATATTGATTAACTTAGGTGAAAGTCAGGTGAGTGACACATTTACTGAATATGTGTATCAAGGGATTATTCATATTTGGAAGGGCACTGACCATGTTCTATTTCTGCTGGCGTTATTGTTAACCTGCGTATTAGTGCGTGAACAGAGAAAATGGAATCCGATAGACAATCCTAAGCAAATATTTAAAGACACAGCATGGATTATTACCGCGTTTACACTAGCGCATTCTGTGACATTAACGGCCACAGCATTAGGGATACTCAATTTTAGTAGCCATTGGGTTGAGCTGGGTATTGCATTATCGGTATTGTTTGCCGCACTAAATAATGTTTGGCCGATTGTGTTGCGATTAGGCTGGATTACCTTTGCATTTGGTTTATTGCACGGTATGGGGTTCGCGGGAGTATTAGGTGAACTTGGACTGCCAGAAAATCAAAAACTATTAGCGATTTTAGCTTTTAATGTCGGCGTTGAAATTGGCCAACTGGCGATTCTAGCTCTAGTGCTGCCGTTATTAATCTTTTTACGCCATACAAACTGGTATCGAAACTGGGGCATGCAGCTTGGATCTATCGCGATTGGCTTGATGGCGATTCAGTGGTCGGTAGAGCGTTTCTGATATTGGTTTAATAAACAAGTCGCCAGGCTTATCTGTGGCGACTTGTTATTAAGATTACACTCTCGGCAATGGATTAAACTGCGTGGCGTTAGCGCTTACTGGTATTGGTTATACAGAAATGCGCCAACATGACTGTCTGGTCACTAGCCTTTAACATACCCTTAAGCAGCAGTGTTAACCCAGTAGCATTGGACTAAGCCCAATGTCTTTAAGCCATATCTCTAAGTACTATCCCTTAGCAACAATAGGCACACTCTATGGCCATCTTTTCATCGCCACAACCTGATAACCAATACTGATGATTCATATTGATTGGCGATACATTACCCGTTAAAAAACCTCTAGGTTATTGCCCGTCTCAATTGCCGTTTAATGGCATAATATTATAACAATGGTCGCATAAAACCAGTTTGCCACTGGTTTTGCTAATTTGTCGCAAACATAAGTAAAACTTTTTTACGGGTTAATTCGTATGATGGTTCGGTTTGCTGCTGTATCTGTGTATTGATAGTAACGCTGAGTGCGTAATCTCAATAATATAGTGTGTTTGAACGAGTTTTTTGTCCGAAACACCAGCTAAGCCTAGATATTGCCCGCTTTCTTCCATAGAATGGCAAGTTAACTTTTTTATCAGCAGCCAGTGTTTATTTTGCTGCGGTTTTATTAGGTATATTGATGTCGGCGAAACTGTTTAATCTTCCCATTAAGCTTTCATTAGAGATGATTGCGAAACTGTTTTCGGCCACGCAAATTCAAAAAGCGCAAAACTATTTGATCCAAGGCCGGGTACTCGAAGTTACTGCCAGCAGTAACAACCATGATATTGAGGCCTATGTAGAGGGATCTGCTGCCGAACCTTATCGTCAAGAAATTACCCTAGTCAACGTTAATCACAAAATTGTGATGCGATCTCATTGTACTTGTCCGGTCAGAACCAATTGTAAACACGTTGCTGCAGCTATGCTGGCACTGGTGGATAAAAAACCGGTTGAAGAACAGCGCATTCATCAATGGTTACGCCAACTTGATGAACAAAAAACGGTAGCAGAATTTGAAGATGAAGAGGAAGAAAAAGACCGCATTATCTATGTGTTATCTAATGATCCTCACGGCATTTTTGTCGAATTCAAACGCAGCAAATTAAATAAAAAAGATCAATATAATAAAGGCAGTAAGCTGGCATTAGCCGATATTCGTTATAGCATGCCTTGGTGGATAGATCCTGAAGATAAACAAATTATTAGCTTGCTATTATCATCTAACAATCAAGGCTCAAAAATTTATATCGATGGCGAAATTTCATTTTTAGCCCTGACAAAAATGCTTGCCGCCGAAGTGTGTTTTTGGGAAGAAAATCGCACTCCATTGACCTGGGCCAAAGCCATTACCCCAGAGTTTATCTGGTGTGAGATAGATAAAAAACATACTCAAATGCAAATGCGTATGCCTGGGCTTGAAAATTGGGAGTTTATTGCCACCGAGCCCCCTTTGTATGTGGAACTAGACTATTTGCATTTAGGCCGAATAGACACAGATTTACCCGTGAAAAAACTCAGTTTGTTACAGCATATGCCGCCGGTGCCATTGGCTCAAGTTGATGCGATTAGCCATAAAATGCTGCAACATTTTTCACCTAAAACCGTGCCTGTTCCAAGCGAGATTGATTTTTGCGAGATAACCGCGGAACTGGTTACACGTTTAACCTTTACGCGTGAGTTTTTCAGCAGCAGTCAGATCATGCAACCGGTTATTCGAGTCGATCATTGTTATGGTGAAATTACTTTCAATGCCTCGACTAAGCCAGAACGGATTAGCTTAGTTAAAAAGGATCAGGTGCAATATCAAGTGCATCGACAGGTAGATCATGAATTAGCTGCGCTGCAATCATTAACCGATATTGGCTTAGTGACGCTTGAGCCCGACCCTGTCTTAGTCAGTTCACATAAACCCTATTATGTCAGTGTCGGTTTATTACCTGAGTCTATTTTTGAATGGTCTGAGTTGACCAGTGATGGTCTTGATGCGTTAAGTGCATTGGGCATGGACATTCACTTTGATGATGATTTTGACTTACAAATTACTGATGCACAACTTGATGTCGACTTGGTTGACGATGATGAGTCGGGTTGGTTTTCGTTATCACTCAGTGCCGACATTGATGGGCAGAGTGTACCGTTATTGGCTTTAGTGGCTCGTTGGTTACAACAAAATGGTGAACCAGCAGATGACGATGAATTGCTGTTACCTGGCCCTAATGGCGGCTTTATTAAAATTAAAGCCAAAACCATTAAGCCACTCATCAGCATTATCCAAGAATTATTTAATCGTCATTCTGGTGATGTAATTGCAATACCTCGTAACCGTGCACATATTTTAAATGATTTGTCTGCTAGCGATGTGCGTTTGCTTAATGGCGAGCGAGTGCGCAACTTAGCCACGAAACTAGCTGAGTTCAAAGGGGTTGTTCCGGTTGAATTACCCAATGGTTTACATGCGACATTACGTGATTACCAAAAACAGGGTTTTGATTGGTTGTGTTTCCTCAAGGAATATCAACTGGGCGGCATTTTAGCCGATGACATGGGCCTTGGTAAAACTGTTCAAGCTTTGGCATTTCTACTCAAAGCTAAACAAGAAGCGACTGAACATCGCACCAGTTTAATTGTCTGCCCGACCAGTTTAGTTGGTAACTGGTTAAAAGAAGCCAACAAGTTTGCACCATCGCTCAATGTAGTGGTGATCCACGGTAATAAACGCCAACCATTATTAGACCAAATTAACCAGTTTGATGTGGTTGTGACCACTTATCCTTTAATGTTGCGTGATGAAGCTATTTACTGTGAATATGTGTTTGAACACATTATTTTGGATGAAGCACAACAGATTAAAAATGCCCAAGCCAAAGTCACTCAAGTCATTAAAACCCTCAAAGGTAAGTTCCGCTTGTGCTTATCTGGTACGCCACTTGAAAATCATTTAGGTGAATTAAAATCGTTGATGGATTTTTGCTTACCAGGTCTATTAGGTCAGCATACTTACTTTAATAAACAGTTTCGTGGTCCGATTGAAAAGCAGGCTGATGTCGAAAAATCCTTGTTACTGAGCCAGCGTATTGCGCCCTTTATGCTGCGACGCACTAAACAGGAAGTGGTATCAGAGTTACCTGAAAAAACGGTGATAATCCAAACCTTGGAGCTTGAAAAAGACCAACGTAATTTATATGAATCTATCCGCTTAGTGATGGAGAAAAAATTGCGTGAGTTGTTTGCTAAAAAAGGCGTATCGAGCAGCCATATTGAGTTTTTAGATGCGTTACTCAAGCTTCGCCAAGCCTGTTGCGACCCTCGTTTAGTTAAGCTTGAACAAGCTCAGCAAGTAAAAGATAACGCTAAAATGACTTGGCTTATCCAAAACCTGCCTGACATGATTGAAGATGGCCGTAAAATTCTTATCTTTAGCCAATTTACTGGCATGTTAGCGCTGATTGAAGATGAGTTAAAACGCTTGGCGATTACTTACAGTAAGCTGACAGGGCAAACACGCGACCGTCAAACCCAAATTGATGCGTTTCAAGAAGGCGGCAACTCAGTGTTTTTGATCAGTTTAAAAGCTGGCGGCACCGGGCTTAATTTAACCACTGCGGATACCGTTATTCACTTTGATCCTTGGTGGAACCCAGCCGCAGAAAGGCAAGCAACTGATCGTGCCCATCGTATTGGTCAGTTAAATCCGGTCTTTGTGTATAAGCTGATTGCCCAGGGGACTGTTGAAGAGAAAATTCAAGAAATGCAGCAGCATAAGCAAGGTTTAGCGGACAGTATTTTATCGGATGGTACTCAAGGTCCATGGCAGGGCAGTGCCAATGATTTATTGGCTCTATTAAGTTAACTCACGGTGAAGTTAATTGAATAACATATGGTTAATGAGGTAACGTGATTGCCAGCAGTGTACTTTAAACGAGGTTCGTCGCAGCCAAGACAACGGCGCTCAAATCGGCCCACACCTGTTCAACATATGGCGTATTTTGAGCAAGTGTTTGCCGAGCTTCGGCTTCATCCTGAAAAAATAGCGATTGTGAGACACAATATTGCTGAGTTTCAGGCACAGCCATACTTGAAGAAAGGTCTGCATACGGCAATCGACAGATTGTTGTTAGTGTTTGAAGATGATGACGACATTGAACGTTTATATCGACAAGTGATGAGTGATGATATTGGTCAGAGGGTTAGGCGTTATCCGCTTATTTTTAAAGGTATTATCTCAATATCGTCAGACCTGATTTAAGTGCATTTTGCCTATGCCCATATCATGTTTGCTCCAATCGATATGGGCGTTAACTCATGCTTAAAAGTAGCCTTAGATTAACGCCCTAATCAGCACGCTGTGATCCAATGACCGCTTATTTTATTACTCCTTTTGGCTTCATTGAGCCATGATCCCAAAACCATCACTTCAACCCTTTTCCTCTCAGCTTATAATCTTATTAGGTCAATTTATTTACCTGGAACACTTGCAGCATAGTCGATTGCATTTGCCTAATGGCATATTACAGATAATCACGATTGCTGGTGGAAAGACGGGCTTTATCGTTAAGCCAAATATCGTTGGAGTATTAAAGATGATTCATATTGTAGGGGAAATACATAAAATGATTAAGTTTTTCTGCTATTAATAACTAGAGGCTCTACTATTAATAAATAGAAGTTTTATGTTCAAACGACTTGGTTTCACTCTCTTGCAAAGCTGAGCCCATGTTGTCGTGATAAACCCAGTACAAACAAGGAACCTTAAATCGGGATAATATCGGATATCAAGCCGTCCTTTGTCCTGACATTGTGATGAGTAAAACTCATATTCAAATTTGGCTCGTTTATCCCATTGTTTAACCCAATCTGAGGTTAAGCCGATATCAATGATCTTCGATTAACGCCTACCTCGATCAACATTATTTCCGATTAATAGCAGAGGGTCAGTTCAGTTACTAGTGCGATATTGTGATGTTATTTTGTGAATGCTCAATTAAGGAGTTTTATATGTTAAGGACTTTGAATCTGTTTTGCGATTCACCGGTTAAACAAAGGATTTATGACCAATTGTCTGTCAAAGGTTTTCTTAACCTTGTCGTATTTGTGTTACTCGTCTCATGGACAAACCTTGTTAACGCTCAGACAACAATACCCAAAACGGATGGTAAGGCCTTCTCCCATGACACAGTCGTCGAGATTGCACGTAAATTGTCGCAGAAACCTTTTATTGAACCTAAACAAGCCCCTGAAGCGCTGACTAAAATAGATTATTCCACCTATCGCCAAATTAATTTCCAGCAAGATGCCGCTATTTGGGGCAATGCCCCCACACCTTTTTCTATACAACTATTTGCGCCTGGCTATATCTATAAACAGCTAGTCGACATTGATGTGGTCGAAAACAGTAAATCATTTCCGGTTGCCGTGTCTGAATCATCATTTAGAGTGCCAGATGAGTCAATTGGTCAGTTACTGCAACAAGTCGGTAAATATGCCGGCTTTCGTCTGCATTACCCCATTAATCGCGATGATTATAAAGATGAGTTCTTAGTGTTTCAGGGGGCCAGTTATTTTCGGGGAGTATCTAAAGGGCAAGCTTATGGTTTGTCGACCCGTGGACTAGCCATTAATGTTGCCGATCCTAAAGGCGAAGAATATCCGCTGTTTAAAAAATTCTGGATCGAACGTCCATCAAGCCACCAAAAGGCGATAGTGGTTCATGCGTTGCTTGACAGTGTTAGCGTAACCGGCGCCTATCGTTTTGCTATTTACCCTGGCGATCCAACTCGAATGGGGGTCGATGTAATGCTTTTCCCAAGGCGAGATGTGCAAAATGTGGGTCTGGCGCCGTTAACATCAATGTTTATGCATGGCGGTATAGACCGTGCTGATACAGCTGATTACCGTCCAGCGGTGCATGACTCTGAAGGCTTGCTGATGGAGAAAGGTAATCGTGAGAAAATTTGGCGACCACTGAATAATCCACGGGGATTGCAGGTGAGTTCTTTCATGGACGAAAATCCTAAGGGCTTTGGTCTGATGCAGCCACATCGACAAGTTGATTACTATCAAGATCTTGAAGCCAAATACCATCAACGTCCATCCGCCTGGGTTGAACCAACAGGTGATTGGGGCAAAGGCAGAGTAGAACTGGTTGAGATCCCATCGGATTCGGAGGCCAATGACAATATTGTTGCTTATTGGAAACCAGAAAATGGATTGAAAAAAGATCAGCCATTTGCATATTCATACCAACTCACTTGGGTAGATAATATTCCCAAAACTGAGGGCAAAGTTAAAGTCGTTCGAACGGCTGGTGGTCGTAAGTTATTTACCGATAAAAACGAGATCGTTATCGATTATAGCCATCTTAGTGCAAATGATGTTAGCAACATTAGCGTTGATGCGAGTATCAGTAGTGGCGCGATTTTAGAGGCCCGTATTGAGCCCAATCCTAATGTTGATGGTGCAAGAGTGTTTGTTACTTTTGATCCAGAAGATGCCGATGTAGCTGAATTGCGTGTACAGCTGAGGAATAACGATAAACCGCTTGGCATGACGTGGTTGTATCGATTTACGTCGGAGGACTGGCCTTTATGATACAACAAGATAATGCTTTGTCGGCGGCAATGACCGAAAAAAATCATCGTAAACGAGCCTTGCCTGACGAATCGCCATTGGTTATGAATCGTCATGAAGTTTCTGAGGCTGGTCATCGATTGAATTCCAGTCAACAGACTATGTGGTTTAGACTTCGCACGTTTGTTGCCCAATTATTTGTGTTTATGGTCACTGCGGGCTTATCTACTTACGGTATAAGGGAAATGTATTTGGTGCTAAACACCAATAACATTACCAATTTACAGATAGTCTTTTTAGTGTTGTTTAGTATTAACTTTCTTTGGGTTGCTTTTGCTTTCTCGCAGGCCTTATTGGGTTTTCTATTGCATCTTAAGCCGCGGTTAGTAAAAGAGAGCGAAATAGACCCCAGCTTTAAAACGGCTATTTTACTGCCTATTTATAATGAAGATCCGCTGCGCATTAGGGCTACAATTGAAGCCATGAGTGCAGATCTCATTGCTACAGCGCCAGGCAAGTATGCTTTCTTTATTCTCAGTGATACTAATCGAGCTAATGCTTGGATTGCTGAAGAGGCTACCTTTTTAGCACTTATCAATAAATATCAACCAGAGTGTCCAGTGTATTATCGTCGTCGTCACCAAAACAGTGAACGTAAAGCCGGTAACATAGGTGACTGGGTGCAACGTTGGGGCGGTGATTATGAAGCCATGATAGTGCTTGATGCTGACAGCATTATGAGCGCAAAGTCGATGGTGACACTGTCACGTCGTTTGGCCGCCGCGCCAGGTGTCGGCCTTATTCAAACCTTACCGACACTTGTTTTCGCCAATACCCTGTACAGCAGGCTACAACAGTTTGCTAATCAATGTTTTGGTCCCATCTATGCAGCGGGCTTGTCAGCTTGGCATGGTTTGTCTTCAAATTTTTGGGGACACAATGCCATCATTCGCACTAGAGCCTTTGCTGAATCCTGTCATTTGCCTATTCTGCCCGGTAAAGCACCTTTTGGCGGCCATGTATTAAGTCATGATTTTATTGAAGCGGCGCTGCTGCGCCGTGCGGGGTGGGGGGTACGTTTTGATACCGATATTGAGGCTTCATTTGAAGAAGCCCCTCCTTCGTTACTTGATGTGATGATCCGCGATCGACGCTGGTGTCAGGGCAATTTACAGCATTCGGCATTTATGTTCGCCCGAGGGTTTTCCTTGCCAACCCGGTTACATCTTTTGTCTGGGGTCATGTCTTACCTAAGTGCCATTTTTTGGTTAGCGTTAATTATGGTGGGGCTGGCGATTGCCGTTCAGGCGGCTTTTATTCGCCCAGAGTATTTTGCTAATCCATCGCTGTTTCCAACCTGGCCAGTATTTGACTCTGAGCGCGCGTTAAGTCTGTTTGTGGTTTCAATGGCAATTGTATTGGCCCCCAAAGCCTTTGGCTGGTTTGCTGCGATGATTAATATTCCTCGGTGCTTAAGATTTGGTGGTCCCATCTTGTTAACCTTGAGTACCTTATTCGAAATGGTAATGTCTGCTCTGTATGCGCCAATTTTGATGGTGTCGCAGTTTGGCGTGGTGTTATCTATATTTCGAGGTAAAGACAGTGGCTGGATGCCCCAATCAAGAGATGACGGCGCATTGAGCTGGATACCAGTGATGCGTGCACATCTTGGCCATACTGTGTTTGGTGTTGTACTTGCTTTGACTGCAATGTTGCTAAGTAAGGAATTGTTTTACTGGTTATTACCGATCACCATAGGGTTAATGTTATCGATCCCACTTTCATGGTTGAGCGGCGGCGCGCGGCGCACGAAATGGATTAAAACCATTGGGTTACTGCGAGCGCCAGAAGAAAAGAAGCCAGTTCACATTCTGGTTGAATTGAAAGCCAACCTGGCTAAAATGACACATCTACAACACATGCATCCGTTCAGTCGACTGGTGAATAATCCACAGTTATTTACATGGCACCTTGCTCAGTTACCTGACTTAGATGAGCAAAAACCGTTGTTTTATGCTCCGAGGATCATTGCCGAGTGGAAATTGGAGCATGCTGAAAGCTTATCGCAACTGGAATCATGGTTAGAACCGGCAGAAGTCATCGCCTTACTCAGCAAAGCGGATTATCTACAAAAGCTGCAAACAATCGGCAAGTAATGTCTGTCCTAGAATTTATAAGGCCCGAATAACGCGTTATTCGGGCCTTTTTTACTACTCAAGCTTAGACTCTAGATGATGATTTCATATCGGCTACTATGACGTTGAGCCATGATGGACTTTACATCATGATTAATTGTTAACCATCACACGTGTTGCAAAATCAGTTGGCCCTGCCAAAATAGCGCGGCCAACGGCCACCAGGTCTACTTGCTTGTTCGTTAAAATGGTCTCAATGTAATCAAGGGTTTCAATGCCGCCAACACCAATAACCGCAGCAGCAGTTTTACCTGTCAATGGCGCAGCATCGGCAACTAAAAAGCCTTCGCCGCGGATATCTTTAGGTCTGTTCCAACCGCCAATGCCTGACGACACATTGAGTATTTCCACGCCCGCATCAACTAACCACTGGCTAACTTGGCCCATATCGCTGTGGGATAGGCCTCCTGGGTAACCATCTTGACCGGGAATACGGGTCATTATGGCTAATCTTGGCGCGGCTTGTTTTATCTGACTGACCATTTCTAGCAAGATTCTGGCGCGATTTTTAACACTGCCACCGTATTGGTCTGTACGTTGATTGGTTAGCGGCGATAACCACTGATTGATACCATAACCATGAGCACAATGGATTTCGACTAAATCAAATCCAGCTTTGTCGGCACGAATAGCGCTATTGACGAAGTCTTGCTGCCATATTGCGATATCATCCAGTGTCATGGCGCGCGGTGTGGGTAATACGCGATCGTATGCTGGCACTACAATGCCAGAAGGGCCCATAATATCGGTGCTAATAGCAGCACTGTCTTTGCCGCCGCAATGGGTAATCTGTAAGCCTGTTTTAACATCCATTTGGTGTAATAGCTTGGCAATTTGACTCAGTCCAGGTAAACAGGCGTCATCATGGGCGCCAAGCTGATTTGCTTCGCTGCGACCAGCTAGATTGACATGGCTATACTCTACCATCACTAAGCCCGCACCAGATTGGGCTAAGCCTTGATAATGGCTAAAGGTTTTCTCGGTGGCTAAACCATTATTGTCTGCCGTTTGGGATGCCATTGGCGGCACTACAACACGGTTTTTTAAGGTTAATCCATTGACTAATGTAAGGGGAGTAAAGCGTACTGCGCTCATTGCAACATCCTAAATATTTAACACAATCAATACGCCAGCAATCAACATAATACTGCCTGCGGTTCGATTGATTATGGTGACCGCATTGGGTGAGGTAAATACATGCTTTGCACTAGAGGCTAAATAAGCATAAGTCAGATTAACAGAACCAAAAGCCAAGGTTGCAGTAGCCAGTATGATAATAACATCGGTCACATCTACTTGGTTCATCGGCACAAAGGCAGGGAAGAAACTGACGTAAAATATTAAGGCTTTAGGATTGCCTAGCGCAATTGCTGTGCCGGTGATGATATTCTTAAGCTGACTGACCTTGGGCGTGGTGGCTAACTGAACGCCCTTTGCTGTGTTTCGCAGCATACTGACGCCAAGCCAGCATAAATACAGCGCACTAGCGTATTTTATTAGCTCAAATGTTGGCCCCATGGCGTTAGCTATTGCCGATAACCCAAACAGTGCTAATAGGATATAAATAAAATCCCCCAGCAATACACCAAAGGTAATGGCAGTACCATGATTAAATCCATTCGAAAATGATCGCGATACCACCGCAAATACAGCCGGACCTGGCACTATGGCTAAAATGAGCATAGTGAAAAACAGCGCGATAACTTGTTGTAATAGCATTATCTCAGTTCAACTCATATTAAGGGATAGTATAACTTAGCAAACTATTTTTGCGATTATAGCGTAAAGTGATGCTGGTAATGAACAGGTTAACGCTAAAGTATCCATCTAATTTTTATTGATTTTTTTATCTAACTTGAGTTTATTCTATCGTTTTTGCATCTGTGTTACATTGCGAAATTAAATTAATCATTTGTTCAGTTGAGTATTGTTGTGAATATTATTTTGTTAACTCATCCTCGCGAAATGTTGCGAGCCAATAATACGGGCAAGTTAGTGTCTCAGGTGTTAGGCGAGCGCGCTCGTGTGGTTGAGTGGCACCGTAAACAGCCTGATGCTGAATTATTACGTTTGATTGCAGCTGGTAAGGTGGGGTTGGTTTTCCCCAGTGATGATAAAAATATTTCACAAAAAGTATGCGAGATATCTCAAAGACTATTATATTTAGTGCTTATCGATGCAACTTGGCAAGAAGCTCGCAAGATGTTTAATCAAAGTCCATATCTCAAAGCACTACCTAAAGTGTTATTAATTAATTCGCCCAAGTCGATATACCCACTGAGGCGAAACCAAATAGAAGGAGGATTATGTACGGCAGAATGTGTTATACATTTATTGACCGAGTCGGAAAACATAATCGAAGCACAGCAGTTAAGTGAGTTATTGATGACATTTATTGACACTAAGGCCGGTGTTTGAATGGGGAATAAGCGTTAGCCATTATAGATTGATAAATTTGTTGTTTAATCACAAATAATAAAAATACCTAAATTACAACATTCATCGGAGGTTGCTATGTTTAGCACTATTCGCGCTAAATTCTCATTGATATTCATTATATTTGCAGTAGCTTTAGCCATTATGGCCATTACTAATGCCACTCAGAGTCAAAATCAACTAGATCAGATCCATGAGCTCAGTCGTCAATTTAATCCTGCTATTTCAAGCATTATCAATGGTGATCGCGATTTATATCAAGCTCATTTAAGTGAAGTTCTTTTGCTTAGTAGTGAACTAAGTGCTCAGCAAAGAGATGATCAAATCAGTAATTGGCAAGAGAATGCCGATCAAGCTAAGCAGCGAGTTGCCGAATTTAGCCGTCTGTTAACACTTTACCCAGATGTGGTAAGTGGGCTCAACGGCTTTGATACTCAATATGACAAATGGTTTACGGCCTCGTCGTCGGTAATCAGTGCAGTTAAAGCGGGAGACTATTCCACTGCAAAACAACGTTATAAGGACGTGTCTTTATCTGAGTTTTCAAGATTGCGTGATATTTATAATACGGCCGGCGAGCGTGCCGATGAGCAAGTTAAATTAATCGACCAAAATAATACTCAAACAGCAAAAAATCAGCTAACAATATTATTTACAGTGTCTGGCATTCTGATTATTTTGACTATCTTCTTGGCTTATTACGGCCCTAAAGTGGTGGTGGATAGAATTAATGATGTGAACGATCGTATCACTGATATTAGTCGAGGTGATGGTGATTTAACCCGTCGATTAATCATTAGGCAACATGATGAAATTGGCGAGCTAGCCACAACATTTAATCATTTCATTGATCATTTACAGCAAATGATTATTGCTATCGATAAACAGTCTAATGAGGTTAATACCAGTATTGGACAGCTAGCGGGCAATGCTGCAACTGCCAGCCAAATTAGCCAAGAACAGCATTATTCAGTGGATAGTATTGTTACCGCCGTCAATCAAATGAGCTCAGCGGTTCGTGAAGTGGCTAAAAATGCATTGGATACCGCATCTGAAATTAATAATGTGAATGATCAGACGGTTGAAGGTAAACGCATTCTGTCGTTGTCTATCGATAATATTCAACAACTGTCGACGTCTGTTCAAAATGCTGTGGTGGTTATTCAAGCCTTGTCGACTAATTCGTCACAAATTGCGTCGGTTCTTGATGTGATCCGCGGTATTGCAGAGCAAACCAACTTGCTGGCGTTAAATGCGGCAATTGAAGCGGCTCGCGCTGGTGAGCAAGGCCGTGGATTTGCGGTGGTTGCTGATGAGGTACGAACCTTGGCCAGCCGAACAGAACGATCAATTCAAGATATTCAGAATATGATTGAGCAGCTGCAACGTGGTGTTAACGATGCCGTTCATACCATTGAAGCGGGTGCGAGTTTAACCGCGACTACGGTCGAGTTATCTTCACAAACACGAATTTCCCTTGATTTAATTTTGCAAGCCACAGCCAAAGTGACCGATATGTCAACACATACCGCTGCGGCTACTGAACAACAAACCCATGTAACCGAGGAGATTAATCGTAATCTAACTGAGTTATCTGATAAAACTCGTCATTGCAATGATGTGATTGCTGAAAACCAACAAATTGCGCTAAAAACAGCTTCAGTGTGTCAATCATTACGCTCAGAAGTGGCTCGATTTAAGGTTGTTTAACACGAGATTGAATTGAGAGTGTAACGTTATAAAAATGGCTTAATGTTGATTACATTAAGCCATTTTTCGTTAGATCTTTTGAATATAATGATTTATTTTACTTGCTGATACTCAAAGGTTTTATGTAAGCGTATGTCTGCAACCGATGCGCCAATCATCACTTCAAATGTGCCAGATTCTGCTAGCCAATCATTGGTGTTAACGTCCCAAAATGATAAATCACGTTGAGTTAAGGTAAAGCTAGCTGTTTTAGTTTCGCCGGCTTTTAACCACAGTTTATCAAAACCTTTTAGCTCTTTAATGGGGCGTGGGACGCTGGCTTTGACATCGTGTAAATACAGTTGAGCCACTTCTGCACCATCGACTTTACTGGTGTTAGTAATATCGACTTTGACTGTGATGGTGTCGTCGCCTGCAATACTCGCACTTGATAGGCTAATGTTTTGGTAACTAAATTTGCTGTAAGACAAACCATGACCAAAAGCAAATAAAGGCTTAATTTTTTGTTGCTCAAACCAGCGATAACCAATAAACACACCTTCGGAATATAACGACTCAGTTGCATTGTAATCATTTAACACAATAGGTGCGGTATCGATGAGTTTTTTAGGCAAGGTTATCGGCATTTTGCCGCTCGGATTAGTATCACCAAATAACATGTCGGCATAGGCGTTGCCTGCTTCCATGCCACCATACCAGCCCCAAACAAGCGTACTTGCGCTATCGGCCCATGGCATTTCAACCGCCGACCCGCCAATCATAAACACGATTGTGTTGGGATTTGCTTTCAGCAGTTTGGCAATAACCTCATCTTGCTGACCGGGTAAGATCATGTCTGGACGATCAATTGATTCTCGGTCATCGGCATGGCTTAAGCCTGCAAAATAAAATACTGCATCTGCCTTCTTCGCCGCGGCTAAATATTCTTTTTCGCTATTGTACAAGCTGTTGGGTGTTTCCCAGCCCAAGGTGGCTTGTTGGTCGCCCTGATAGCGTAAGCTAACAGCATAGGTTTCGCCTGCTGTTAACTTTATTGCTTTAGTGATGATGCTATCTGACTGTGCCGTGGTTGAGGTTAATAAAGGTTTATCATTGATAAATAGAGCAATGTTTCCGTCTGCTTTGATATTAAAGCTATGGCTGCCGCTTTCGATTGGTTTAAGGTTGGCTTTTATCTCCACAAATTGACGTTGGCCTTTTGCATCAAACTGCGGATCGGCAATCCAAGATTCACTGGCAAGCTTGGTCATTGCTTTATCACTATAATAGTTAATTTGCCAAGACGGGGTGCCAGTCCAATGACGAGTAGTCAGATAGTCATTAGGAATAGGCATAAACTTGCTGCTGGCAGCTCGCATTAGGGTAATATCAACCTTGTTACCTAGTTTGGCTTTTAATCCCTCTAGCGGGCTAATTTCATATAAGGTTTTAACCTCGGATGAACCTCCACCAAAGCCATGACGCTTGTCGGCATTGGGGCCTAAGACTAATACTCGTTTAAGTTTGTTGGCGTTCAATGGCAGGATATTGCTGTCATTTTTGAGTAGCACTATGCCATTGGCTGCAATAGTGCGAGCATCATCACGATGTGCCTGAGTATTACGCTCGCCCGATAGGCGCTGCTTATCCATCATGCCGATACTGAGTTCTAATCGTAAAATACGACGAACTTTGTCATCTAACACCGCTACTGGGATTTTGCCTGCATTAATCATTTCCAGTAATGGCTTGGCAAAAAAGTAGTCGTCAAAATCAGCGACATCGGTGCCCATCTCAATATCAAGACCGTTCATTGCAGCATCATAAGTGTTTATGTCGACATTCCAGTCAGTTAATAACACCCCTTGAAAACCCCATTCGCCTTTTAATATTGTATTAACCAGATGTGCACTTTGGTTGGCATTCGTGCCGCGAAACTCGTTATATGAGCCCATAATAGAATGGACATTGGCTTGTTTTACTGCCGCTTCAAATGCAGGTAAATACACTTCACGAAGTGTGCGTTCATCAGGTTTGGCATTCACGCCAGTGCGGTTGAGCTCTTGAGTATTTAACGCATAATGTTTTACGGTTGCACCGACATCATTAGCTTGAATCGCAAGCACTTCAGGTACCACTAGACTGGCAACTAAAAATGGGTCTTCTCCCATGTATTCAAAGTTACGCCCATACAATGGCAATCTTGCTAGGTTAACACCAGGACCAAGAATAAGGTCTTTATTACGATGACGCGCCTCTGCACCTAAAATATTGCCGTGCAGGCTGGCCATGTTTGGGTCCCAGCTGGCGGCTACTGCGGTTAATGGTGGTAAATAAGTGGAATAATCGTTAGTCCAGCCAGCAGGTGCCCATGAATTTCGGTCAATTTCATAACGCACGCCGTGTGGGCCGTCAGACATCCACATTTCATGTATTCCTAAGCGTTCAATGGCTGGGATGTGAAACTTGCCCGCAGCATGTACTAATGACACTTTTTCAGCCAATGTAAGCTGTGGTAATAAGCGGTTAACCTCGTCTTCGACTTGGCTGATACGATCGCCAATACGCAACTTCTCGCTGTCGGACAATACTGTTAATGCATGCAGTGTTTCAGGCGTAATATTAGGGTGTTCGGCAAGCGCTGCTGGACTGATGGTGACAAAACTGCACATCAACAGGGCGCTATAAAGAGGGCTTAAGGTGGTGCTAGACGCACTGTTTTGTGGCTTATTTTTATGGCGAATAGGCATTATTATCCCAAGAGGATTAACCATAACGTGTTCCTTATGTTATTGAAAATTTATAAAAATATTAGTGGTGAGCCGACCTGAACTAGGATTTGCATCAATGTCAGTTTGTGGGTTTACTATGGTTGAATGTAATAAGTTACCGGGGTAAATCACTAAGCGATTTGGACGATATTCGATTTGATGATACAAGCTGTAATGCTCGTCGCTGGCAACAAAGTAACTGGCTGGTGTTTGGGTTTTGCTGTCGAGAAACGGCTGCGCTTTGGTAAAATAGTCTTCGATATTTTCCGCCGTTATCCGCTCAAGATCGGTGAGGTTATGCCTAAAAAAGCCTGTGTTGCCATGTGGAGCATCGTTAAGATAATGCAAAATGGCAAAGTAATGCGGGTTTGTCCCATCGAAGTGAGGCAAACATTGTAGTGGAGCCAAGGTTTCTGGCTGTTTGTCGATTAATGAATAGACATATTGCTGCGGCTTTAATCGTAATGATGCTGGAATGCGATAAACGTCGTAGATCAGTTTGTACAGCGCATTGAGAACCTCGATAACATATTGCTTGGGCAATGATGTACGACATCCTGGGTAGTATGAGCCTTTATCTTGACGGAATGTGCTGTCATTGACCGCAATAGCGATCAACTGAGCGATATCTTCAGCAAAATTATCAATCACAATCACAGGTGTTTGTTGTTGGCCAATCAATTGCACCTGCGGTGCAATATGATTGACCTTGATAATGGGCTTGGTTGTTGCTGATACAGACATCAGGATTAGCCCTGCATCGCCGTTGATTTACAATAATGCTGCACAAAATCATGGTGTACAGGCAAGGTATCAACTTTGCGTTTTACGGTGGCTTTAATGCTGTTTAAAAAGCTCTGTAATTCAGCATCGTCCATCATGTCGACAATTGGATGGTACTCTTTAGGTTGTAGACCTTGGCCCATCATAACTTGGATCCATGAGCTTTCACCAAACAGTTCACTGCCGTATTTGTAGACTTTGCCTGATTGGCTAAACATGTCGATACGATGTTGTAATGACGTTGGGATCGGCATGTTTTTGCAATAACGCCAAAAGCGGCTGTCTTCACGGTCAGTGACTTTGTAATGCAAAATAATAAAGTCGCGAATGTTGTCTAATTCAATCTTGGTTTGTTGATTAAATTCATCAATGTCGGCTTGAATTATCCCTTGAGATGGAAACAGTTGCAGTAAGCGGACAATGCTTCGTTGGATCATATGAATGCTGGTTGACTCTAACGGCTCTAAAAATCCCGCTGATAAGCCAATGGCGATACAGTTTTTATTCCAATGTTGACGACGCGTACCGGTTTTGAACTTAATGACTCTAGGCTTATTGATTGGTTGGCCTTCAATATTGTTGAGTAACAGTTCGGTGGCATCGGCATCAGAGAGGTACTTGCTGCAAAATACTAAGCCATTACCAGTACGAGTTTGCAACGGAATGCGCCATTGCCAGCCAGATTCACGGGCAATTGAACGTGTGTAAGGTATGGGGTTTTGCACTGCTTCGGTTTGTACGGCAATAGCACTGTCGCACGGTAACCAATGACTCCAGTCTTCAAAACCAGAGTTTAAGGTTTGCTCAATGAGTAAGGCTTTAAAACCAGTACAGTCGATAAATAAATCACCTTCGATGAACTCACCATTTTCAAGTTGTAATGCGCGAATATTGCCCGTGTCTTCATGTTGCAAAACATCGGCTATCTTGCCTTCAATGCGCCTCATTCCATGTTGCTCAGCAAATTTTCGCAGAAACTTGGCGTAAAGACTGGAGTCCATGTGGTAAGCATGGTTGTAATCTTGATTTGGCAGCACAGCAAAACGGCCTTGGCGAGCGGCTAAATGTTCGGTGCAATAATCACCAATTTCGCTGACCATGTTTTTTTGTTGGCCTTTAAGCCAAAAGTGCTGAAAACCACAGGCCCAGCAGTCTTTGCCTAAAAAGCCAAATGAATGCAAGTAGTCTTTATTAACATCATGCCAGTTTTCAAATTGGATACCGAGTTTAAAGGTGGCATTGGTAGCAGCCATCACATCTTGCTCTTTTAATCCCAGTAAACGATGAAAGATATGCAGGGTAGGGAT
Organism: Shewanella sp. SG41-3; assembly: GCF_014164545.1. NCBI lineage: Bacteria > Pseudomonadati > Pseudomonadota > Gammaproteobacteria > Alteromonadales > Shewanellaceae > Shewanella > Shewanella sp. SG41-3. The sequence goes on from NZ_JACJFJ010000008.1 coordinate 31,875, forward strand.
GGTAGCTTCACCGACACCAATAGTGCCGATTTCATCTGATTCGACTAAGACAATATCAAGATTTTTGCCCAATAGTTTGCTGAAGGCGGCAGCGGCCATCCAGCCAGCGGTACCACCACCGGCAATCACTACTTTTTTGACTGTTTTATTCATCTTGAGCGTCCTGTTTGATGTCTTGCTGTTCGCAGCATTATCGTTTTAATTTGTTGATTAAATCTGCGCGTAACTTACGGGCGTTGAGTTCATCTAATGGCTTGGTTAACATGCCTTTAGCTTGGTCTGGTATATGGCTGTCATCAATATCGTCGTGGTTAAAAATGTAATGTTCAAAAAGTGCTTTCCACGCTTGGCGTTGTGCTTTAGGTAATGATCGAAGGCTTAGCATGCTGTGAAGCAGGGCATTGTTGGGTCTGCCTAAATAGCCTGGTGTGTCGCGCCACCAATGGGTGATGAGTACGTTAAAGTCGTCAACTCCGCGCACGTGATGCCACCACATGCTGGGAATAAACAACACATCCCCCGGATTCAGTTGTGCGGTCAATGATGCCGCAAGTGCCTGCTTAAACTTAGGAAAACGCTCGAAGTCCGGTTCTGCAAAATCTACCATGCTGATGTCTTGTCCACCTGGAGCGAATTCCATTGGGCCGACATATAAATTGCTGATTTGCTCAGGCGGAAATAAGGTGAAAGTGCGTTTCCCCACAGCGTTACACGCGAGGTTGAGCGGAAAGTCAAAATGCGCTGCTACCTTGGTTTGGTTACCAAGCCAAATACTCGTCAATGGTTGCGTTGGCGATAAATCTAAACTGTTTTGTTCACCCAGCCCCGGCAGACATTGGTGTATGTCTGTTGAGCCCATGTAGATCCCCGCAGGTGTTTGGCTGGCATTTTCTTGTTTTAAGCGGCTTAATAATTGGTTGAAATCCAGGCGACCTGCTTGGTAATTAAAACCATTAACCTCTTGATTGTAAAATACCCGTCCATGTTGCTCGTGGGGGAGATAATATGCGGTCACCGCCGAGCCTTGATAAAATTGACACAGATAATCCATTGCCTTGTTTGCTGACTCAAGACCCGCTTGGACTAAAGGCCAGTGATGGCATAGGCCTTTAAATACCATGGGCTTATCTGCATGCTCAATATGAGCGAGCACTTGCTCTAAGGTCCAACCGCTTACGCTGTCGACAGCTTGTGTCGAGTGAGCTTGTATCGGCTCTGATAGGTTTGGATTTGTATTGTGGCTCACCATTATCGATTAACCTTGAGCATTTTTAAGGTTAAGTAGCTCGCGAACTTTGCTTTGCGATGCCAGAGCCATATAAATGGCTTGTAAATAACCTTGCTGATGCAAAGTGCCTAGCACTTCTGCAGATAACGCGGCTAGGGTGTTTTCATTAATGGTATAAAAACCAATCATTTGATGTTTTTGGCCATTGTCTAGTTCGAGGTCTAAGGTAAACGATTCCAGTAACTCATGCTCAATTAATACGTCGATAAAACGATTACTGTCACTGAGCCCATGATGAATCGCTTCAAGCATTTCACCGACTTCATCCAATAAAGGCGTGTTACCACCATAAGGAAAAAACAGCGCTTCACCGTCGTTATGGCTTACTCTTGGGTGGTCTAAATCGATGTGAATCACCCGTTGCTGACGCTCAATGCCATCTTCTTGAACGGTTTGTTGTCCTATCAAAAATGGCTGGCGACGCACACTTAGAGGAATATAAGATGCATTCCAACCAGCGTCAGATAAAAACAGATTCTCATTTTGCTTAAAACCAAATAATGCCACCGCATAAAACTGGCCAGTGGTAGCGTCTTTATGAAAGAAAATAGGGTAATGAGCTTGAATGCTACGAAATTCTTGCGGAAAGGTTAAGCCGAACCAAAGATTATCGCCTAACGCACTAGAACGGGTAGTGATAACCTTAAGGTCTTTATGATCGATGCTATTTAGTAATACATGTTGGCTCATTTTGATGTCCTATCTTGTTCGTTCAAATACGTTATGTAGTTATGATTATTGTAGGTGATCTTAGTTAGTCATTTGATATTCGCTGTCTGCCATCCTAGCAACCCATCTGAGTTAATCTAGATTACAGCTTAGCAAATCCATATTGCACGACTTTGGCTAGCAAATCGCGATTGCTCAGTAAGCTTTTACTTAATACTTGAGTGCGTTGCTGATTATCATTAAACAGTTGCTGTGCCTGTTGTTGCATTGATGGTTTTACATGGCTGGGTAATTGAGTATTAAAACCCATGCCATAGAGCACATATTGAAAACTGGCAGCCGGAAATAAGGCTTCTTTATAGCTAATATCGTGTTGGTTTGGCACTTGATAGCGCCATAATTCAAGTTGCGCTTGCAGACTATCAGGTATTGATTGCTTATCGCGATGATCGCGCCAATAGCGGTCAACTTCACGTTGACTTATTACATAGTGCAGCTTTAAAAAGTCGATAATTTGTTGCCAGTGCAGTTGATAGCGCTGATTAACCCTTGCCGCAATAGTATCCATCACTTGGCGATTGGAGGGGAGTTGTTGGGCTAGGGTAGCTGCTGTCCATTCAATTAACGCTAATGCTGAGGCTTCTAGCGGTTCGATAAATCCTGCAGCCATGCCAATGGCAATACAGTTATTTTGCCAGCATTTGGCTCTATAGCCTGGATTGAACGATAATTTTCGTGGCGTTAGTTTGTCGGCCGTGGCGCTATCAAGCCCTAAATAAGTTAATAGGCTTTGCTCAGCGTCAGCGTCATTAGTATGGCTTGATGAATACACATACCCCACGCCCTTGCGTGTCGGCAAGCCTATGTCCCAAATCCAGCCATTTTGCTGAGCCGTTGAATGAGTACAAGATGCGATAGGGCTGTCTGCTTGTTCATAAGGTACCTGTACAGCAAGGGCGCTATCATTAAATAACACTGACTTTTGAGATAAAAATGGTACTTGTAAATGCTCACCTAATAACAGTGATTTAGTGCCAGTACAGTCGATAAATAATTGTCCGTGGATTTCACCATGTGCTGCAGTGATCACTTTGGCTATATCACCATTATCATGATTAATAATATGACTGACATGATCACGAATATGAGTAACGCCAAGCTTTTGGGTGCAATGTTCGCTTAACATCTGGCTAAATTTGCCAGCATTAAGGTGGTAGCCGTAATTATTTTGAAAATGATATTGCGCTGATGCAATGGTTTTGGGCGCTAATCCAAGTTGAGTCAACACTGCTTGACTACTGACCGCCTCAGCAAAGCTGACTTGATCTGCATGGGGCAACCAAAATGGGCATAAGTCGAGTTCTTGGTGACCGTGAGGTAGGCTAAAAGGGTGTAAATAGCTGTTTGACTGAGTCGGCGTTTTGCTGTCGGCATCTTTGCTTGGGTCATTGCGCCAATCAATAAATCTTGAACCTTGCTTAAAGCTTGCGTCACAGCAGCGAATAAACTGGTTTTCATCAATGCCGATTTTGCTTAAAGTTGAACGCATCGAAGGCCAAGTGCCTTCTCCTACGCCAATGGTGGCAACATCTGGTGATTCAATAAGGGTAATGTTGAGCTTAGGAGAGTGGGCCAGGACACCTTTGTCGACATTATGCTCTGCAGCCAGTAATCCAGCGGTTATCCAACCGGCTGTACCGCCACCAACAATGACTATTTGGGTGATTGGTTTATGCATTATCTCTACCTACGCCTTTGGCACTATTGTTATTATTAAGTTGTTATCAATATTTTTATTGCAGATTTTATTATGTTGAAGTCTCATCATAAGTAGAATTTAGAAAAATGTAACCACTTAATACGTATTGGTTATTCATCTTCTCTTAGCAATGTTTTTAGCTCTTATAAGCAGCATAAAAATAGTAACGTCCTTGTTACTCAATATGTTGCAATAAAAAGAGGTGACAAATTACGTGCACCTCAACGACCTAAAAGGGAAACTTATATGGATAACACCTAACACTGAGCGTGTTAGGCACCATAGTATAAAGTTAAATCATTGAGCTAAGTGGTGCTTAGCTCAATATTGCTAACGTTATTCACTTAGAAGGTATAACGAGCACCTAAGCTATAACGTGCGCCGGTTTCAGTCAGGTTTAACACTTGCTCTTCAGCACGGCCGTGAACACGGACGTACTCTTCTGTAATGTTAAGTCCTTCGAAAAACACGGTTAAGCCTTCAACTGATTCGATATCATAACTAACAGACAAATCGATTTGTGAGTAGGCTTCAGTATACTTAGGGTTTGCCCCAGTATCTTGACCACGTGAGTTTAAGAACTCATCACGCCAGTTATAAGCAACACGTGCTTGGAAACCATAGTTTTCATAAACTAAGACTGCGTTAGCGGTATCACTAATGCCGATAAGTGCTGATTGGTCTGCTAATGAGTAGTTGTTGTAGGCTTCATCACTATTAACCAAGGTATAGTTGGCTATGACACCAAAACCCGTTTCACCGAAGAAATGTTGCGCAGCAAATTCCCAACCATCGATCACCGACTTACGTGGGCTGTTTGACGGGGTATCGATATTGAAGGTCAATAGATCATCATTATTTGCAGCACTACCGGCGATAGTTTGATTAGCAACATCTACCGCAGCATTGTCAGCATAGTTTGCGAAAATATAATCACGAACAGCCCCAGCTTCGGTTGTACCCGTTGCTGCCACAGCAGCTTTATATAAATCACCAGATGCTGGGTTATAAATACCGTTAGTCGTTTTAACAATACCATTGCTAATGAAGTTTGCAGTATCCTTGCGGAAATAACCTACAGACACATAGCTTGACGGTGCGTAGTACCACTCTGCCGAGAAGTCGATATTTTCCGATTCTAATGGCAATAGTGTCGGGTTACCTGCAGATCCACCACCATTAGTTCGGTTTGCGAGAGTTGCTAATACCGTACCGCCTTGGATATCTGTGTAGTTAGGGCGCCCAATGGTTTCGCTATAAGCTGCACGTAAGATCACATCTTCAACCACTTCAATGTTGAAGTTGAAACTAGGAAGTAAGTAGTCGTAATCACCCGTTTTAGTTTCAAATACTTGTTCACCGGTGGCAGCAAGTGCTATTTCAGTTTCTGCAATCCAAACTGCGCCATCATAGCCCGCTACAGCAGCTGTTGATGTCACGTCAGTTTTTTCATAACGCAAACCAAAGTGAACATCATATGGCATGCCGGCAATTTCGTTGTCGTAGTTGTACTGGACGTAAACAGCTTGTGACTCTTCTTCAGTATAACGGTCTGTTTGAGCCGCATAATTAGTAGAAGGACAGAAACCATTACCACAATCACCACTAACAGAAGAGGTATAATTAGCTGCTGAGAAGTCACGAACAGCAGCAAAGTCCCACATGAAGATGGTATTTAAAATGTCAAAGTTGCCATCAGCGAGTGAGAAGTCACCACCATTGGCATCAAATTTGTCAGTAATCGTATCGGCTGGGAACCATGATTCGTCGAAATCACCAGCAGAACCTACACCACCCCAATCGTTACGTTGTACGTCAACTTGCTGAGAGTGATTGTTGACATTAGTAAGCTCAACACCAAAGTCGATACTACCTGCGTCTTCAAACAAGTACTCGCCATCAAACTGATACTGATCAATTTCAGATTTGTTGCGTGCATTAGAGAAGTTGGAACCAGTAAGTAACATGTCTGCAGGAGTCACAGCATTACCACCACCAACCGCAAGCACTGGTAAATCACCGCTAAAGTCAGTAGCCGCGCTGGTACGTATAAATGCAGCGGTACTTAAATTGTTGCTAGAACCATAAATGTTATTGGGTTTAAATTCGGCCGTTGAGTTATGTGCATCGAAAGTCAGTTTTAAATTATCTGTCGCTTGCCATTCAATGTTAAAGCCTAATGAGCCACTCTCGTTACGAACACCAAAATCGCCAGCTGCCATCGATAAGTCTACAGGTGAGCCGTAAGTTTCAGAATAAATGAGCGGTGATGCGACTGGGCCGTCACTCCACACGTTTTCAGATGGTACAAAGTTAAACCAAGCTGATACATCATGAGATTGAGTGTCGATATCGTTACGCATGTAGGTATAGTCTAGGCTGGTGACTATGCTATCTACTGGGCTGTACTGTAAAACTAACTGGCCATTGGTACGAGTACGTTGTTGCTCTTCAAAACGATAAACGGTTGTCTGCGGCACTGAGTAAATATCATCATCACCAGGACGGTTTACTTGAGTGTCGTCTTTAGCGACACCGCCCCATTGACTATTGTTGTCATCTATACCAGCAAAACTACGCCAGCCTGTACCAACTTGCGCTTGTTGGTTACCGCTTTCGCGTTCTTGATAACTGGCCGATAGCGAAATACCAAATTTGTCGTCAGCAAAAGTATTTGAATATAAACCGGACAATTCTGGTGTCATTGAGCCTTTATCTGTTGATTTATCATCAACAGCTTTTACCCCAAATGTAGCTTTCAATCCAGGAGAGCTAAATGGTTTGTGAGTCAAAATATTGATAGTAGAACCGATACCACCAGTGGAGTTTGACGCTGAGCTCGTTTTATATACTTCAACACCGCTAATACTTTCAGATGCGATATTGGCAAAATCAAATGAGCGCGAGCCAGTCGTTACTGGCATTTGACGACCATTGAGGGTGATCAAGTTGTAGTCTGGGCCAAAACCACGCACGGACACTTTACTGCCTTCACCGTTAGAACGGTCAATTGATACACCAGTAATACGTTGTAATGATTCTGCTAGGTTGGTATCTGGAAACTTACCAATGTCTTCAGCAGAAATAGAGTCGACGACTCCACTTGATGAACGTTTAACGTCCATTGATTTAATTAAACTGCCACGAATACCTGTAACTTGGAGTACTTCAATATTCTCATCACCAGCTTCATCAGCTGCGTAGGCAGGTAACATACTGCTTACACCAAGCACTAGCGATAAACTGGTCGCTAGCTTGGTTTTTGTAAATTTTGTTGTTTTCATCTAGGAAATCCCCATTGACTAGATTTTGCTTCTCTCAATATTGCGGGTTAGGCGCAAATCGTTTTTTTAATTCTCCATCAACGCTGTAGTCATTATTTATAATGGTTATGTTATAAAACAGCTAATGTAAGCGCTTACATAAAACTAGTGTAAATTGTGACCGCCGTCAACAAAAACAAGTTTTAAATATTACATTTCATTAACCATAATAAGAAGTCATTCAATGTTTGTTTTATTAGTTATTGTTTAGTAAGCTTTTTATTTTTTATGAACATTTCAAATAAAAATGTAAGCGCTTTCTTTTGTTGGTTGAATTGTTACCACTTAGGTTGGTTTTTATCCGTTACTGAGAACAAGTAAGGTTATTCTAGACTAACTTTCTTGCGTGCTATTATTTTGTTGCATGTTGCGACAGTGAATTGATGTGGTTGTTGCTTATGGTGTTAGGGCTTATTTCAGTGTTATCGATAATCAAAGTATGAGTCATTAAGATGCATGTGAATGACCCACAGGACTTGAGACAACATATTATCTAAAGGTTAACTGATTATCATTGCGCGGTTGATAGCTTGCATAGGTTGATTGAAATCTCACTGTTGCGGTATTTTATGGCCATGCTTGTTCTCTCATTACTCATAAGGTGCGTTTATGCGTAGTTAAGTTGTTAGTCTATAGCGCATATTGCATTATTTGTTTGCGAGCAGATGGTTGATGGCACGTCACAGTGAGATGGTCAGTATCAGTACTTTTTAATCGCTACGAGATACTATCACCTCTGCATAAGGTAGCGTTGACTCACTCTTGATCGATTACTGACTTGGGGAGCCGCTTATGGGAAGAGGGACTTATCATCGGGCTTTTTTGGATGTCGTTTATCGACATTGCAGCAGGATAGGTTAACCGCTAAATGGTTCGGTTGACTCTTACTGATTGATTGCTCTAGCTGATTCACGCACAAATAGCTCTGGTGTAAACGAGCTTTCAACTAAGACGGCTTTATCGTTATACACTTGTTGTAATACCCAGAGGGCTGCCATTTTACCCATTTCGTGAATAGGGTTGTTAACGGTCGATAATTTCGGTGAGATGTACTGTGGAAATGGAATATTATCGTAACCAATAAATGAAATATCATCGGGTACACGGATTCCGTGTTCTAAACACACTGCAATTGCCCCAGAGGCCATTTGATCATTCGCACACACGACAGCAGTAATGGTTTTATTCATCGACAGTAAATGCTCCATCGCTTCACAACCGCCAGCTTCTTTAAAGTCACTTTCAATGCAAAGGGTGTCATCAAAATCGATATTGTATTGTTGCAATGCTCGTTTATGTCCTTTTAGACGATCTCGTACGTCGAGCTTAAACAATGGCCCTGAAATGTAAGCGATGTCTTTATGACCAAGTGATAATATGTGCTCGGTAGCCATGAAACCGCCTTGCTCATTTTCAAGATAAACACAGCGTTCTTTGATGGCGTCGATATAGCGGTTAATAAATACCACTGGTGTTGGGCCTTTACTCAATTCAATCAAGTAATCGTCTGATACCGCCTCAATGTCCAAAATAAGAGCATCACAACCGCGACTCATCAAAAACTCAACCCCTTCTTTTTCTTGCTTCTCGTCGCTATGACCAGCAGCAATAATCACGTGCTTGTTAGCTGTTCGAAGGGCGGTTTCGATTTCTGTCATCATGGGACCATAAAAAGGACCGTCAAGCTGAGACACTAAAACCCCAACACTGTTGGAGCAATTTGAGGCTAATGATTGGGCAATAGTATTAGGGCGATAGCCTAAAGAGGCCATCGCATCGAGAACCTTTTGTTTGGTTTTATCGCTGACTTTGGTGTTGTTATTCATCACTCTAGACACGGTCGCTAGAGACACACCAGCCATTACGGATACATCGTAAATTGTTGCCATATAATTAGTTTTTAAAAGCCGTCTTGGAGCACATGGCTCCAAGACTATCATGCTTTTATTTTACTTCTCTATTTAATTCTAAGTGTATTTGGTCCACTTTTTCATTGTCCAAGGTGTACCAACGCATAACAAAGGCCACTACCAATGAACCGATAGCAGGGTATACAGTGAATGAAAGTAATATTCCTTGTTGAGTCTGTTCAGTTTGGATGATATCTGGCTGATAACCATAACCTGCCAGTAACCAACCAGCTGCCGCACCACCAATAGCAACCCCAAGTTTGATAAAGAATATGACCGATGAGTAAATCATTCCGGTAATGCGTACACCGTTTTTATGTTGACCATAGTCGACCACATCAGCCATTTTTGCCCAAAGCAGTGGTGTAGCCATATTGAAAGTAAAGCCCCATATGACAAACATCCCAAAGGCCAGTACCACTTGATCGCTTGGCACAAAGTAGCTTACGACACACATGGCCGCCGCCAGCAGTTGCAAGCTAATATAGGCTTTTACTTTACAAAAACGTTTTGCTAAAGGTTGAGCTAAAATACAACCGAATATATTACCAACCATGCCAAGAGTGATGAAAAGGGTAATAGAATCAGGCATGTTTAAGAAATATTTTACATAGTAAATCGCTAAACTGGTGCGCAATACCATGCCTGATAATAGACAGACTGCCGCAATGGCCAATACTCGCCACTGATCATTTTTTAGCATGTCGGTGAAGTCTTTTTTAAAGCTTGTTTGTTGGTCTATAGGTGGATGCAGACGCTCTTTGGTGCCCCAAAAGCAGGCTAAAAACATCGCAACACCCAAAATGCTCATCGCGGCAATCGTTAGTTGATAGCCTTTAGCCTGATCGCCTTTACCTAAAAACTCCACCAAAGGTAAGGTTAGGCCTGACACCAATAATCCGCCCAGCATCGCAAACACAAAACGGTATGATTGCACTGACACGCGTTCTTTAGGATCCGCTGTTAATACACCGCCTAATGCACAATAAGGAATATTAATCGCGGTATACACCATCATCAATGCGGTATAGGTGACAAAGGCATAAATCATTTTACCGTCTTCAGACAAATCCGGCGTAGTAAAGGCTAATACGCTAATAAAGCCAAAGGGAAGGGCAAACCATAATAGATAAGGTCTAAACTTACCCCAACGAGTGTTGGTTCTGTCTGCTAGCGCGCCCATTAGTGGGTCGGTGATCGCATCAATTAAGCGAACAGCTAAAAACATTGTGCCCACAAATGCAGGCGAAATACCGAAAATGTCGGTATAGAAAAAAGTTAGAAATAGCATCACGGTTTGAAACACAATATTACTGGCGGTGTCCCCAAGTCCGTAAGCTATTTTTTCTCTAGTGCTAATCATACATGCCTCAATTATTGTTGTTATTGCTTAAAATGATGCAACTATTTGAATAGAATAAAGCCGTTTATATAACGGCTTTATTCTGGTTAACATATTATGTTCTTGCGTTAATAAAGTCTCTATACGCGTATGCACTGGCTTTTAAGGTACGTTCTTGGGTTGCATAATCAACATAGACAATACCGAAGCGTTTTAAATAACCTTCTGCCCACTCAAAGTTATCCATCAAACTCCAAGCAAAATAACCCACAACATTAACACCTTGTTCAATGGCATTATTTACCGCATTTAAGTGAGCGTTATAGTATTCGAGTCTGTCTTGGTCATCCACTTTACCGTTTAACAATTTATCATCCATTGCCGCACCGTTTTCGGTAATGTAGATCGGTGGTAAAGGATAAAGTGCATCTAAAGAGGTTAATAAATCACTAAAGGCTTGTGGGTAAATTTCCCATCCCATGTCTGTTTTAGGTTTGCCGACCATGTCTACTTGGCTAAAGCCATTAACTGGGTCGGCTTTATAGACTGCACGGGTATAAAAGTTGATGCCTAGAAAGTCGATAGGTTGAGCAATAATATCAAAGTCGCCAGCTTCAATAACCGGCACATCTTCTGCGGCAAAGTCATTGATAATCTCTGGGTAGCAGCGGTCAAACAAGGGTTTGATGTACCACTGATTGAAATATTGGTCGGCTTTACTTGCTGCGTCAATATCTGCGGCAGAATCAGTGGCGCTATAGCAAGGCGTAAAGTTAAGCACGATACCATTTTGGCTGTTAGGGCTGTTTTTTTGCAGCACCTTCATGGCTAAACCATGAGCCAATAATAAGTGGTGTGCAGATTGACGGCCATAAGCTTTTTTAGCTAATCCAGGAGCATGAATGCCAATTTCATAACCTAAGTATGAACTGCAAAAAGGTTCGTTAAATGTGGCATATGAGTAAACTCTGTCACCGAATGCTTGGGTTATTTTGTCGGCATAGTCAGCAAATAAATAGGCTGTTTCGCGATTTAACCAACCACCATTATCTTCAATATGTTGTGGTAAATCCCAATGGTACAAGGTCACAAAGGTTTTAATGCCACGACGGTTTAGTTCATCGAGTAAGTCGGTATAAAACTGCACACCTTGTGGATTCAGGCTGCCATCTTTGTGCATAACGCGAGGCCATGAGATCGATAAACGGTAGGCGTCGACACCTAGCGATTCTATTAGATCGACATCTTCACGCCATAACTTAACGTGTTCGCATGCTTGCGAGCCATCAGACCCATCACGAATTTTGCCAGGCGTCGCACAAAATGTGTCCCAAATACAGGGCAGGCGAGTTGCCACAGCACCTTCAATTTGAAATGAAGCTGTCGCCACACCAAAGGTGAACGCTTTTGAATGCATTTTTGAATCGGCTGGTAACATAATTTTCATATTTTAATTCACTTAGTATTGATTAATTTTGTCTTTTTTTATTACTAACTTATTAGCTTAAAACACACTGATAAAAGGCCTAGTGTCGCATTGTCCTAACCGTAAATATTATGCTCTCGCGTTTAAAAACCGTTGACATCAGTTATCGATATGTTAAAAATGAAAGCGCTTACATTGAGATTAGTGATTAATTATCCAAAGGTCAATAATTGATTTGGTTAAATATTGAATCCTCATCTGCTTGCACAAGTGTGGGAATAGCGATATGGAAAATGCCTAGCGTTTACGGGGAGTTAACTCTTAGGTAATGACAAAGAGCATCCAGTTCACTGGCGTTATGTACTGCAACCCAAGATAACTATTAACAACAATAAGGGAATGTCATGACGACTTCGCAGCTTCAACTCGAATCGACTCCGGTTAATTCAACTCATCAGCAAGGAAACTTTCGCTTTGCGTTAGTGGCGTTAACATCATTATTTTTTATGTGGGGTTTTTTAACCTGTTTAAATGATATTTTAATCCCTTATCTAAAAAATATGTTCGACCTTAATTACACTCAAGCGATGCTGGTGCAATTTTGCTTTTTTGGTGCGTATTTTGTTGTGTCGATCCCTGCCGGTGCGCTAGTCGGTAAAATTGGTTATCAAAAAGGCATTATTACCGGACTGGTTATTGCCTGTATTGGATGTTTATTATTTTATCCGTCAGCAAGTTATGCTTCTTATAATATGTTTTTGTTTGCCTTTTTTGTATTGGCATCAGGCATTACTATTTTACAAGTATCTGCCAACCCTTATGTCAGTGTTTTAGGCCCTGCAGAAACCGCATCGTCTCGCTTAACCTTAACCCAAGCATTTAATTCATTAGGTACAACAGTTGCGCCATTTTTTGGCAGTTGGTTAATTTTATCAACGGTTGAGCATGATGAGAGCATCACTGAGGTAGGTGAAGTTATTGGCCGATTATCAGTAGAGCAACAAGCCAGTGCCGTTCAAACCCCTTACTTAATTTTAGCCTTGTCATTGTTTGCATTGGCATTGATTTTTATGATGTTAAAACTACCGCTATTGGGCAAAAAAGATGCGGCATCGACCACCTCTGCAACGGGAAGTGCTTGGCAGTATCCGCATTTGGTGATGGGCGCGGTAGGGATTTTTGTATACGTCGGTGCTGAAGTTGGTATTGGCAGTTTTCTGATTAGCTTTTTAACTCAAGATCATATTGGTGGTGTGTCTGAATCGCAGGCAGCCCATTATATTGCTTATTACTTTGGTGGCGCTATGGTCGGCCGTTTTATTGGCGCCGCTGTTATGCAGAAAATTAATGCAGGTAAGGTGTTAGCGTTTAACGCACTGTGCGCGTGTATTTTAGTGTCTGCAGCCATGATGAGCATTGGCACGGTAGCCATGTGGGCCTTGTTGTTCGTCGGTCTGTGTAACTCAATTATGTTCCCAACGATTTTCAGTTTGGCACTACAAGATTTAAAACAACACACTAGCCAAGGCTCAGGTATTTTGTGTTTAGCCATTGTTGGCGGTGCGATTTTGCCCTTATTTCAGGGCATGTTAGCTGACATCCTGGGGATTCAATTAGCCTTTATTGTCCCCTTGCTATGTTACTGTTTTATCGGGTACTACGGGTTAATTGGCTGCAATGCAAAACGTCCAGTATCAACAGACAATGCGTAAGGGAAATACAATGAAACTGACTCAAATACAGCGTGCAACGAAATTAAAAATGCCGATGAAAACCACTGTAATCACTTTGGGGCTTTTTCTTGGGGTTAGTGGGTGTGGTGATAATCAAAGCACTCAGCAGCAAACAACAGAAGCCGCTGTAACTTCGGAGCAAACGGCATCAACAATATGGCCTGCATTACCCCCAGCTATCGCTAAAGATGAAGCATTAGAGGCCAAGATAGATGCCTTAATTGCCAAGATGACGCTAGAGCAAAAAATTGCCCAAATGATCCAGCCAGAAATTCGCGATATTACGGTTGAAGATATGCGTAAATACGGTTTTGGTTCTTATCTCAATGGCGGCGGTGCTTATCCTAACAACGACAAGCATGCCACGCCTGCAGATTGGGTTGCCTTAGCGGAATCATTTTATCAAGCATCTGTCGATGACAGTATCGACGGGATTAATATTCCTACCATGTGGGGCACAGATGCGGTACACGGTCATAACAATGTTATTGGCGCAACCTTATTTCCGCATAACATTGGTTTAGGCGCTGCCAATAACCCAAAATTGATTGAAAAAATAGCCGCCATTACGGCTCAAGAAGTTATGGTGACTGGGATTGATTGGGTATTTGCTCCTACCGTTGCCGTGGTGCGAGATGACCGTTGGGGCAGAACCTATGAAGGGTATTCTGAAGATCCACGCATAGTAAAAGAGTATGCTTATGCCATTGTTGAAGGCTTGCAAGGTTCTGTCAGCGGTAACTTTTTATCAGACCAACATGTTATTTCAACGGTAAAACACTTTATCGGTGATGGTGGAACTGAAAACGGAATCGATCAGGGCGAAAACCTTGCTAGCGAACAAGATTTATATGACATTCATGCCCAAGGTTATGTCGGCGGACTTAATGCTGGGGCACAAAGTGTTATGGCCTCATTTAATAGTTGGCAGGGGGAAAAAAATCATGGCAATCAATACCTATTAACCGATGTACTTAAAGATAGATTAGGCTTTGATGGCTTTGTGGTTGGCGATTGGAATGGTCACGGACAAGTCGCTGGTTGTACTAACGAGTCTTGTGCCAAGTCAGTTAATGCTGGATTAGATATTTTTATGGTACCGACTGATGCATGGAAACCATTGTATGAAAATACTATTGCCCAAGTTAAAAGTGGTGAGATCAGCCAAGCGCGAATAGACGATGCGGTTAGCCGTATTTTACGAGTGAAATTTCGTGCCGGCTTGTTTGATAAACCTAGCCCAGCCAATCGACCGTTATCGGGTAAAACTGAGTTAATCGGCCAAGCGAGTCATCGCGAGGTTGCTCGCGAAGCGGTGCGTGAGTCATTAGTGTTGCTTAAAAATAATCAATCTATATTGCCGCTTAAGCCTAATATGAAGGTGCTTGTTGCCGGCGATGCAGCAGATAATATTGGTAAACAATCAGGTGGTTGGTCAATTACTTGGCAAGGTACTGACAATAAAAATAGCGACTTTCCTGGTGCAACCTCCATTTACTCAGGTATCGAGCAGGTCGTCACCCAAGGTGGCGGCAAGACAACCTTAAGCGTAAACGGTGACTTTAACCCTGAACAACAACCTGATGTTGCTATTGTCGTGTTTGGCGAAGAACCTTATGCCGAGGGCAATGGTGATATTGATAACCTTGAATATCAGCGTGGCGATAAGCGTGATTTAGCATTATTGAAAAAACTTAAAGCGCAAGGTATCCCAGTTGTATCAGTATTTATCAGCGGCCGCCCTATGTGGGTTAATGCTGAATTTAACCAGTCAGATGCGTTTGTTGCAGCTTGGCTTCCTGGCACAGAAGGCCAGGGCATTGCAGATGTATTATTTACTAAGCCAGATGGAACAGTTGCATATGATTTTGTGGGTAAATTGTCATTCTCATGGCCAGCTACACCACAACAAACTCAGGTCAATGTGCCATTAGTGCAAGATAAACGTGCGCAAGCACAAGCTGACTATCAACCACTGATCCCTTACGGATATGGATTAACCTATCAGTCTGTTGCAACCGATGCGATAAGCTTAGATGCGTTATCAGAAGATAATTTAGCCGCCAGTCAAACACTCGAAGACTTAGCCCTATTTGAACGTGCAGTGAAATCTCCTTGGTCAATGTACATAGCAACTGATAATGAACAGCAAGCCTTATCCAGCAGCGTGGCGAGCAACAGTGCGCTTAATATCCGCACCATGGATCGCGCCGTGCAAGAAGATGCCCGCTTGGTGTCGTTTAATGGCACCGAGCAAGGTACCGTCGGCTTAATAAGTAGTTTTCCACGTGACTTAAGAGCTTACAGTAATAGTGATTCAGCATTGTCTCTTAGTATCAAAGTTGAGCAATCAGTGTCAAAACCTCTGTGGCTAGGTCTCGCATGTCAAGGTGATTGTCGCCAACAAGTGGATATTGCCAAGCTGGTGAATACTAGATTAGCTGAATGGCAAAACGTAAGCATTTCCCTGGCTTGTTTTGCTGGAGAACCGATGGACTTTGGTAAAATTGCCATGCCGTTTTATCTTAGTACTGACGCTAAAGTCGATATTAGTTTTAGTGATGTCGTCATTAAAGCGACTGCAAACGACCATACTATCCAATGTTACTAGAACCCTAATCCAGCTCGATCTGATTTAGGTCGAGCTGGATTTAGTCTGATTATCTTCAGGGCGTCAGTCGATAATCGTCAGCCGTTTGACTGCAATCACGTCAGATTTGAGCGGTCTCATAGACTGCTGAATACGAATGCAAAAACGCACTGTTTGCTTTGAGCAAAGCGGCGCTTAGCTTAGTATCGAGCAGCCTTTGAGGTATTGCAGCTATCTTGTGTCCTCGCGGTGGTTTTTTTCGGTCAGTTTTTTGAGTCGATTTTGAATCAAGTGCAATCAAAAAGTTATCAATCTATGATGTTAACAATGGCATAATAACGTATCGATAGTGTATTGATCGCTAAAGCGATATGAATTTGATAAGGAATTGATTTGTCTAATATTGTATTTTCTAAAGCAGACTTACAACAGATAGTGCTCCTCGCCAAGCAAGCCGGCGAAGCAATTATGCAAGTTTATGCGCAAACTGATTTACAGATTGAAGTGAAACAAGATGATAGTCCAGTTACTGCAGCCGATATTGCCAGTCACAATGTGATTATCGCTGGGCTTAAGCAGCATTTTGCTGATATTGCTGTCATGAGCGAAGAAGACGCTGATATTAGTTGGGCTGAACGCCAGACTTGGCAAACCTATTGGTTGATCGATCCACTCGATGGTACTAAAGAATTTATTAAACGTAATGGTGAATTTACGGTTAATATTGCGCTGATCCATCAGGGACAAGCTATCGCAGGCGTGGTGTATGCGCCCGTATTAGACAAATGTTATAGCGGTATTGTTGGCCAAGGAGCATGGCTAGAGCACAACGGAGTGACATCAATATTAGATATTCGTCAGCGGCCATTACAGACACCTCCTGTTGTCGTTGGCAGTCGTTCTCATATTAGCCCTGATGTCGCCGCCTATTTACAGACCATTGGCGAACATCAAATGCTTAGCGTTGGTAGCTCATTAAAGTTTTGTATGGTGGCTGAAGGTCAAGCCGATGTGTACCCAAGATTAGGCCTCACCAGTGAATGGGATACTGCAGCAGCGCAAGCTGTATTGGAAAGTGCTGGTGGTAAAGTGGTTGAGTATCCAGCACTCACAGCGCTGCAATATAACCAGAAAGAAAATATTTTAAATCCGTATTTTATTGCCGCGTCCTTGGCGTGGTTTGAACGTAAATAATTGTGCTTTAAAGTAATTTGCGTTAATCGAACATTGAATCTAATTAATAATAAGTAAATGGAGTAATAAGTTATGATGCGTATGGGCGTCGATCTCGGTGGTACCAAAATAGAATTAGTGGCGTTGGCCGATGATGGCGCTGAGATATTTAGAAAGCGCATTCCTACTCCAAGAGACTATCCAGCGACATTAGCGGCGATTGTGGGCTTAGTCGCCGATGCTGAAACCGCAACAGGCCAAACGGGTTCTGTGGGTGTTGGTATTCCTGGTGTTGTGTCACCGTTTACTGGTTTGGTTAAAAACTCTAATTCAACCTGGATTAACGGCCATCCGCTTGATAAAGATTTAAGCGAAGTGTTGCACCGTGAAGTGCGTGTAGCCAATGATGCCAATTGTTTTGCCGTATCTGAAGCCGTCGATGGTGCCGCTGCCGGAAAAGGTGTTGTTTTTGGCGGTATCATTGGTACAGGTTGTGGTGCTGGTATCGCTATTAATGGTCGTGTGCATGGCGGTGGTAATGGGATTGGCGGTGAATGGGGCCATAATCCTCTTCCGTGGATGACGGCTGATGAGTTTAATTCAACTAGTTGTTTTTGTGGTAATCGTGACTGTATCGAGACCTTTATATCGGGTACTGGCTTTGTACGTGATTTTCGTGAAGCAGGCGGCGATGCAATCAGTGGTATCCAAATTTCTGAGATGATGCAACAAGGCGATCCGTTGGCTACCGCAGCATTTGAGCGTTATATTGATCGATTAGCGCGCTCACTTGCGCACGTGATCAATATGATGGATCCAGACATGATTGTATTAGGTGGCGGTGTATCAAATATTGATGCTATCTACACTGAATTACCAAAAGTGTTACCCAAATACGTTGTCGGTCGCGAATGCGGCACTCAAGTGGTTAAAAACAAGTTTGGTGCATCTTCTGGCGTTCGCGGTGCGGCCTGGCTTTGGGGCAAAGACGAAAAGTAGGCTTAACTTGTATAGTAGAGCCTTGTTCAGGATAGATATTTGTGAGAATGAAACCAAAGGTCATTTCGATTCACTTGGCTGAGCGTTCATCTGGCAATATGGTTAATTCATCAAACGGCACTTTAATAGTGCCGTTTTTGTTTGCTTGATAGGGTTTGTATTCAGACTTTATAACGATAAACTAGCGACAGTTTTCATTGTTCAAGTGATATACCGATGTTTTGGCTTAAAAAAATCTTATCGCAATTAGTCATGCCCATTCCGCTTAGCATTATGCTATTAGTTATAGCAGCCGTGTTTTGGCGCACAAAAAGAACACGGTTGCTGCAATTTGGCCGTATTGCCTTGGTGGCTGCGATAGCGCTACTGGTATTAACCAGCCAAGCGCAAGTAAGCTATTATTTAGCGGATTCGTTAGAGTCACAGTATCAAGTTAACCATCAACCAATAACAGGGGCTTGTGTTGTGATGGTATTGGGATCGGGTAACCGTGAGCAGCAAGGCCATACCGCAGTGCAGCAATTATCATCTACAGCACTGGCTCGATTAACTGAAGGCGTGCGTCAGCTTAGCCTTGGCCAACACTGCACCTTAGTGGTCAGTGGTTGGAGCGGCGGTAATCAGCCAACTGCTCATGCCACTATTATGGCTCAAGCGGCCCAAGAATTAGGCATCCCCAAAAAGAGTATTACGGTCTTCAATCAACCTAAAGACACCATTGAAGAAGCCAATGCACTTAAGCAATTTTTGGGTACTCAGCCTTTTAGATTGGTGACGTCAGCGACACATATGCCAAGGTCTATGCGCATATTTAACGCTTTAGGGATGCAACCCCAAGCGGCGCCAACTGACTTTATTGCTAATAGTAGCGATTGGTGGCGTTTAAATGCGGATAATTTGTTAGATTCACAGCGAGCCATTCATGAGTATGTCGGTATATTATGGTTGTGGGTTAAAGATCTATTAGTGAATAATCACTAGCGTTGTTTACTAAATAGTTGGGTAGCAGTATTTTGAATAATTTATCAATCAATTCCAAGGACACTATTGTGAGTGATGAGCACATGTTAATTAGTCCTTATGCTAAGCGAAATGGCATCACGCTTACAGTTGTTGGCGCGTTAAGTTTAGTGACTAGCTTGATTATTTTTATTGGGCTTAAAGGCTTTTTTGTGCCTGGTATGTTGTGTTTTGCCTTAGGCTCAGTCGCACTGGTGTTAGGTGTCGCTAAAGTGTATCAGCCAGCGGTCAGCTTCAAACTAATGCCTACAGGAGTGGTATTTTTTCATCGTCGTGGTCAGGTATTTATTGAATGGCATAATATTCAGCGGCTTGATAGCGTGCGGGTAAATCAAAATATGGAGATGATTGAACTGCCTTATATTGGCGTCAAACTTAAAAAGATTAATCCCATATTAGATTGTATTTCACCGCGTTTGGCTACCGGATTACTAACCGAACAGCGGCCACTTTTGATGACCGCTGCCACTCAAGATGAGGACTTACAAAGTTTAGAAGGTTACTTAGGTGCAGAATTTACCCCGCTAGTGGTTAACGGTGAACGTTATCGTGGTGTTCTAGCGATGTTCGGTCATCGTTGCCAAACCTTGAATGAGCAGCTTGGTTACCATGTGTACCTATCCATTGACAGTTTAGATCGAGAGCCCAAAGAGTTTGTCGCTTTGTTGCGTCAATGGCAGCGACAAGCACTAATCAATAGTGATGAATAAGCCATTATTAAAGGATGTGGTGATCTTCTAGGAGGTAACATGGCACAGCTTGAGCTATTACAAGGAGGGTGTTTATGTGGCGCCATCCGTTATCAAGTTAATGGTTTGCCATTTGATGCCGATCACTGCCACTGCAGTCAATGTCGAAAAAGTGCCGGTGCGGTGATGATGAGCTGGATGGATTTTTGTTATGAACAAGTTCAATGGCTAAAAGGGCAAGTCACAGAGTTTGCTTCATCAAAGGATATTCGTCGGGGTTTTTGTCAACACTGTGGTTGCTCTCTGACTTACCGACATCTGGATTATCCGCAGTACATAACATTATCGATTGCATCGCTTGATCTACCACAAAAAGTGCAGCCAACTTACCATATACACACTGATGAGCAGGTTAGCTGGTTAAATATCGATGACAATTGTCCGCGTTATAAGGCAGGAAAAACGCTGACAAAAAGCTCAAATTAGCTTTTTGATGAAATCAGAGTCAATGGTTCTACGTGGCGATAACCTAAAAACTGGCCACCGTCTAAAATTTCGATGTTTTCACAATACGCATCCCCTTCAAAAATACCTTGCTCATGCAGGGTCATTTTTTTGCAGTGTGCTTTACCTGTTAGTTGGCCTGCAATCATTAAGTTTCGGCACAAAATATCACCATCGACTGTGCCATTGGGTTCAATCGTCACATTGCCTTGTGCTTTAATATCGCCGTTGATATGCCCTGCAATGAGTACATCACCGCTGAAAATAAGTTTGCCGGTTAAGTGACATTCTGGGGCGATAAAACTCAGCGGATTTGCAGCTTGTTTTTGACCAAACATCTCAGTGCTCTTATGGCTATATTTTGGCTGATAATATAGCGTTAAAGGCAAATAAATAACACCAAAATCGCTCGCTATATTGCTAACTGATTAACATACCGTATTTGATAAATTAGCTCGGTTTGCCAATCTGTATGGCATTAGAAGGGCAGGGAGATACACAAGCACCACAACCCGTACAGGCATCAGTATCTATCAAGGGTTTAGGCACTTGTCCTACTGCCATGATAAAGCTAATTGCGCGTGGATCGCAGGCATCTTTACAACTCTGGCACCAAACACCTTCATAGGTTAAGCAGCTGTCTTTTATGCTGGCGCGAATTGACCAAGGTAAGGACTGGGCGAGATCGAACACCGGCTCTGGGCACACATCAACGCAAAGCTGGCAAAAAGTACATTCACCAAGATTAAAATCTATTTCAGGAAACCCACCTTCACCGCGTTTAATTATTTGGGTTTCGCAGGCGGTAATACACTTGTCACAGCGGGTGCAATTGTCAGTAAATTCTTGATCTGTTTTGCTCCATGGCGGGCGGGTGACATTGGATTTTCTGCGACTAAATAGATTACGCCGACTTTGATTAATACTTTGGCTCATGGCTATCCTAATTGGACGTAAACGCATTAGCTGGCGCTAGGGGTTGTCGCTCTATCAGGCTGAAAATGGCTTCGAGCTAAAACCTGTGCTAACAAGGGCGTTTAATCGCAAGTTTTGGGCGGATTGTGGCTTGTTTCTACTGGGTTATCGCTAATTCATGTTAAGTCGCTACATGAATTAGCTCCGCCTGGTATATCATCACCACACAGCCGCAAAATTTACTTTGAAAGATTAACACACCCTGATATTAGCATTCGCTGCAGCTAAAAATTGTTAAGCGCTAGGCATTTTATAACCATCAGGGTTATGTGATTGCCATTTCCAACTGCTATTGGCCATATCTTCAACGGTATGAGTCGCACGCCAGTTAAGTTCTGTTGCTGCAAAACTCGGATCGGCATAACAAGCGGCAATGTCACCAGGACGGCGTGGACTGATTTGATAAGCAATGGTTTTACCACAAGCTGTTTCAAATGCTTTGACCATGTCTAACACACTGTAACCGATACCCGTGCCGAGATTATAAGTCACCAATCCAGGTTTTGTTTGCAGCTTTTTAAGCGCTTGTAAGTGACCCACAGCTAAATCAACAACGTGAATATAATCGCGAACACCTGTGCCATCTGGTGTGTCGTAATCATCGCCAAACACGCTTAATTTTTCGCGTTTACCGACAGCAACTTGGGCAATAAACGGCATCAAGTTATTCGGAATGTCGTTAGGATCTTCACCAATTAAGCCACTTTCGTGAGCTCCAACAGGATTGAAGTAACGTAGTCGAGCAATATTCCAGCTGTTATCTGAGTTGTACAAGTCGGCTAAAATATATTCAACCATCAATTTTGACTGACCATATGGATTGGTCGCGCCCGTTGGGAAATCTTCTTTAATGGGCAGACTCGCTGGATCGCCATAAACCGTGGCGGATGAACTAAAGACTAAGTTTTTAACGTTATTTTCGGCCATAACTTGGCATAAAATAATCGTGCCAGTCACGTTGTTTTCATAATACTTTAATGGTTCGGCGACTGACTCACCGACGGCTTTTAAGCCTGCAAAATGGATAACGGACTCAATGCTATGGTCTACAAATACTTTTTGTAGCAAAGCTTTATTTAAAATATCGCCTTGATAAAAAGTGACATCCTTACCAGTAATAGTATGAACACGGGCTAGGGCTTCAACACTTGAATTTGATAAATTATCAACAATGATCACTTCCTGTCCGGCATTTAATAGCTCAACGACTGTGTGGGTACCAATATAGCCGGCGCCACCGGTTACTAAAATTGCCATAAATAAATCATCCTATGAATTAATGAGTCATGTGTGAATGATATTGTAAATTATCCCAGCTCTATCGTCAGTTAAATTATCGATGGCGCGCTAAATTAACTTGGGTTAAGTCTTGCTGTAATGTGTTCATTTATGGTGATAAAACCTTAGCCTACTCATGGGGCTTATAGCTCGTTTGTATTTATTTGTTTACGATTAAAGCAACATAACCGCATGAAATAAACTGTGAGGGAGTTAACAAAACGTCAACGTTAGCACACTATGTAGGGAGTGAAGTTGACGTAAAGTGGAACCTATGAGTACAGCAACAAAGTATATTGCCCATCAACCTGATGCCCAGGGTTACATTGATTATTCTGAGCATGAGAATCAATTATGGCAACAATTGTATCAGCGCCAAGTGACGAATATGCCGGGTAAAGCTTGTAATGCTTATCTGCAAGGACTCGATGCCTTAGGCATGTCGAGTGACCGTATTCCGCAGTTACCCGAAATCGATAAAGTGTTATTAGATGCTACGGGTTGGAAAACCGCAGCGGTACCAGCATTAATTTCATTTGGGCGTTTTTTTGAGTTACTGGCCAATAAAGAGTTTCCAGTAGCGACGTTTATACGTAGCAAAGAAGAGTTTGATTACCTTCAAGAGCCTGATATATTTCATGAAATATTTGGTCATTGTCCATTATTGACTAATCCATCATTTGCACATTTTTCGCATATGTATGGCCAGTTAGGACTTGCGGCATCCAAAGAAGAGCGAGTATTTCTGGCGCGGCTATATTGGTTCACTATTGAATTTGGTTTGGTACAGGCGAAAAATGAGCCATTAGCCATTTACGGTGGTGGTATTTTAAGCTCTCCTGGTGAAACGCTTTATTCGCTAAGTGATGAGCCAGAACGTAAACCTTTTGACTTACTTGATGTGCTGCGTACTCCTTATCGTATCGATATTATGCAGCCTATCTATTACGTGATTAACCATATTGATTATTTAGATGAAATTGCCCGTATGGACATTATGAGCATGGTGACCAAGGCCCGCCAATTCGGCATGTTTGAGCCTAAGTTCGCCCCTAAAATCAAAGCAATTTAATCGATTTACTGCTACTGAATAGAGGATTGTTTTCTCATCAGTATGCAAGTTAGACATTATTATAATTAAGCCTAGGAGTAAAAATGAACGCATTAACCGAGATGAAGTGTGAAGCATGCCAAGCAGATGCCCCTAAAGTGAGTGATGCTGAGTTGGCTGAACTTGTCGGTATGATCCCCGATTGGGGCGTTGAAGTTCGTGACGGTATTATGCAGCTTGAGCGGGTTTATAAATTTAAAAACTTTAAGCTGGCCATGGTGTTTACCAATAAGTTAGCTGATTTAGCCGAATCTGAAGGTCATCATCCTGGAATATTAACCGAATGGGGCAAGGTCACGGTCACTTGGTGGTCACACTCAATTAAAGGTTTACACAAAAACGATTTTATCATGGCTGCCAAGACAGACCAGTTGTTAGACGCGTAATTATCGTCATCGATTTCAGCACATTACGTTAACGTAATGTGCTGAAATAATCGCTCTGTTACAATTCTACTGTAAACTTCACTTGCCACCGAAGCAATATCCCTCTAACGTTATGCCAAATTTCCGCAATAAAACTTCAATAAATAGGGAATCGTTACATTATGCGTTTGGAAGTCAGCTGTATTGATCGCGTGGGTTTAGCGAAAGACATCCTCGTCGTGCTCGAAAAACATGGAATTAACTTAATCGCAATTGATGCCAGTAATAAGGGGTTCTTATTCCTGCAATTTGCTGAGATCAGTTTTGAAACATTACGAGAGTTAATGCCGCAAATTCGTAAGGTTGAAAGTGTTCATGACGTCCGTACTGTGTCTTTTATGCCGTCAGAACAAGAGCATTATGCCCTTAAAACCTTACTTAAAACCTTACCCGACTCAGTGTTTTCAACTGACGCTAAAGGGCGAGTGCGCATCGCTAATGAATCGGCCTTGTTGACACTCTGTATGGCTGAACATGAAGTGGTAGGGGAGTCACTTAACCATTGGGTTCAGGGGTTTAACTTTGCCCGTTGGATGAGTGAAATACCTGTATTGGCTCAAGCCACTCGAGTGCAAATTAACTCGAACGAGTATTTGGCCGAAATGCTACCCATTTATTTACCTGACGATGATGACAAAACCATTTTAGCGGGTGCCGTTATTTCGCTCAAATCACCTGCTAGAGTCGGTAAACAATTTAATGCGCTGCAAAATCAAACCACAGGTTTTGATAACGTATTAGCGGTTAGCGATAAAATGAAAGACATACTCAAGCAAGCTAAGCGCATGGCACAGCTCGATGCGCCTTTGCTGATAACCGGTGAAACGGGGACGGGTAAAGAGCTCATGGCGCGTGCTAGTCATGATGCCAGTATGCGCCGCGAGCATCCGTTTATTGCGATTAATTGTGCTGCACTGCCAGACAGCGTCGCAGAAGAAGAATTATTTGGTTTTGTCAACAATGGCACAGTTGTAAAACGCGGGTTATTTGAAGAAGCCAAAGGCGGGACGGTTTTTCTGGATGAAATTGCCGAAATGTCCAAAGCGGCGCAAGTTAAATTACTGCGTTTACTTCAAGACGGTACCTTTAGACGCATTGGTGGTGATGAAGAAGTTCGCGCAGATGTGCGCATTATTTGCTCAACCCAAAAACATTTAGCTGAACTCTGCCAAGCGGGTGAGTTTAGAGAAGATTTATATTACCGTATTCATGTATTAAGTTACCACATGCCATCACTGCGTGAGCGCCGAGTCGATGTGCTGCCATTAACCGAAATGTTCTTAGAACATTATAGTCAGCAGTTATCGAGTCCATTAAGACGGATCTCGGCAACTTGCCGCGATTATCTGTTTACTTATGCGTGGCCAGGTAATGTGCGTCAATTGAAAAATGCCATTTTTAGGGCGGTATCCATGTGGGATGGTTCGACAGAGCTGACCGTTGAACAACTCAAATTACCATCCTATGCCGAAGGTTTTGGTTACTTCGACGAAGAGTTTGAAGGCACCTTGGATGAAGCCATGAAAGAATACGAAGCGGGTTTATTGCGTCGATTGTATCCTGCGTACCCAAGTACACGACAATTAGCTAAGAAACTTGGGGTGTCACATACCGCAATTGCTAATAAATTACGCGATTATAATATTAGTAAGAAAAAGTGATGTAACGATTTAATGCCAGTATTTTGCTGGCATTTTAGTCACATAAACGCTGTAAATCAGTATTTGCGGTGCGTTTATATTAATGTAACGAATAATTTACAAATAGCCGTGAGCACCAACAAAATGTGATTGAGCTCACGCTATAGGTTTTTCTGCCGTGATCGGTTATTTGTATCGTCAAATTGAGCGTGTAGTGTGGATAATCCGCTGCGCTCACCCAGTATTTAGGAGCAATAATGAAACTTGCAAGTTATCACAACGGACGTCGCGACGGCCAATTGATGTTAGTCAGTAAAGATTTGAGCAAAACCGTCGCCGTACCTGCGATTGCACATACTATGCAGCAATTATTAGATGCTTGGGATCTGCTTTACCCACAATTGAATGAGTTATATGAAGCGTTAAACGCTGGGCATATGGATAATGCGGCAGATTTTGATGAAAGCCGTTGCTTATCACCTTTACCACGAGCTTATCAATGGGCAGATGGCAGTGCTTATGTCAATCACGTTGAATTGGTTCGCAAAGCGCGTGGCGCTGAAATGCCAGCATCTTTTTGGACCGACCCTCTGGTGTATCAAGGTGGCTCAGACAGTTTTATTGCGCCTAAAGCCGATATCGAAATGGCCAGTGAAGAATTTGGTATTGATTTTGAATCTGAAATTGCCATTATCACTGATGATGTCGCCATGGGTGTTAGCAGCGAAGATGCCGCTAAGCACATCAAACTATTGATGTTGGTTAACGATGTATCACTGCGTAATTTAATCCCTGGCGAGTTAGGCAAAGGCTTTGGCTTTTTCCAATCTAAACCATCAAGTGCGTTTTCACCCATTGCTATTACCCCTGATGAATTAGGTGATAAGTGGCAAGACAGCAAGGTGCATTTACCCCTAGTAACACATTTAAATGGTGAGTTATTTGGGCGTCCTAATGCGGGCGTGGACATGACTTTTAACTTTAGTCAATTAGTATCACATGTGGCTAAAACTCGCCCATTGGGCAGCGGTGCGATTATTGGTTCTGGCACTATTTCAAACTATGACCGCAGTGCTGGCTCAAGCTGTTTGGCTGAAAAGCGCATGCTTGAAATTATCGCCGACGGTAAAGCCTCAACACCTTTTATGCACTTTGGCGATACGGTTCGTATCGAAATGTTTGATGAAAACGGTGTGAGTATTTTTGGTTCTATCGATCAAAAAGTGGTTGAGTACAAAGCCTAAGATTATTAGGGTAATGTAAACCGACATAATTAAGGCAATAGCGTTCAGTCGTTATTGCCTTTTTGTTAGGCAAAATAAAATAAAAATAAGGAAATTGACATGAAGCTCTATGGTTATTGGCGCTCAAGTGCGGCTTATCGGGTTCGTATAGCATTAAACTTAAAGCAGTTATCCGCAGAACATATTTCGGTGCATTTAGTTAATAATGGCGGTGAGCAACACAGTGCCAGTTTTCATCAATTAAACCCACAGCATTTAGTGCCAGCCTTTGTTGATAGCGGCGAGCAGGGTGAGCTGACATTGTCGCAATCACTGGCCATTATTGAGTATCTTGAAGATAAGTATCCAGATCATCGTCTACTGCCAAGCAATATTGAAGATCGTGCCATTGTACGTAGTATGGCTCAGGCCATTGCGTGTGAAATTCACCCTTTAGATAATTTGCGAGTATTACAATATTTAGTCAACGAAATGGGCGTGTCTGAAGCCGATAAAATGCGTTGGTATCATCATTGGATCCATGTTGGTTTTACTGCACTGGAAGTGCAACTAGGCCAATATTCTGGACGCTTCTGTTTTGGGGATACGCCTTCGCTGGCTGATATTTGTTTGATCCCCCAAGTGTATAATGCCAAACGCTTTAACTTAGAGCTGGCCGCGTACCCCAATATTGTCAGGATTTGGCATGAGTGTCAGCAATTAAGTGCATTTGCTGACGCTGCACCAGAGCAGCAGCATGACGCCAGCTAATGAACCCTGTGTGAGTAATGAGTTGCAACGACTAGGGGCTGATGCGTTACAGGCGCAGTTATCGACATGGTTGCAACAAGATGCTCAGCGTCTAAATGCCTTGCAAGTATGCAGTGAAGTGTTAAATCACTTCAATATTGGCGATTGGTATATTGCTGCCGGCTTTGTACGTAATTTGGTATGGGATAAATTACATCATATTAGGTCACAAGCATTAAATGATATCGACGTGATTTACTGGTGTGATAGTGATGTATCTGTAGAGCGTGATCGCGCGATTGAAGCCAAACTAAGGCTGCAAGCCGATTTGCCATGGTCAGTGAAAAATCAAGCCAGAATGCATCTCAGAAATAACGATCCTGCTTATTTATCATGTCTTGACGCCATGTCTTATTGGCCTGAAAAACAGACGGCAGTCGGGGTTAAGTTAGTCAATCCCAGTCCTGCTGTCGCTGCCCATATTAATCAAAAAATGCCTTTTATAGGCTCTAATTCTGCAACAGTATTGGCCCATGACTACGAGATTAAAGTGGACGCTGTTTTTGGATTAGCCTGTCTTTTTTCTCTGAGTTTACATGCTAATCCTAAACGCGACATCAGTGTGTTTAAATCTAGAGTCATTCAAAAGAAATGGCTACTCCAGTACCCTAAATTAACCATGATTACTGAGCCATTTCTAAGCTCTAAATAATGCTCTTTGTGACCTCTCATATTTTCTCAATATGCGCTTAACAGTCTGATTTACTCAGTTTGATATGTGATCTAAATCAAGCTAACTCAATTAAGTTGTTATCTCTAAAGGGGTATTATGCTTTTGTTGATCTATGTCAATGTTACTCATAGATTACTTATGTAGGTTGTTGGCAAATGTTGAGGATGCACTCAACTGCATCTAGTTGTCATTGCCAAGGAGTGTTAAAAATGAATAAGAAAATTACCCTAAGTTTAGTTGCCGTGTCTTTATTATCTGCCGGCCTGTCATTTAGTGCTGCGGCCCATCAAGCTGGAGATATTATTGTCCGTGCCGGTGTGGCGATGGTTGCTCCAAATGAGTCAAGCCCAGTAGTGGCAAATGTTGCTGAATTTAGTGTCGATAATGATGTTCAGCTAGGGCTAAACTTTGGTTATATGTTAACTGATAATGTCGGTATTGAATTACTTGCAGCATCGCCTTTTAGCCACGATGTTTCACTGGGCGCATTAGGTAAAATTGCAGACTCAAAGCAATTGCCGCCAACACTAGTAGCACAATACTACTTTGGTGATTCACAGTCAGCTTTACGTCCATATGTGGGTTTAGGCGTTAACTTTACTAATTTCTATGACAATGAATTTACTCAAGATGCGAAAGATCTTGGCTTAGAAAATTTAAGCTTATCGAATTCTTGGGGACTTGCGGCTCAAGTTGGTCTTGATTATCAAATTGACAAAAAATGGTTAGTTAACGCGTCAGTTTGGTATGCACAAATTTCTACTGATGTGAGCTTTGATATGGGTGCCGATCATGTTGTGGTTGATACCGATATTGACCCTTGGGTTTACATGGTCAGCGTGGGTTATACGTTTTAAGTCGTTCACGTTACTTAGAATACCTCTGCGATAATGGCAGTGATAACGAAACAGGAACCTAAGGGTTCCTGTTTTTGTTGGTGTTGCTTATTAAGATTTTTTACGCGGTTTCCAATGGCGGGTGTTGTAAATATATTCAGGTAATAAGCGATTAATCCACGCCACAAAACGCCAGCGTTTAGTGACATACACTCGGCGTTTACCTTTTTTAAGGGCGGTTAATATTTGTTTGGCGACCTTGTCTATCGGCGACAATAAAAAGCGCGTATTGAGAAACATCGCTTTATCATATAAGCCAAGCTGGATATCACTAATCGTAATAGGTAATTTTAATCGTTGTGCATGCATGCACAAACCTTGCAGATAATTAGCGGCAAACGCTTTAGAGGCATGATAAGCCACATTTGGACCACCACGTTGGCCCGCTATTGAGTTAATCGCCGCCAGTTGTCCATAACCTTGTTGACACATCAACTTAAACACACAGTTACTGATGGCGGCAAATCCTCTGACATTGATATCAACAATATCTTGTTCAATCGGCCAAGGAAGTGCCGCGTCATAATGATTCACACCCGTATTGACGATCACTAGATGAGCACCATTGTGCTGCTCCCATGCAGAAGTGAGTTGCTTAATTAAGGTTTCAGGCTCAAAAATACTTAACGGGTAAACGCTCACTTCCCCTGGTAAGTTTCGACAAAAATCGGTTAATACATCAGGATCTGGCACAAAAAGCACTAGGGATACATTTTGTTCCGATAACTGTCGTGCAAGCGCTTGGCTTAATTGCGAAGTCGCCCCAATAATCATTGCCGTTGCGGTAGGCGTGGTTGTTAACATAGTCAGCATCATCGTAATGTGGTGTCTTATAATAGGAATATCGGCTATTGATAACAAGCGAGAAAATATTTCAACTAAAGACGTGTAGACTTCTAGACATCCTTGTGTATGATGAAAGCGACTAACAATGAGTGGTCAGTTAGATGACAATAATGGGCTGTCAAAGCGTATCCATCGCCTTAGCGCTAAGTAAGACATTATTTTCAATGATAATGTGCTGACAGTCCTGAGAATATCTAGGTGTTATTTTAGGCGAATATTTATGGTGATTTTGTGATCTTAAGCGGTGACTCACCCACGGCTAAATACGCTTATCACCTCGGCATGCTCTATCTGTGGCAGTGATAGTGCGGTATGGTCGATATGACAAATTCATCATTATGGCTAAATACACAAGATAATTTATTTTCTTCACACAAAAGGTAATCAGTATGCCGGTTAGAATTCCAGATAACCTGCCAGCAGCAGGTATTTTAGAATCAGAAAATATCTTTGTGATGTCTGAAACCCGTGCGGCTAATCAGGACATTCGTCCAATGCGGGTATTAATCTTGAATTTAATGCCCAATAAAATTGAAACTGAAACCCAGCTATTGCGCTTATTGGGTAATACGCCATTGCAAGTCGGGGTTGATTTATTACGCATCCATGATAAAGAGTCAAAGCACACTTCTGTGGATCACATGAATACTTTTTATCGTGATTTTGAAGAGATCAAGCACAACAATTACGATGGCTTGATTATTACTGGCGCGCCTTTAGGCCAAATTGACTTTAAAGATGTGGTCTATTGGGACCATATTCGCGAGATCATTGATTGGTCGCAGCAGCATGTGACATCAGTATTATTTCTGTGCTGGGCTGCTCATGCGGGTTTCTATCATCTTTACAATTTAGAACGTAAGTTATTGGCCACTAAACGTTCGGGGGTGTTTAATCATCGTCGCACCAGCGATCCACATCCATTATTGCGAGGTTTTGATGATGAATTTTTTGCGCCACATTCTCGCTTCGCCGAAATGGATATTGAACAAGTTCGCCAACATCCTGATTTAGACGTGTTGGCAGAGTCTGATGACGCTGGAGCCTATATTGTTCTTAGTCGCGATAATCGTAATGTGTTTGTTATGGGTCATCCTGAGTATCAAAAAGATACCTTGAATGACGAGTATGTGCGCGATAAAGGTCTAGATCTTAATCCTGATATTCCACAAAATTATTATCGTCAAGACGATCCAAACCAAGATCCTATCGTGCGTTGGCATAGTCATGGCAGTTTATTGATCAGCAATTGGCTTAATTATTATGTCTATCAGTTAACGCCTTATGATCTGTCCGACATGAACGCCAAAACGCCATGGGAAAGTAAAAAATAATCACTTATTATTCAATTTTATAGGCGTTTATTTTATTGCGTTGAGGTGACTTTTATTAAGGCTATTACGCGACAACGTGAAATAGCCTTTTTTGTTTATCTACTCTCCAGAATGTCACTATTCTGATGTATTGCTATCAGCCGCTAAAACACGATTAATCATTAAAATTTGCCTTCAATTATTAGCATTCATAGCACAATTGTTCATGCTGGGGCCACTTCATAGACTAAAGTGTAATCCAATTTTCCACAGTAAGACCTCCTTATAATAACTAATTTATAAACAGTTAGTTAGCTACCATTTTTAGTGTTTTTTTATCCAGTGTAAATCTTCGATGACAACGCCATGAGATTAACATCAGCTTTTAGACCATTTTTTACTTGCTTTACGTTAGCGTCAACGTCAAAGTGGTGTGATATTATTTTCAATAATTTTTAAAGCGCAGTGAATTGGAGTGGTTATGAGTACAGAGCAAACAGGTCAAGATATCGTTATTGTTGCCGCGAAGCGTACACCAATGGGTGGGTTTCAAGGTGCATTGTCTGAGGTCGCGTCGCCAGTGTTAGCGGCCACGGCGATTAAAGGCCTTTTAGCCCAAACGGGGATCAGTGCCGATAGCGTAGATGAAGTGCTAATGGGCTGTGTGTTGCCTGCTGGTCTTGGCCAAGCACCAGCTCGTCAAGCCACATTAGGTGCCGGTTTACCTCTAAGTGTTGGTGCCACAACAGTGAATAAAGTCTGTGGTTCAGGTATGAAAACCGTCATGTTAGCTCACGACTTAATTAAAGCCGGCAGCAGCCAAGTGGTTGTGGCTGGCGGCATGGAAAACATGAGCAGAGCGCCATATTTACTCGACAAAGCTCGAAGCGGAATGCGTATGGGTCACGGTAAAGTAATGGACCATATGTTTTTAGATGGCCTTGAAGATGCCTACACTGGCGGCGCTATGGGCACGTTTGCACAAAAAACGGCCGATGATTTTGGCTTAACCCGTGAACAAATGGATGCTTTCGCATTGTCATCACTGGAAAAAGCCAATGCAGCGATTCAGTCGGGAGCGTTTAAAGATGAAGTGGTATCTGTCACCGTAAGTGCTCGCGGTGGTGATATCAGTGTTGATATCGATGAACAGCCTGGAAACGCTCGTCCTGAAAAAATCCCCAGCTTACGTCCTGCTTTTACTAAAGACGGCACCATTACTGCGGCTAATTCAAGTTCAATATCAGATGGCGCTGCGGCACTGATGTTAATGACCCGTGAGAAAGCCACTCAGTTAGGTCTAACCGTTATGGCGACCATTAAAGGCCATACGACTCATTCGCAAGAACCATCAATGTTTACCACAGCTCCCGTTGGCGCGATGCAAAAACTGTTCGAAAAAGTGCAGTGGAGTAAAGATGACGTTGATTTATATGAAATTAACGAAGCATTTGCCATGGTAACCATGCTTGCCGTGTCTGAACTTGGTATAGATAACAGCAAAGTCAATGTTAACGGCGGTGCTTGTGCATTAGGTCATCCAATTGGTTGTTCTGGCGCACGTTTATTAGTGACATTGATTTATGCCTTAAAAGCCCGTGGTCTTAAGCGCGGCGTGGCATCACTATGTATTGGTGGTGGTGAAGCCACCGCGATGGCGATAGAAGTGGAATAAAGCCACACTCGCTAAGTTCAATAAGACCACTGCGCAGGTAAATGTACATCCAGCCACTCAATGAGTGAGACTGACAAACATAATAAACGGCATTACCTGTGCAATAACTCAATACGAGTGATGTTACTCACTCATAGATGTTCAAGGATCGAGGAAAACCACATGACTACACAAGTTAAGCATTATATTGATGGCGAATTCACCTTTGGTAGCGGCGATCGCAATATTGATGTGACTAACCCTGCTAACAACAGCGTTATCGCAAAAATAAACTGCGCGACTACCGCCGAAGTCGAGCTGGCTATTCACAGTGCTAAAGAAGCGTTTAAAACTTGGAAAGAAGTTCCCGTGTCTGAACGTGCTCGGGTTATGTTGCGTTACCAACATTTGCTCAAAGAGCATCACGACGAATTAGCGACAATTTTAGCGCAAGAAACCGGTAAAACCTTTGAAGATGCTAAAGGTGATGTATGGCGCGGGATTGAAGTTGCTGAACATGCTTGTGGTGTTGCGTCGTTAATGATGGGTGAAACGGTAGAAAACGTTGCTCGTAATATCGATACGTATAGCTACACGCAACCATTAGGTGTGTGTGCCGGTATTACTCCGTTTAACTTCCCTGCGATGATCCCATTATGGATGTTCCCGTTATCAATTGCTTGCGGTAATACCTTTATTTTAAAACCGTCTGAACAAGATCCCATGACGCCACAACGTTTAGTGGAGTTATTTGTTGAAGCGGGCGCACCAAAAGGCGTGTTACAACTTATCCATGGTGACAAAACTGCGGTTGATATTTTACTACGAGACCCAGCCATTAAAGCGATTTCGTTTGTGGGGTCTGTGGGTGTGGGCCAATACATTTATAAAACCGGCACTGATAACCTCAAACGGGTACAAGCGTTTGCAGGGGCAAAAAACCATTGTGTGATCATGCCTGATGCGAACAAGCAACAAGTGATCAATAACATGGTCGGAGCCTCGGTTGGCGCTGCGGGTCAGCGTTGTATGGCCATTTCAGTAGCCATTTTTGTCGGTAAAGCCAAAGAGTGGATCCCTGAATTAAAAGAAGCGTTAGCTAAGGTTCGTCCTGGTTTATGGGATGACAAAGATGCTGCTTACGGCCCTGTTATCAGCCCTGCGGCAAAAGAGCGTGTCCTAAAACTGATTGCTCAAGGCAAAGCAGAAGGTGCTGATTGCTTACTCGATGGAACCGATTTCACTGTTGCAGGTTATGAGTCTGGTAACTGGGTTGGCCCAACCATGTTCACCAATGTCACCACCGACATGAGCATTTACAAAGAAGAGATTTTTGGTCCAGTACTGTGTTGTATGGAAGCGGATAACTTAGACGATGCTATCGAACTGGTTAACAACAGCCCTTATGGTAACGGTACCTCAATCTTTACCGCATCAGGCGGCGCAGCGCGTAAATATCAACATGAAATAGAAGTTGGCCAAGTAGGGATTAACGTTCCTATTCCTGTGCCACTACCTTTCTTCTCGTTTACAGGTTGGAAAGGCAGTTTCTATGGCGATCAACACGCATATGGTAAGCAAGCTGTACGTTTTTGCACTGAAACCAAAACCATTACCACACGCTGGTTTGATGCAGAAGCGGTTAGCGGTCCTAACATGAGTATTGACCTCAAATAAGCTCATTGGCCGCGGTATGATAAAACCTATCGCGGTTATTTTTATCTGCTAATACAACAAGACCATTTTGACTCGCACCATCGGATGGTGATGTCGCAAGCCCAAACATCACCATTTAATGACTAAGTAGCTCAAGCTGCAGGTGGGCAAAATATCAAATGACCCGAGAGTCATCCAAGATAATATAAGGACTCCAGTATGGATTTTAATTTAAATGAAGATCAGCGTCAGTTTGCTGATTTAGCCCGTCAATTCGCAGCAGAAGAGCTGGCGCCATTTGCCGCCAAATGGGACGAAGAACATCATTTTCCTAAAGACGTGATTCAAAAAGCCGGTGAGCTGGGTTTTTGTTCACTTTACTCGCCAGAATCAGAAGGAGGTATGGGCCTGTCTCGGTTAGATTCTTCAATTATTTTTGAAGAATTAGCCCATGGCTGCACAACAACCACAGCAATGCTAACCATCCATAATATGGCCACTTGGATGGTCACTACCTGGGGCACTGAAACCTTACGCCAACAGTGGTCAGAAGGCTTAACCACAGGGCAGTTATTGGCATCATATTGCTTAACTGAGCCAGGAGCAGGCAGCGACGCTGCTTCATTGCAAACTAAAGCCGTGCGTGATGGTGACGATTACGTGATCACAGGTTCGAAAGTCTTTATTTCTGGAGCGGGTGAAACTGAGCTTTTAGTGGTGATGTGCCGTACCGGTGAAGCTGGCCCTAAAGGGGTTTCTGCCATTGCAGTACCGGCCGATGCCGCAGGCGTTACTTACGGAAAAGCGGAAGATAAAATGGGCTGGAACGCCCAACCGACGAGAATGATCAGCTTCGAAAATGTGCGCGTCCCAGCGGTTAACTTACTTGGCGAAGAAGGCCAAGGTTTTACCTTTGCCATGAAAGGTTTAGATGGCGGACGAATTAATATCGCCACCTGTTCAATTGGCACTGCACAAGCGGCCTTAACGCGCGCGACCGAATATATGAATGAGCGTAAACAGTTTGGTAAGCCATTAGCGGCTTTTCAAGCACTACAGTTCAAATTAGCGGATATGGCAACAGAGTTAGTCGCTGCACGTCAAATGGTGCGTTTAGCGGCATTTAAACTCGACACTCAAGACCCTGAAGCCAGCGCATATTGTGCCATGGCAAAACGCTTTGCCACCGATGTGGGCTTTCAAGTGTGCGACAGTGCGCTGCAAATTCATGGTGGTTACGGATACATTCGTGAATATCCATTAGAGCGTCATTTCCGCGATGTACGTGTGCACCAAATTTTAGAGGGCACTAACGAGATCATGCGGTTAATCATTGCTCGTCGTTTGTTAGCCAGCGATGCACATCCTATCCTGTAACGGGTGGCTCACTGCTGACTGATCCACAACTGAATGATCCATAAATGATTACTAACATAAGGACATAAGGTTATGACTGCTCAAACCAATATACTGGAACACATCATTGGTCACACGGCTATTTTGACGTTGAACAACCCGCCAGCCAATACCTGGACAGCTGACAGTTTACAAACGTTGAAACAGATCGTGCTTTCATTAAATCAACGCAAGGATGTTTACGCGCTTGTTATCACTGGCCAAGGTGATAGGTTTTTTTCTGCTGGTGCCGATTTAAATTTATTTGCCGACGGTGATAAAGAAAATGCCGCTAACATGGCCAAACACTTTGGCGAAGCCTTTGAAACTTTAAGTGCGTTTCGCGGTGTATCAATCGCGGCCATTAATGGCTATGCCATGGGTGGCGGCTTAGAAGTCGCATTAGCGTGTGACTTACGTATTGCTGAAACCCAAGTGAAAATGGCGCTACCAGAAGCCACTGTGGGTTTATTACCTTGTGCCGGTGGCACCCAAAACTTAACCGCACTAGTGGGCGAGGGCTGGGCGAAACGGATGATTTTATGCGGTGAACGGATTGATGCAGCCACAGCTGAAAAAATTGGTTTAATTGAAGAAGTGGTTGAACAAGGCCAAGCCCTCGATGCTGCAGTCGCATTAGCCGCTAAAGTGGCTAAACAGTCTCCTGGCAGTGTCAGTGCATGTAAAACGCTGATAAATGCTGGGCGTACAATGCCAAGAGTTGAGGCATTACCGCTTGAACGTGAATTGTTTGTTGACCTGTTTGGCAGTGAAGATCAAGCTGAAGGTGTGAACGCCTTTTTACAAAAACGCGCCGCAAATTGGAAGAACAGCTAATGACTCAAGAGGTAATATTTCAAACGTTAGGCACACTATCTGGCCAATCTATTGGCGTAGTGACCCTGAATATCGAAAAAGCGCTTAATGCATTAACGCTTAACATGGTTGCAGCGATGCAAAACCAGCTCACGCGCTGGAAAAACGATGACAGTATTGCTTGCGTGGTTATCAAAGGCGCTGGCGACAAGGCTTTTTGCGCTGGCGGTGATGTTCGTGCGATTTATCATGCATCTATCGCTAATCCCAATAACATCACCGATGAAGCCTGTGAATTTTTTACCCAAGAATACCAATTGGATTACTTACTGCATCAATTTGGTAAGCCTGTGCTGGTATGGGGCGACGGCATTGTCATGGGCGGCGGATTAGGACTCATGGCTGGTGGTAGTCATCGCATTGTGACTGAGCGCAGTCGTATTGCGATGCCAGAAGTCACCATTGGTTTATATCCCGATGTCGGTGGCAGTTACTTTTTAAATCGTATGCCAGGAAAAACAGGCTTATTTCTAGGCTTAACGGCTTACAACATGAACGCCTCAGACGCCTTGTACGTTAACTTGGGTAACTATTACTTAACCAGCGATGAAAGACAGCCGCTGTTTGATGCTATGGCCGAAGTAACGTGGAGCCAAGATAACGATACAAATCATCAGCTATTGAGCAACTTGCTTTCTGGTATGACACAGCCGCATCTAGCGTCGCTTACAACCAGTCATTTACAACAATTTCAAAGTCAAATCGATTTATTAATGGCAGGTGACATTCTGGATGTTCATCACCAATTATCGACGCTAGATACTGAGCTTGATTGGCTTAAACGCGCGCAGAAAACAGCATTGGCGGGGAGTCCGATCAGCTGGCATCTGATCTTTTCTCAAGCGGCATTAGGTTCAGCGCTGAGCTTAGCCGAATGCTTCAAGTGGGAACTGGGTGTTAGCGTTAATTGTTGCTCTATGGGAGATTTTTGTGAAGGTGTAAGGGCGTTACTGATTGATAAAGATCGCAACCCTCAATGGCTGTTTACCGATGTTGAAGCGGTTGAACCGAGTAAAATAGCCCAACTTGTCACATCTCCCTGGGCCGCAGATAAGCACCCATTAGCAGACTTTTTATAAAAGGATAATCAACATGGCAACAGTAGCATTTATTGGTTTAGGCAATATGGGTGGCCCAATGGCGGCCAACTTAGTTAAGGCGGGTATGACAGTCACAGTGTTTGACTTAAACCCGGCCGCAGTCACAGCGTTAACTGATCAAGGTGCATTAAGCGCTAAAACCGCCTGTGGCGCAGCAGCCGCTGCCGATTTTGTGATAACCATGCTTCCCGCGGGCAAACATGTGCGCAGCTTATATTTAGGTGACGATGACAATAAAGGCCTGCTTGATGTTGTGTCAAAGCATGCACTATTAATTGATTGTTCTACCATAGATGCTGATAGTGCCCGTCTAGTGGGAGCTAAAGCTTGCGAAAAAGGCATAGAGTTTATTGATGCGCCCGTTTCTGGCGGCACAGCAGGCGCAGCCGCCGGCAGTTTGACCTTTATTTGTGGTGGTAGTGACTCAGCGTATCAACAAGCGCAAACCGTACTGACCGTTATGGGCGGCAATATTTTTCACGCTGGTGCTGTGGGTGCTGGGCAAATTGCCAAGATTTGTAACAACATGCTGTTATCTGTGTTGATGGTCGGTACTAGCGAGTCATTACAATTAGGTTTGGATAATGGTTTAGATCCTAAAGTGCTATCTGATATCATGAAAGTCAGCAGTGGCGGTAACTGGACTCTCGAAAAGTATAATCCATGCCCAGATGTGATGGAAAATGTACCGTCGTCGAAAGATTATCAAGGCGGCTTTATGGTCGATTTGATGGTAAAAGATTTAGGCTTGTCGCAAGAAGCGGCAGTCGCGTCTAACTCAAGCACACCGATGGGATCTTTGGCTCGCAGTTTATATGTTAATCATGCTCGTCAAGGCAATGGCCGTCGCGATTTTTCAAGTATTTTTGAACAGTTTTCAAAGAAAAAATAAAGGATTCAGTTGATGGAATTAAAAGATAAGGTTGTCGTCATTACTGGCGGAGCAGGTGGATTAGGTCTGGCAATGGCGCAAAATTTGGCTGCACAAGGGGCTAAATTGGCACTTATCGATGTCGACCAAAGCAAACTTGAACAGGCTTGTGCTGATTTAGGTTCAATCACTGAAGTGCAAGGTTACGCCTTAGACATTACTGATGAAGAAGACGTCGTTTCTGGGTTTAAATTTATTGTTGAAGATTTTGGCCAAGTGAATGTGTTAATCAACAATGCAGGTATTTTACGTGACGGCTTAATGGTTAAAGCGAAAGACGGCAAAGTCGTTGATCGCATGTCATATCAACAATTTCAGTCCGTCATTAACGTCAATTTAACAGGTACTTTTTTGTGTGGTCGTGAAGCCGCTGCAGCCATGATTGAGACTGGTCAAGCTGGGGTTATCATTAATATTTCTAGCTTAGCTAAATCCGGTAACATGGGGCAGTCTAATTACTCGGCCTCTAAAGCTGGCGTTGCAGCTATGTCTGTCGGCTGGGCCAAAGAGTTAGCGCGCTACAATATTCGCAGCGCCGCGGTTGCGCCTGGTGTTATTGCCACTGAAATGACCGCAGCAATGAAGCCTGAAGCATTAGAACGCCTTGAGCAAATGGTACCCGTCGGTCGTTTAGGCCAACCGGAAGAAATTGCCTCTACAGTGCGTTTTATCATTGAAAATGATTACGTCAACGGCCGAGTATTTGAAATTGATGGCGGTATTCGTTTATAAGCCGGTAGTATTTCGCTTAATCAGTTTGTTATGATGCCGTCACGCCGAGTGAATACCATGTGTATTATCTCGGCGTGACTTTTTTACTTTTTAAGGATTAATTACGTGGCCAAATTAGAATACCTGCTTAAAAAAATCATGTTAATAGTGGGGATCTTCGGCGTCATTATTATTTACGGCGGCTTTTTATATTTACAATTCTCAGGTCGCTCGACAGCTGCGTTACCTTGGTTTTTACTTATCTCTCCGTGGATCTGTGTTTATTTTGGCTTAACTCACGTTCAACAAGTCGGGGTAATACAGTGGTTTGTGCAAAAGTTTACCTTTAAGAAAAAAGCATAGTCGCCTGTCTATGTCTGTTCTATTAGCATATTTATCGACGCTTTCTGTAGCCTTGTATACCCTAGTGGCTCTGGTCGCATTTGCGGCTAATTCGGTATTGTGCCGCATGGCATTATCAGTTCAGCAAACCACGCCATTAATTGATCCAAGCAGTTTTACCGCTATTCGTTTAACTGCAGGGGCGTTGGTGTTGTGGCTATTAATGTTATTGCGAACCCGTCGCCTCCACACCAATACAAGTGACGTTAATAAAAGTGACGTTAATAAAAGTGCTGCCAATAAAACCAAGGCAGCAACATCAGCGAGTCACGGCAGCTTTCTCGCTGCGGGATTACTGTTCATTTATGCGGTCACATTTTCATACGCTTACGTGCTTCTTGATACCGCAACTGGCGCATTAATTTTATTTGCTGCAGTACAAATGAGTATGATGCTGATGAGTTATATTCAAGGCCAGCGGTTAACCTTACTCGAGGTTATTGGCGCCTCATTGGCATTTGCAGGTTTTGGATATTTAGTTTTACCGGGCGTCAGCGCTCCTTCAATCATAGGCCTAATATTAATGGCCCTCAGTGGCTGTGCTTGGGGTGGCTACACGTTATTGGGTAAACAGTCTCGCAAACCACTGTTTGATACCGGATATAATTTTATTCGCACCTTGCCGTTAGTTGCGGCAATGATAGGTGTAGTCTGGTTACTGCCATTGTTTAGCGTTGTTGAACCCATGAATCACCTTATCTTGTCGCCCGCAGGCATTTTATTGGCCGTATTGTCAGGTGGGCTGGCATCTGGCGTCGGTTACGCATTATGGTATCAAGCTTTACGTGGGTTAACAGCAACACATGCCGCAGTACTACAACTGACCGTTCCTGTCATCGCCGCCTTTGGCGGGGTACTATTTTTAGATGAAGTGATCAGTATTCATCTTAGTATTTCGGCCAGTATCATTTTTTTAGGCATAGGCTTAGTTATTTTAGCTAAACCTAAATCCATCACAATAAATAAACTAACGTAATAGATTAACTCAATAAAACAAACGATTAACGAGGTTATATGAGCAATTCAACAGCGTATCCAATTGGCATTCCTGGACAAAAATGGACCGATGATCACAAAGCCCAATGGTTAGCACAAGTGACTATCAAGCGGTCATATCAAGATGAAGTGGTCAGTAAGTTAACCCCGCTTGCGGCTCAATTTGAGCAAATACAGTATGGCGCGTTATCTTATGACGTCGACAAGTATCCTTTATTTGGGTTTAAACCACTCAAGTGGGACAGTACTAAAAAAACCATTTTGATCACCGGCGGCGTACATGGATATGAAACCAGTGGTGTACAAGGTGCCATTCAATTTTTAGCCACTAAAGCGCAAGATTACGCTCAGTATTTTAATGTGGTGGTTGCGCCATGTATCAGCCCGTGGGGTTATGAAACTATTAATCGTTGGAACCCAAAAGCCATCGATCCTAATCGCTCTTTTTACCCTAACAGTCCAGCGGAAGAATCAGCGGCATTAATGGCATTTGTGGCCACACTGGGTGAGGTTTATGCACATATTGATTTACATGAAACGACCGATACTGACGAGATAGAGTTTAGACCAGTATTGTCTGCTCGCGATGGCGTTGATTATGCTAAAGGCATTATTCCTGACGGTTTTTATTTGGTGGGTGACAGTGATAATCCAACTCCCGCATTTCAAAAAGCGATAATTGATTCCGTTGCCAAAGTGACCCATATTGCACCAGACGATAATGGGCAACTAATTGAAGTGCCGATTGAGCAATTTGGGGTGATTAACTACCCGGTAAAAAAACTCAGTTTATGCGCCGGTATCACTGACAATCACTTTAACACCACGACTGAAGTTTATCCTGATAGCCCTCTGGTCACAGCGCAAGAATGTAACGATGCCCAAGTCGCCGCTATCACTGGTGGATTAGACTACATTATTGAGTATTTAAAACGATAAAAATGCTCCTAGGCTAGTCGCGCAACTATAAGCGCTATGGCGTTGTTGTCTGAGCATTTTTTAGTATAATAGCGATGAGTATTTGTATGAAGGGAATCTAAAAGACTCATTGCGATTACAATTTGTGGTTCCGCTGTTCACTGCTTGGTCTGATCACTAATCAGCTATTTTTTATTCATAAAGGATTAAAATGAAAAATATTTTCTTACTATTGCTATTCTGCTTGCTTATAACCGCTAATATTTCGCATGCCAAAGCGGGATTAATTTCTTTTGGTGGGGAAAACATTATTACCCTAGTGGAACTTCCCGATGACGAACGATTTCAAACACCAGAGGGCGATAACGTCGATATTGGCTATATCTATAAATCGGTTGAAGTATTATTTATTCCACTGTGGAATTACGATGGCCGTTTTGCTGGCATGCTGCCAGAAGATGATTTATACATTGATCTGATGCCGCTAGAGGTTGAAGCGCTAACCTTGGAAGCCGGGGTTACTTTACCGGATGCGCCATACCTAGATTTTTGGCATCGTATTGGTGGCAAAATCGTCTTTTTAGTGCTTTGTGGTGCCCTAGCGGGTTACATGAGACACAATATTCGCAAGAAAGAGGCGTATTTTAGTACATTGCCCACAGCCCGTGAGCGTTTAAAAGACATTTTAATCAATAGCAACGGCTTTGTAGAGTTAGCGCCA
The DNA here is from genome assembly GCF_014164545.1 of Shewanella sp. SG41-3. Classification (NCBI taxonomy): domain Bacteria; kingdom Pseudomonadati; phylum Pseudomonadota; class Gammaproteobacteria; order Alteromonadales; family Shewanellaceae; genus Shewanella; species Shewanella sp. SG41-3. The sequence continues at coordinate 74,850 of NZ_JACJFJ010000008.1, forward strand.
TCAACACTCGAGACAGACGGTTCAGCTAAGTTTGAAGGGCTTGAGTTTATTGCGGCGCAAAAGTATATCAATAGTGTTATTTCAATATCCGTATTTGATATGAGTAAAGTCTCAATTGCGCAGGTTCAAGCACAGAATGAGCAATTAGTGACTCGCTTAGTAGAGTTAAAGAAAGTGCTCGGAATGAAGTCTCAAAATACGATTCATTATTTGTATTTTACTTTTGACCATTCGCCTTCGAATGCTGATATCAGCGCATTGAAAAAATTAAGACAGCGTAAAATTACCAAAGCGAGCCTTTTTATTCCTATTGTTATCGATTTTGATGCGCAGATAATTGATAGCACAGCAAGTATGTACCCATCGAAAAAAGTGCTACAAAACTGCTTTATCCAAGCAGAAATTCATCCAGACCATGTAACAGATCCAGCAAGCGCCTAAGCTGAGGCAATATTTTTACTAAATACTTCACACGGTTATCATTGATGCCGAAAACATATTGATGTTTTCGGTGTTAAGCCACCTTGGTGTATTTATCGTCCCTGATATATGTATTATGGTTGGCATATACTTGCTGGCATCTCAAAAGTGGCCAGTATTTGTCTGCGCTATTGTTGATTGCTAGGTTGATAAATAGGCCAAAAATCCTTACACTATCGCGCTTCGTATTTACCTCGGTTTTGCCGTATTCTAGTTTCAATATCATTTTTGCTTGCTTGAGTCATATAGATGTCAACTTGAGCGAATACACTATAATTTGATATCGGCTTCAACACACAACACGATTTGGAATTTCATTTTGATTACAACAGCTAACATCACAATGCAGTTTGGCGCTAAGCCACTGTTTGAAAACCTCTCAGTCAAATTTGGTGGCGGAAATCGCTACGGTTTAATTGGCGCGAATGGTTGTGGTAAATCCACCTTTATGAAAATCCTTGCCGGTGATTTAGAACCATCAAGTGGTAACGTCTCAATAGATGTTAACGAACGTATGGGTAAATTAAACCAAGACCAGTTTGCATACGAAGCCTTTTCTGTCGTAGACACTGTGATCATGGGCCACCGTGAGTTGTGGAAAGTAAAGCAAGAGCGCGACCGTATTTATTCTTTACCTGAAATGAGCGAAGAAGACGGTATTAAAGTATCTGAACTTGAGATGGAATTTGCCGAGATGGATGGTTATACCTCTGAATCTCGTGCCGGTGACTTACTTTTAGGTGTCGGTATTGGTACCGAACAACACTTTGGCTTAATGAGCGAAATCGCTCCAGGTTTTAAATTGCGTGTGCTTTTGGCACAAGCATTATTCTCTGACCCAGATTTACTGTTACTTGACGAACCAACCAACAACTTGGACATCGATACTATTCGCTGGTTACAAGATATGTTGAACCAACGTAACAGCACCATGATCATTATTTCGCATGACCGTTATTTCTTAAACTCAGTCTGTACTCATATGGCTGACTTAGATTACGGCGAATTACGTGTGTTCCCTGGTAACTACGACGAATACATGATGGCTGCACAGCAATCTCGTGAACGTTTAATGAGTGACAACGCGAAGAAGAAAGCACAAATTGCAGAGTTACAAACCTTCGTTGCGCGCTTCTCGGCTAACGCATCTAAAGCTAAGCAAGCGACATCACGCGCCAAGCAAATTGATAAAATTAAGCTAGATGATATTAAAGCATCAAGCCGTGTGAACCCGTTTATTCGTTTTGAACAAGAAAAGAAATTGTTCCGTAATGCCTTAGTTGTTGAAAATTTAGCCAAAGGTTACGATACCCCGTTATTTAGTAAATTCGACCTTATGGTTGAAGTGGGCGAGCGAATTGCTATTTTGGGCCAAAACGGTGTCGGTAAAACGACTTTGTTACGTACTTTGGTACACGACATCCCACAAGATGAAGGCACCATTAATTGGTCTGAAAATGCCAATATTGGTTACTACGCCCAGGATCATGAAGCTGATTTTGCCAATGATATGACCTTGTTCGAATGGATGAGTCAATGGCGCAAAGAAAATGACGATGACCAATCGGTACGCGGTATTCTAGGCCGTATGTTGTTTGGTGCCGATGACATTAAAAAGTCAGTCAAAGTGCTATCTGGTGGTGAGAAAGGCCGTATGTATTTCGGTAAACTTATCATGCAAAAGCCGAACATCTTATTACTCGATGAGCCAACCAACCACATGGATATGGAATCGATTGAGTCATTAAACAACGCGCTTGAAAAGTACGAAGGTACATTAATGTTCGTATCTCATGACCGTGCATTCGTATCATCGTTAGCCACTCGTATTCTTGAAGTGACTCCGACAGGGATTAACGATTTCAAAGGCACATACGACGAGTTTTTGGCGAGTAAAGGTATTGACGCATAATTCTGCTTTATCGTTACTAATATCGCACTAACACCATTAGCCCTGAACATTTGTTCGGGGCTTTTTGTTTTTATTTATTCAGCTAAGCCATATACTCTAGTGATATAAATCAATGACATTACCCAGCACAGGCATCCACTTTATGAGCATCACCCTTGAACAAGTTGCATCAACCTTGAATGAACTCAAATGTCGTACTAATTTTAATATTAAGAATGTCACCGAATACATGCTTCCTGAGTTAAAAGAGCCGGTTTATTTACATGTTGAAGGTAAAACCCCATTACTGATCATTCGTCCGGCATTTGAGGTTTTTTCTACTGAACTGGCCACTATTGATGGCGTCCATGCCAAATACGATTATTACCACAATGCTCAAATGACTCGTTTTCCAACACGCCGTAACAAAGGCTTAAGTGAAATTCATTACGGTTTAGCATTTAGGTTTGATACGACAGATGCAATCATATTATTTATTAATAGATTGATTGAAATTGTAAAAGGATAGACAGATAGGAGAACCACAGGCCATGACAGAGCAATTTAATATCAATCAGTTTAATTGTTCCATTAGCGGTAAGGGGCAAGCCTTGGTTTGGGCCCACGGTCTGTGTGGCTGCATGCAAAGCGAAGATGCTATTGGCGTGTATGCTTGGCATCGGTTTCCTAAAAAGTTACAACTTATTCGTTATGATGCAATCGGTCATGGACTATCTACTGCGGGTGAGTCTGTTGACGATTACCTTTGGCCGTCTCTTGCGAAAGACATGTTGAGGGTCGCGGCGCATTATCAAGCACCGACACCAATGATTTTAGGTGGTCAATCCATGGGCAGTGCAACCAGCTTGTATGCTGCATTGGCCAATCCCGAAAGCATTCAAGGACTCATTTTAATGACCCCGCCTATCGCGTGGCAGGCTAGAGCCAATCAAGTTAATTATTATTATAAAATAGCCAAAGCCGCACGCATACTTGGCGGTAAAGGCTTAGCCCAAATGAATGCCAAGCATTTAGACAAGATGTTACCTCGCTGGTTAATCGATGCCCACAAGCACAGTGTTTTGGGGATGTTAGATGGACTAAAGTCGATGAAACGCCAGACATTAAGTCAGTTATTTACCGCGGCCGCTCAAAATGACCTCCCAAGTAAGCAGCAACTTGCCAGCATTAGGGTGCCAACGCTAATTCTTGCTTGGCAAGATGATGATGCTCATCCCATTGAAACAGCTATTGAACTTGAAAAGGCGTTACCCAATGCCAAACTGCATATCGCTAACTCCATGGATGATGTTGATGATTGGCCTGAACTGATTAGTGATTTTTGCTTAGCATTGCAGCAATAGTGTATCGGTTTACTATTGCTGACTACTAGTTAGTGGCGAACGAGGCTAAATCAGCTTGGGGCAGGTGAAATAGCTGTCATTGAAGTCAGCCTTAAAACAGGAGTAGGTAATCATAGGCGAGCGCTAACCAACACGATAATAATCAGTTTAGCTATTAGCTGGTTTTTACTGCCAGAGACGATAAAAATTTAATTTTAATTTAAGTGCTAAGTGCTAAGTGCTAAGTGCTTAATGGCTATTTATCACTGGTTATCTTTCTCAACTCATTTAGTGCAATGCTGCAATAATTGGATAAAAAACTCACTGCCTTTGCGTTCAGCAAACGCAATATTTCGCTCAGGTATTGATTCGGGGTCGGTGTAGTTTGCTAACGCAATTTCCATACTGGCTTCACGGATAATATGCAGGCAAGGATAAGGTGCACGATTAGTAAAATTCGCGGCACTGTCTTGAGGTTCGCCTTCAAAGCAATAGTCTGGATGAAATGTCGCTAATTGATAAACCCCTTCATAGCCTTGCGCCATTAATTCATCAGTAGCAAAATCGACCAAATCTAAGTAAGGGTAAAAACCTTCAAAGCCCCGCGGTAAAATAAATAGTGTCGTTTCAGTATCAGGATGAGTATCTAAGTGTTGGCACTCGTCAATTAATGCTTTTAGTACGGCCTTTATTTTTGTTGCTTCAATGGCTACATAACGAATGCTAGCGCGTTCAACTTCTCGACGCGCAAATGGGCAAATGTTGTATTTCATAATGACATCTTTTACCCAGTTTTCGGTATGAGCAAGACATTCATGTTGTTCCATTATGTAACCTTTAAGCTTATTCAATAAATTAATGTGTTGCGGGTGGTAACATCATTGGGATAATCGATGCCACTAATAATAGAGCCATAGAGATATTAAAAATACGCTGTTGGCGTTCATTTTTCAGCAGGCGTTTTAGTGCCACGCCAAATCCCAGCCACACAATCGCGCACGGGAACGCCACACATAAAAATACACTCGCAATCGTTATCACCTGGCTATTCAGTTCTTGTTGCACTGAAGTAAACGTCGCAATAGCTCCCACTGCCATGATCCAGCCTTTTGGATTGACCCATTGAAATGCTGCGGCTTGTAAAAAGCTAAATGGCTTGCTTACCTGCTTACCTTCCATTTTACTGCTGCTATTAGCGATAAGCCATGAAAGATAAAGTAGGTAGCTGATACCAATCACTTTAATCACAATATGGATGAAAGGATACGCTTGAAATATCGCGCTTAAGCCAAGTCCAACCGCCAGTATCATGGTCGGAAAGCCCAAGCTAATGCCCATTAAGTGAGGAATGCTGCGTTTAATGCCAAAATTAACCCCAGAGGTCATCAACATAATGTTGTTAGGGCCTGGAGTAATACCGGCAGAAAAAGCAAATAAAGCAATGGCGAATACTAACTCCATGAACAGGTTTCTCGGCTTAAGTGTTATAGAAGCAGAATTCTAGGTGAATTTAGTCATTCACCATAATGATTTTTTTAGCAGTGAGTTAAATTTATCGTTTTAATCTTAATAAATTATCATTGTAGCGATTAACACTTTGATATTATTTAAATAAATTATTGGTTAGCAAGTGTAATTATCATAGGCTATTTTTACGTCACGAAACCTGAGTGAATCTCAGATCTCGTGACTTAAAAATACAGGCATTGCTAGTAAGTTTTTAAAAGAAATCGTTAGGTTAATTAATAACTGACGTCTACTTCGTAAGATGAAAACTTACGAATATTGATCACCCCGGTATCAAAAATAAGATATTGGCCTTTAATGCCTTGCAAAATACCGCTGACTTCAGCAATTTTATCAAAATTGTGTGATTTAACTTTCACCGGAAATTGCGTTATAGGATAGCTAATGGCTTGAATGTTGGCATCAAGGCGTTCAATCACAATGTCTTGATATTCGGCCGCTAAAGCGTGCAGTCTATCTTCAATCAGAGGAATCAGTTGCGCGGCTTGTTCGACAAGATCAATATCATCATTATGACCTTTCAACATCGCTTGCCAATGGGTTTTGTCGTTAATGAATTTGGCTAATTCTATTTCGATTAAGCCCGACATTTTACGCGTCGACACTTTAAAAATCGGTAAGCCCTGAGTCGCCCCTTGGTCTATCCAACGGGTTGGGATTTGAGTATGGCGAGTAATGCCGACCTTAATACCTGAAGTATTCGATAAATACACGTAGTGGGGCACAAAGCAATTTGATATGCCCCATTCTGGTTCGCGGCAAGTGCCTTGATCAAAATGACATGTTTCAGGTTTCATAATACACAGGTCACAACTGGCTAGCTTTGACATGCAAACATAACAATGACCCTGAGAATAACTTTTCTTGGTCTTTTTACCGCAGTTGCTGCAAAAAATATTACCTGTGTGAGTCATGGTCAATGACTTACCAATAAGCGGGTTAAGCGCTAAACGCTCGTCACCTACCGGTAAATGATACTCCACCTCATGGTTATCATTAAGGTGGGTTTTCAATTTTGATAGCGTTCCAAACATGGTTAATCCATTTTTATCATCATTATTTCGTGGCAGTTTAACAGATGATGAAAACGGATTTTAGGCTTAATTGAGCTTGTATGCCGATCTGCTGTTCATTTAAGCTGATTTACTCAGCTTATCAAGCACCACGTCATCACCCATTTCATAAAGCGATGCAGTAATTTGTTCTTCTTGGTTTGGATCGGTTAAGCCTAATGTCATGGTCGCCTTAAATAGCGCGATACCAGTGTGACTCGCCGTTTCATACTGGCTGCTAAATTGTTCAATATTAATGCCTAGCGCATTCATTTTATTTGAGATATGCAGCACAATTCCGGGGCGATCGTAGGCAACTAAGTTGTAATATAAATGCTTAATCGGTTTAGCGGCTAAGGTGGTTTTAGCAAACGTTAGCGTTAAGCCGTCAATACATTCTAAGGCATCAATTAACTCATCCCATTTTAGTGCTGGGACTTCTAATTGTAATATGGCTGCAAAAATACCGTCGATATGACGCATTTCTGAGTCTAACCAGTTGCCATTATGTCGACTAACGACATTGGCGATTTGTTCTACCAAGCCTTTTCGGTCTGGTGCTTGAAGAGTAATAAGATAACGCATCATTGGATATTTCTCCTATAAACAAAGTCTGTAACACAACTGTCATCTTTACGTCATATAATCGCAGCCACTTAAGATTGTGTTATGGTTTTTTTGCTGTCTTACATCAGTTTTACTATTGTCTTACTAACACTTAATTAGAAACTAATATGAGTTATGTAGAGACTAAGGTAAGTGATTTAGAAACTTAAATAAGTGGCGAAAGTTAATGTATTTGGTCATAAATATTTATTGTTAGCATAGTAAACTGCACATTCAAAGCGCTAATTATGGCATCGATTAATTATTAGAGGTTCTTAATGGAAAGTCAGGTCAATAAACCTGGTTCTGCTGAAAAAAGTCTACTTGTTGATAGACATGCAACCCGCAGAGCATTTAAGGATAAGGCAGCAGAGATTGGGGTAACCGTTGGTGGCACGTTGGTATTTGTCACCCTGTTATTAATATTTTTCTATTTGCTGTATGTCATCAAGCCCATTTTTGATGGGGCACATATAGAACCTGTTACGAGTGTGAGTTACCAAAATACTGACGCTAAAACCTTAATGGTTGGTAGCGATGAACAAAACGAAGTCCTTTATCGGGTAACCGAAATGGGTAATGTCGATTTTTATTCAGCCATTAGCGGTGAATTAATCTCGTCTTTTAAGGCTAAAATTCCTGAAGGTACCACGGTCACTAGTAGTGCTAAATCGAGCCCAAGCGAGCAACGTTTCGCGTTAGGTTTGAGTAACGGCCAAGTGATCGTTATCGGGATCGAGTTTGGCTTAACCTACCCAGACAACAAACGCGTTATTACGCCATCATTACGTTATCCGATTGGTGAAGAGCCATTAACGATTAATAATGAGGGCGCTGTTTATAATCTGGTGTTTGATTTCAGCGACAGCCGCATGAGTTTTGCTTACCAAGATGCTAATGGTGCTTGGAAGTTAAATCGCCAAGAAGGCGAAGAAAACATGATGACTGAAGAGGTTGAATGGTCATCTGTTGAAGTGTTTATTGAAGATGCACCTAACCATGTTATTTCGGCAATAATGACACCCGATCATCGTCAGCTTATTTTAGGCGCGACCAATAAACTGTTTGTCTACAACACTCGTGACGCAGACTCGATTGAATTACTTCAAGTTATCGATGTTCAAAAAGTCGGAGCTCAAGTGAGACAAGTCAATTTGCTTGCCGGTGCTAGCTCGATTCTGGTCAGTTATGACAGTGGTATTGTGAGTCAGTATTTCCAAGTTAATAGCGATAAAGGTCGTTTATACCAACAAATTCGTGAGTTTGACGATATAGCACCTGTAAGTGTTATGGCGACTGAGTTTTACCGTAAAAGCTTTGCTGTATTAAGTAAAGAAGGTGAATTAACTCTGCTTTATACCACGAGTCAACGTGAACTATTTGATGAGAAATTTCAGTTAACCAACCCAGGCCAAATGGCATTTAGTCCGCGTTCAAATGGATTAGTGATTGAAGCTGATAACAAACTTAACCTTTTCTCTGTAGAGAATAGCCATCCAGAAATATCCTGGAGCGCGTTGTGGGATAAAGTATGGTACGAAGGCTACCCTGAACCTAAATACGTATGGCAATCAACGTCTGGTACTGACGACTTTGAAGCTAAATTGAGTTTAATGCCCTTGGCATTTGGCACCATGAAAGCGGCATTTTACGCCATGTTATTTGCATCGCCACTGGCGATTGCCGGTGCAATTTATACCGCTTACTTTATGACGCCTAAAGTGCGCAACGTGGTTAAGCCAACGATTGAAATTATGGAAGCATTACCGACGGTTATTTTGGGGTTCTTAGCCGGTTTGTGGTTAGCGCCACTGATTGAGGAACACTTGCCCGGTATTGTGGTGTTGTTGATATTATTACCCACATCCATTCTTACTACCGCATTTGCGTGGAGTAAATTACCAGAAAAATGGAAGCAACGTTTACCTGAAACCTACCAAGAACTGATGCTATTACCAGTGATTATATTTGTTGGTTGGTTTGCATTTGAGATAAGCCCAATAATTGAAGTGGCATTTTTTGACGGCAACACGCGTCAGTTTATTACCAACGATTTAGGCATCACCTTTGACCAACGAAATGCGCTGGTTGTGGGTATCGCCATGGGATTTGCGGTTATTCCAACCATATTCTCAATCGCTGAAGATGCGATTTTCTCTGTGCCTCGTCATCTATCAAACGGCAGCTTGGCATTAGGTGCGACAAACTGGCAAACCTTAACTCGAGTGGTGTTACTCACTGCCAGTCCGGGGATTTTCTCGGCCATCATGATGGGCTTAGGCCGCGCGGTAGGGGAGACTATGATTGTGTTAATGGCAACCGGTAACACTGCCATCATGGAGTGGAGCGTTTTCGAAGGTATGCGTACCTTAGCGGCAAACATTGCGGTGGAAATGCCAGAATCTGCCATTGGTAGCTCGCATTATCGTGTGTTGTTCTTAGCCGCCTTTGTATTGTTTGTGTTCACCTTCTTCTTTAACACTATTGCTGAAGTGGTTCGCCAACGTTTACGCGAACGTTATAGCTCACTGTAAGGAAAGATGATGACTCAATTAATGATTATTTCGCCAATCGCCTTGAGAGGTTTGTGCAATGGGTAAGTGGTTTAAATCAGGTTCACCGTGGATTTGGATGACCGGTGGTGCCGTTAGTATCAGTTTGATTGCCGTATTAGGCTTATTACTGTTAATCGCTTGGCGTGGTCTAAGTTACTTTTGGCCCGCTGATGTTTATCAATGGCAGCTTGAAGACAATAATGGGGTTAAAAGTACCCTTATTGGTGAAATTTATGACCGTGAAGAAGTGCCAACAGAGCGCTTAATTTCAGCAGGGCATAAGTTTACTAAGCATCCTGGTGAGTTTGTGATGCGTTATTTGGTTAAAACCGGTAACCGTGAGTTTGTTGGCTTAGATTTTCGTTGGATCCTTGCAACAGATATCGTCAGCCGTTCAATTCCCGCTGATGTCGCTAAGCTTGAGCGTACGCAAAATGGTAACTTTTACGGTTATCCTGTTGCGGTTATCGAAGACGGTAAACGCTTAGCGTTAAACAGTGAATCAGATATAGAAGCTTCTTTGTTTGACCACATAGATCGCGCTGTAGCGATTTCTGATCAAGCCTTGGAGTTGCAAAAAAGCGATATTGGTTCGATTAATTACCAAATGGAGCGTTTACGTTTAAAAGAACGTGGATATGAGCTGGATGGTGAATTAACTGAGGCACGTAAGGCTGATATTAAGGCGCAACTTGATCAACTGCAGCAAGACTACTTAGTGCTTGAAAAAGACTTATTTGCTCTGCGTGACAAAGCTGCCCGTGACTCTGTAATTATTAAAGACATGCGCGGCGTTGAGGTTACCTTGCCTCTAGACTCTATTTTAGACGTAAGCTATGTCAATCATATGAGTTTGCTGCAAAAGATAACTCACTGGTTTGTTGGCATAGGTCGCTTTGTCAGTGATGACCCACGTGAAGCAAATACTGAAGGCGGGGTGTTCCCAGCGATATTCGGTACGGTATTTATGGTGATGTTGATGGCGGTGATTGTGACCCCATTTGGTGTTATTGCAGCCATTTACTTACATGAATACGCTAAGAAAGGTCCGATTACCAAGCTGATCCGTATTGCGGTGATTAACTTAGCCGGTGTGCCTTCAATTGTGTATGGTGTATTTGGTTTAGGCTTCTTCGTTTACATGATGGGCGGCTCAATTGACCAATTGTTCTTCCCCGAAGCCTTGCCATCCCCAACATTTGGCTCACCTGGGGTACTGTGGTCTGCACTAACCTTAGCTATTTTAACGTTACCAGTGGTGATTGTATCGACGGAAGAAGGCTTAAGCCGTATTCCGAGTGCAGTACGTCAAGGTAGTTTGGCCTTAGGTGCAACCAAAGCCGAGACTTTATGGCGTATTGTCATACCAATGGCAAGCCCAGCGATTATGACCGGTTTGATTTTGGCAGTAGCCCGCGCAGCAGGTGAAGTGGCACCGTTAATGTTGGTTGGTGTGGTTAAGCTCGCGCCAACATTACCGATTGATATGAATTTCCCGTTTGTGCATTTAGAACGTAAGTTTATGCACTTAGGTTTCCATATTTACGATGTCGGCTTCCAAAGCCCTAACGTAGAAGCTGCTCGTCCATTGGTGTATGCAACTTCGTTCTTATTAGTATCTGTAATTGTTGCCCTTAATTTAACCGCTATCAGCGTGCGCAACCATTTACGTGAAAAATTCCGTTCGCTAGAACACTAATTAGCGATATCCTGAAGGAAAGATAAAATGATTTCTATTGATAGTTCAACAATGAAAAAAGAAGCCGTTGATTTAGTTAACTTACCGGCACAGGATACCGCGCTTGAGATACGTAACTTAGATTTACGTTACGGGAATAAACAAGCGTTATTTGATGTGTCGATGAAGATCCCTAAAAAACAAGTTACTGCTTTTATCGGCCCAAGTGGTTGCGGTAAATCAACGCTGTTACGTTGTATTAATCGCATGAATGACTTAGTTGATATTTGTAAAATTGATGGTGAAATCTTGCTTCATGGACAAAATATTTATGACAAGAAAGTTGATGTAGCAGCATTACGTCGTAACGTAGGTATGGTGTTTCAGCGTCCTAACCCGTTTCCTAAATCAATTTATGAAAACGTGGTTTATGGTTTACGTTTGCAAGGGCTAAGCAACCGTCGTGATTTAGATGAAGCGGCTGAACGTTCACTGCGTGGCGCAGCCATTTGGGATGAAGTGAAAGACCGCCTACACGACAATGCATTTGGATTATCAGGTGGTCAGCAACAACGTTTGGTGATTGCTCGTGCCATTGCCATTGAGCCAGAAGTATTATTACTCGATGAGCCAACGTCGGCACTGGATCCAATCTCAACCTTAACCATTGAAGAATTAATCACTGAATTAAAGCAAAAATATACCGTGGTGATTGTGACGCATAATATGCAACAAGCGGCGCGAGTGTCAGATCAAACGGCATTTATGTACATGGGTGAACTGGTTGAATACGCTAATACCAACACCCTTTTCACGACCCCTAAAAAGCGTAAAACAGAAGATTATATTACCGGTCGCTACGGTTAATCTGGCTAAAACGCTTTTAATTAATATACAAAATTTAGGTGGGTATCATGGATAAAATGAATTTAAGTAAACATATATCAGGCCAGTTTAATGCTGAGCTTGATGATATTCGCAATCGCGTATTGGCGATGGGCGGTTTAGTTGAACGTCAGCTTGAGCAAGCATTAGATGCTCTTGCAAGCCTTGACTCAGAGCTGGCTCAACAAGTGATTGAAGGCGATCATAAAGTGAATGGCATGGAAGTGGCTATTGACGAAGAATGCACTCGTATTATTGCCAAGCGTCAGCCTGCAGCAAGTGACTTACGCTTAATTTTGGCTATTTCAAAAACCATTACCGATCTTGAGCGTATTGGTGATGCGTGTGTTCGTATTGCTAAAGCCGCGGTTGAAAAACGTGCTAACAGCCAACAACCTTTATTGGTGAGTATTGAAAACATGGGGCGTCATGCCACACGTATGCTGCACTCAACTTTAGATGCATTAGCTCGCATGGATGCTGACCAAGCATTTGAATTACATAAAGAAGATGCCAAAATAGACAAAGAGTATGAAGGTATCATCCGTCAATTAATGACTCATATGATGGAAGATCCGCGCTCAATTCCTGGTGTATTAGACGTATTATGGGCTGCGCGCGCTGTTGAGCGTGTTGGCGATCGTTGTAAGAACATCTGTGAATACGTGATCTATTATGTAAAAGGTAAAGACGTTCGTCATATTTCTTACGAAGAAATGGAAAAAGAGCTTTAAGTCTCTAAATTGTAATATTCAAATCTAGAGTGCTTAAGTAAGCCATTTTTCGACCTTGTAATAAAGCCCCCATCGATAGGGGCTTTTTTTATGCAATTAAGAGAAATGTATCATCAATATCATCAATATATTGATGACCAAATCTACTTTTTCATTGATTCGGCTGATCTTTTTTTTAAGTAGTTTTTTCTAAATACTAATGATTTAACAAACGATTATGTGGACATAATGACCATTGTTGGGATCATGCTATGGTTCATATTGTCGCAATGACGTTGTTAAATTTATATTTAGGCATATTAATTTAGAGGTGTGTCGCGTTTTTAATATGGCACTGTAATTGCTTTATTTCAGTATCCATTCCTTACGGCAAGATATATGAGATGTGAGATCAATCGTTTCGATAACGTAAATAAGATTTCAGGTGAGTTCAGTGGCGCATTTGCTGATTTAGGTACCTTTCTTCCTCTCGTTTTAGGCTTAATTTCCCTTAATCAATTCTCCCCCCAAGGGATATTTTTAGGCTTCGGTTTTTTTGCCTTATTTACGGCATTTTATTATCGACGCCCCATTCCGATACAACCTATGAAGGTGATCAGTGCGTTAGTCATTGCAGAAGGAATGTCTCCTGGAATGTTACAAGCATCCGCCATGTTAATGGGCCTAATTCTACTTTTTTTAGCCTATAGCGGCATTATTCAATGGATGGCTAAGTTGTTATCGCCGGCGATCAGTATTGGGATCCAGCTGGCAATAGGACTCCAATTGATATGGTTAGGTGGCGTCATGATGAGCGAAACATGGTGGGTCGGCATACTTGCTTTTAGTTTTTTGTTTGCCAGTCGTTTTATGCCAATGCAATATTTGGTGATGCCGGTAGTGATTATTCTTGGCATTGTTTGGCAGTTAACAAGTGGGACTCTGCCAAGTGTTAACTTGAGCCATACCAGTGTTTGGCCGTTGAGTTGGCCGAGTATCGATGAGTGGGGTTCTGCTGCCGTTTTATTGGTGCTACCTCAGTTAGCGCTCACATTGACCAATGCAGTGATTGCGATTTCTGCGATGGCAAAAGATAAATTTCCTCAAGAAAGTGAAAGATTTGAACCACAACAATTTGCTAAAAGCTCTGGTTGGGCTAACTTGCTGTTATCGCCTTTTGGTGCAACGGCAATGTGTCATGGCGCTGGTGGGTTGGCGGTGCAATATCACTTTGGCGCACGAACCTGGCTAGCACCGACTATTTTTGGTAGTGCGTGCATTGTTATTGCCATCTTTTGGGGTAAAGGTATTGCCAGTGCATTGTCATTGATCCCTTTAGCCGTTTTAGGCAGTTTACTTGCCATAGCAGGGACACAATTAGCATGGTCTAAACGTTTATTTGATGGCAAGCCGTTTTGTATGTTGGTTATTTTATCAACCGCGGTGACGTGTTTATTGATTAACACCGCAGCCGGTTTGGCCGTTGGTGTTGTACTAGAGTTAGGTCGTCACCAATGGTTGAATCTTGTTAACTCGAAACAGTAATCGTGCCCTTGTAGGGTAATATTTGTGAGCTTATGATGTCTTTTTTTATCTGGGCAGTCTGACAGCGCAGCAATAGTCCAATGAGTCAGTTGCTATTTTTGAAGTGACTAATCAACAAACTGTGGTAACATTTTTGTCCTGTTCTATCTTCTTTTGTGTGATCAATGAAAAATACCCTTACTCGTGGTTTAACGAATTTATTACCTATGGTGCTATCGATCTGGCTTTTCTGGTCATTGTTCATCTCCCTTGATGGTTTAGGTAAGCTATTACTTGATATTGTTGGAATAGAACCTGTTTTTGTCGGCGCAGGTTTTTGTTTGGTTGCAGCCTTAGTCTTTATTGCGGGATTATTATTTTCAGTTAGCCCAATTGTATGGGTCTATGGCTGGATTGAAAATCAACTGATGAAGTTTCCATTGTTTAAATCGGTTTATGGCAGCATTCGGGATATTGCCAGTTTAATGAACCGTGACGGCCAACCTAAAACCCAAAAAACCGTGTTAGTAAAGCAAGCCAATGGTAGCTTTGTAGTCGGTTTTATCATGAGTGAGTTTGCGCCACAGCCCTTAGTTGATGCTTTGCCTGAAGGCGATTGGGTGCCAGTATTATTTCAATTGAGTTATCAAATTGCTGGGGTAACAAGCTTAGTAAAGCGTGAAGACTTAATCAGTGTTGATTGGTCTTTTGAAGATGCAATGCGCTTTAATTTAACCGCTGGAATATCGAATAGCAAAGACGCTTCATAGCCGCTAAAATCTGTTTGGAGCGATAACAGTTGATAAAAGCGATAGCTGCCAACGCTGTACTAAAAATAAAGCGTTTTAGGGCTAAAGACTAGGACGGATTTGCCGTTCTGCTCGTTCGTTTGTCATCTCTAGTTATCGCTTTGACTTTGCATATATGACCATTGCAGCGTAATGGTCTACAAGATGCTATAAACAATTACCCCAAGTGATAACAGTGATTTATCCTTGAGGCCATTTTATTTATGAGTGATAAATTAATGTCAGCCAACGAAAGTAAATTAGATAAAGTATTAGCTGAAGCCAGAGACTATAAAGCCTCTCGTGAGAAAGGCTATCGTGAGCAAGCGCTTAAGCTTTACCCTTGGGTATGTGGTCGCTGTACTCGCGAATTCACCCATAAAAACTTATCTGAACTCACGGTACATCATCGCGATCATAACCACGATAACAACCCATCAGATGGCAGCAATTGGGAATTATTGTGCTTGTACTGCCACGACAACGAACACTCACGTTTTGAAGAATTAATTCGCTATGGCAGTACCAAAGAAGCTAAACAACAAGCTGCCACCTTCAACCCATTTGCTGACTTAAAAGCCATGATGAAGAAGTAGTTCAGCGACGGGTAAAGTGCTAAGAGCGATGACAAATTGATAACCGGCGATGACAAGCGCGAAACAGCCTAGGATCTAGGACGCTTCGCGGCGAGATGCTATAACATCAAATTCAAAAGGGTGAAGCTTAGGGGCTAGGTTCCATCATGGCAATACTTCTGAGCTATGCCTGATGCTTTACCCTTGTTATAGAAGGCCAAGTGCACTAGCAGGACGCAGTCCGCCCTAGTATCTAGGCTCGTAACCACTCGTAACCACTCGTAACCACTCGTAACCACTCGTTATAACCTATCAGCGTTTAATCCGTTTTTCAGCTTCCAACCATTTGGCTCGTGACAAGGTCTGATTATTGCTCTCACCTAAAAACTGTTGTTTTCTGGCCGTTAAACTGTCCCAAATGAGCTGTTGTTGCTCATCATTCATTTGTGACCAAGTGACAATCTCATCGATGTGACGAAAACAACCCATACAATAATCATCAGCATTTAAGCCACAACGGGCGACACAAGGTGAGTGCATAGTTTACAATTCCGGTTTAGGTATTCAATGGACTGCATCCTATCATTTCAATCAGCTAAGGTTAACTATAAGCAGCCATATGTCAGTAATCGATTATCATTCTACCTTTAACGCGGTCGATACACTTCTTGATGCTTTAAAACCCTTATGGCAGCTGGTTGCTTTTGAGTGTGACCACTTACCTTGGCAACAGACCTTTCCGCAGTTAGCTCAAAAAGTGTGGCAGCTTGACGATGGTGAGATAGATAGCCTCGATATGGATCAGCAGTTGCTGGTTGAGACGTTATTGCCCAGTTTGATGAGCGATATTAAACAAAGTCTATTACCACAGGCTGACGAACTCATTAGTCAACTAAGCTGGTTAGTCATCACTTCGACTACACAATCTGTTAATTCAGATAATACGGTCGATTTTCCCAGTCAAGAGCAACAAAATAATCAGCCTGAAAATGACGATTTAGTGCATTTTAGCGCTCATATTAAAGGGCGGAAATGGCAGCAAATTACGGCGTTTTCACATCAAGTTGATCCAAAGTATCAACCATTGTTACCTCGATTACCCATTTTAGAATGGTGTGCTGGTAAAGGCCATTTAGGCCGTTTAGTCGCCAAGCAGCAACAGGTTGAGGTGACCAGTCTTGAGTGGCAAGCGAGTTTATGCGCCCAAGGGCAAATGTTTGCCAAACAATGGCAAATCCCGCAGCGTTTTATTTGTGCCGATGCGTTTGCGCCAATAGACTCAAATAAACCGCTATTGTTAATCGATCAACATGCCATCGCATTGCACGCCTGCGGTGACTTACACATACGTTTACTCAAGTTAGCAACCTTAGCAGGTACTCGGGCGATTTCTATTTCACCTTGTTGTTATCATTTGATTGAGCATGAAGATTATCAGCCGTTATCGGCTTTAGCCAAAGGCAGCGCTCTGAAGCTGTCAAAGCATGATTTACAACTACCATTGCAACAAAGCGTTATTGCCAACAGTAAAAAACAACAATTACGCAATCAAGAGGTATCATGGCGTTTAGGATTTGATAGCTTGCAGCGAGATATTCGAGGTGTAGAGGCTTATTTGCCGGTGCCGACGATTAAAAAAAGCCAGCTTAGCGGTAGTTTTAGCGATTTTTGCCAATGGGCAGCAAATCAAAAGCATTTATCACTATCCAGTGAGATTAATTTAAGCCATTATTTGCACCGCGGTATTGCGCGTCAACGCCTGACAAAGCGAATCGATTTAGTGGCTCATTTATTTCGTCGTGCATTGGAGCGCTGGCTATTGCTCGACCGAGTCTGTTTTTTACAGGAGCAGGGATACCAAGTTACCTTGGCTGAATTTTGTGCAAACAGTGTGACACCACGAAATGCCTTGATCCAAGCAATTAAAACAGACGAATAACAGCATTTGTCACAAATCGGTAAATTAAACCATTGTTTATACTAGTCTATTTACCTTAAAACTGTGAAAATCAACATACTAGTTAATCAAGCAATGAAATCTAACCATAAATAATTATCCAAATGACGGTATTGGCTTACTGTTTTTGATTGAATAATTAGGCCATTCTTGTTCAAATGGCGGGTTAATAACGAATAACAACTATTCTAGTGGCTTTTGGGCTTGCTAGAGCGAAGCGAATTATACGGTTTAATGAAATATTCACGCGTCTTTATCAATAGTCTGGCCTATGAGCTAGCACCACAAGTAGTGTCGAGTAGCGATTTAGAATCTCGCTTGGCGCCACTGTATCAAAAGTTTCGTATTCCAATGGGGCAACTTGCCGCGTTAACCGGAATTACCGAGCGTCGCTGGTGGCCTAAAGGTCATCGTTTATCAGATGGTGCCATTGCTGCAGCACGAAAGGCCTTGAATGAAACCGGAATCAATGTCAGTGATTTAGGCGCGGTGGTTTACACCGGTGTCTGTCGTGACCAACATGAACCCGCTACCGCTTGTCGTATTGCTGCTGAACTCGGGGTGTCTAAAGACACTGCAATCTACGATATCAGTAATGCGTGTTTAGGTGTGTTGTCGGGCATTTTAGATATTGCTAACCGCATAGAGTTAGGCCAAATCAAAGCCGGTATGGTGGTGTCGTGTGAATCTGCACGAGACATAGTTGATGCGACCATCGACCACATGTTAGCTGAACCGACCATGCAAAATTTTGCTCAATCACTGGCGACATTAACTGGTGGCTCAGGCGCTGTTGCGGTAATTTTAACCGACGGCACTTTGGACCTTAAAACCACTCGCCAACACCAGTTGTTAGGGGCGAGTCATTTGTCTGCACCAGAACATCACCAATTGTGTCAATGGGGCCTGCAAGAAGCTGGGCACTTGTTGTACCGTGAGTTTATGCGTACAGATGCTGTCACCTTATTGAAAGAAGGTGTCGAGCTTGCCAAGCACACTTGGGAGCATTTTTTAGAGCAGCGTGATTGGGTTGTCGAACAAGTTGATAAAGTGATTTGTCATCAAGTGGGGGCTTCCAACCGCAGACAAGTGCTCAATGCATTAAATATACCCCACGAAAAAGAATATCCCACCTATCAAACATTGGGCAATATGGGCACGGTCTCACTTCCTGTGACGGCGGCAATTGCTCATGATGAAGGCTTTTTACGTGTTGGCGATCAAGTCAGCTTTTTAGGAATAGGCAGTGGCTTAAACTGCATGATGTTAGGAATTAAGTGGTAAGCCTATGGCTGCACTGACGTTTTTGCATTTCATTATAAAAATAGTTAACAGGATGCATCATGCTAGACAACTTGCTGCCATTTAAACGTCATTTTTTAGATCGTAATGGCAATAAACTGCACTATATCAACGAAGGCCAAGGCGAGCCTGTTGTGATGGTGCACGGTAATCCTAGTTGGAGTTACTACTACAGAAATTTAGTCAGTGCCTTGAGTGATTCCCATCAATGTATTGTGCCAGATCATATTGGCTGTGGTTTATCAGACAAACCTGATGATCCTCAATATGATTACACTTTAAAAAGCCGCATTGACGATTTAGAAGCTTTGCTGGACAGTCTTGATGTTACACAAAACATTACTCTAGTGGTGCATGACTGGGGCGGTATGATTGGTATGGGCTTTGCGGCGCGTCATCCCGATCGCATTAAGCGTATCGTGTGTTTAAACACTGCAGCCTTTCATTTGCCTAAAACCAAGCCGTTTCCATGGGCGCTATGGATTTGTAGAGAAACTTTGCTAGGCACCTTGCTGGTTCGTGGTTTGAATGCGTTTTCGTCAGCGGCTTCTTATGTCGGCGTTAAGCGAAAGCCAATGGCAAAAGAGGTTCGAGAAGCCTACGTTGCGCCTTTTAATTCGTGGAAAAATCGTATTTCGACCTTACGCTTTGTGCAAGACATTCCCCTAAAGCCAGGCGATCGTAATTATGATTTAGTCACCAGTATTGGCGAAAGCTTAAGTCAGTTTGCTGATGTCCCGACACTGATTTGCTTTGGTTTACAAGATTTTGTATTTGATAAGCATTTTTTACAAGAATGGCGACAGCGAATGCCTCATGCCACTGTGCACGAGTTTGCTGACTGCGGTCATTACATTCTTGAAGATGCCAGCGACGAAGTCATTGGCTTAATCAAAGATTTTATCGCAAAAAACTAATCCGACTAAAAGGCTCATTTGAGCCTTTTAGTGATTTTAAGCGTCTAAAAAGTTTGGCTTGGTTATCTGTGTTATCACAGCAAGCCTGCTCAGATGAATCATCCACATTAGTCAGAATGAATAAACATGACTCAAACCACCGTTGTCGCTAATGCCAATATCTGCCAGCATCTAAACACCGC
Organism: Shewanella sp. SG41-3; assembly: GCF_014164545.1. Taxonomy (NCBI): domain Bacteria; kingdom Pseudomonadati; phylum Pseudomonadota; class Gammaproteobacteria; order Alteromonadales; family Shewanellaceae; genus Shewanella; species Shewanella sp. SG41-3. The sequence goes on from NZ_JACJFJ010000008.1 coordinate 94,825, forward strand.
TGCGCAAACCATGCCAACAGAGCTTGCCGTTGCTGTGCAACATGCCAAGCAAGGGCGATTTGATTATCAAGAAATTGATTTTATCAGTCTGCATCAGCAATCCGATATGATTGCCAAAGGCTTATTGCAATTTGGTATTACGCGCGGCATGAAAGCCGTGTTAATGGTGACACCCAGCCTTGAGTTTTTTTCGCTTACCTTCGCCTTATTCAAAGCGGGGATTATTCCTATTCTGGTCGATCCTGGCATGGGCATTAACAACCTTAAACAGTGTTTTGAAGAGTCACGCCCGGATGTGTTTATTGGCATACCTAAAGCCCATATTGCAAGGCGTATCCTCGGTTGGGGTAAGGGCAGTGTTAAACACCTTATTAATGTCGGAGGCTCGGGTTTACAGCGTTGGTTAGCCAATGCGATTAGCCTAGAAACCATAATTGAAATTGGCCGTAATCAAGCGCAACCGCTTAAGATAGCATTGCTTGAACGCGATGAAATGGCGGCGATTTTATTTACCAGTGGTAGCACAGGAACCCCCAAAGGCGTGGTTTATAGTCATGGGATGTTTGAAGCACAAATTAGCGCCCTTAAACACGATTACGGTATTACTCCTGGCGAGCGAGACTTAGCCACATTCCCGCTATTTTCATTATTTGGCCCAGCACTGGGCATGGCGTCTATTGTGCCCGACATGGATGCCAGTAAACCCATTAGCGCCAATCCTGCCAATTTGTTTGCTGCAATCGATCAATATCAATGCAGTAACATGTTCGTTAATCCCGCCTTATTAGAACGCTTAGGCCAAGCGGGCGAGCAAACTCAGCATAAGTTAACCAGTGTTAAACGGGTTATTTCAGCTGGTGCGCCAGCCACAATTAGCTCGATTAAACGTTTTAGCCAAATGCTTAACCCACAGGTTGAAGTGCTGAATTCTTACGGCGCGACAGAATCTTTGCCTATCAGCATGATTGGCAGCCATGCATTGTTTGCTACTAGCGAATTAACCGATCAAGGTAAAGGCATTTGTGTCGGTAAGCCAATACAGTCTGTCAGTGTGGATATTATTGCGGTTACTGATGCAGCGCAGCCTGAATGGGCAAAGGTTAATAAGCTTAGCGCCAACCAAATAGGTGAAATCGTGGTGAGTGGTCCCATGGTCAGTCAAGCCTATTATCAACGTCAACATGCGACAGACTTAGCTAAAATTAACGATGGCGATCGCGTCATTCATCGTATGGGTGACGTAGGATATATCGACGATCACGGCCTATTGTGGATGTGTGGACGTAAAGGTCACATAGTTGATGCTACGCGAGGTAAGCAGCGACTTAAACGCTTTTATACGCTGCCCTGTGAGCGAGTGTTTAATACTCATCCTCAAGTTAAACGTTCCGCCATTGTTGGCGTTGATGTTAATGGTGATATGGTTCCGGTTTTGTGCGTCGAATTACACAAAGGCATTGTTTGCTCAACCTCTAAGATCCTTTATCAGGAGCTAATGGCATTGGCTCAGCAGTATCCACATACTGAAGGCATTGGGCGCTTTTTAATTCATCCAGATTTCCCTGTCGACGTACGTCATAATGCGAAAATCTTCAGAGAAAAACTCGCCATATGGGCCCAAAAGCAATGGAAAGAATAACGATGGATTTGGCAGACTTACATCCTTTGGAGCAAGCGGCATTGAAGCAGTTAGCGCAATCGGTCAGCAAAGTTTTTGTGACCGGTGCGGGTGGCTTTCTTGGGTTCGCCATTTGTCAGCGTTTATTAGCCGCGGGAATTGAGGTTGTCGGTTTTGCCAGAAGTCATTACCCTAAGCTTATAAAACTTGGGGTTGATATGCGTCAAGGTGATATTAGCGACTTTGCTAGTGTAAAACAGGCAATGCAAGGTTGCGATTTAGTTTTTCATGTGGCATCAAAAGCTGGCGTGTGGGGCAGTAAACAAAGTTATTTCTCGCCCAATGTCGATGGTGCAGCCAATATCATCAACGCATGCAAAGCGGTTAATATTCACAGGTTAATTTATACCAGCACCCCAAGTGTAACGTTTGCCGGTGTGGATGAAAATGGCATTAATGAATCTGCACCTTATGCCAGTGAATACCTTAATTACTATGGTGAGTCGAAAGCCATCGCTGAGGCCATGGTATTAAAAGCCAATCATCCCATGTTAAAAACGACCGCCTTAAGGCCGCATTTAATTTGGGGGCCAAATGATCCTCATCTAGTTCCGCGAGTGATCGAACGGGCTAAAGCTGGGCGCTTAAAGTTGGTAGGACACCAAGATAAACTGGTCGATACGATTTATGTCGATAATGCCGCTTATGCACATATTCTGGCAGCAGTTGACCTTGTTGGCGCCGCCAACAGTGCCGGTAAAGCCTATTTTTTAAGCAACGACCAACCAATTACAATGGCTGCAATGCTTAACCAGATCCTAGCTTGCGTCGATTTACCGCCAGTGACCAAGCGAGTCCCTGCATCTGTTGCTTATGCTGCTGGTGTGCTGCTTGAAACAGTCTACGGCTTACTTAACAAACAGCAAGAGCCTATCATGACTCGCTTTGTCGCAAGACAATTATCAACCAGTCATTACTTTGATATCAGCGCGGCAAAACAAGATTTAGGCTATCAGCCGCTGGTGAGTATTGAGAAGGGCATGCAAAAGCTTAAGTTATCACTGTCGCACTAATTGCCTGTTAATCATCTGCGTTGGCGGTTTAAGCTGTTAGCGCAAAATGTCTTTAATTATTGCCCATGATAATCTGCACTATAGAAAATCCCCTTACTAAAAACACCACACCAAATGGTTTGTAAAATTGTTTTTACATTAATGGTTTTGGTTATTTTTTAGCAATCGCTTGGTTATATTTTATTCCACTGTATCTTGAATCCCGACCACCATAAAAAAGTTATCCTAAAGAGGGTAACAACTCATAACAAGGTGGCGCAGGGAGAAGCAATGCAAGACAACAAGAACAACACATGGAATTTAGCAACCTTAGCTATTCATGGCGGCCATCAACGCGAAGCCTTTGGCTCACTTACTACACCACTTTACCAAACAGCCACATTTGTATTTGATAACGTAGAGCAGGGCGGCGCTCGCTTTGCTGGCGAAGAACCAGGCTATATTTATACACGTTTAGGTAATCCAACCACTGCAGAACTCGAGCGCAAAATGGCGTTGCTTGAAGGCGCAGAAGATGCGGCCGCAACCGCATCAGGTATGGCTGCTGTATCAAGTGCACTACTAACCCATTTACATGCAGGCGATCACTTGATTGCTTCCAAAGCCGTTTATGGTTGTACCTTTGCGTTAATGACCACTCAGCTGACTCGTTTAGGCATTACCAGCACCTTGGTCGATTTTACTGATATTGCAGCAATTGAAGCGGCTATTATGCCCAATACCAAAGTGATATTTTGTGAAACCCCAGTGAACCCACATTTACAAGTATTTGATCTTGCTGCAATCGCCAAGGTTGCTAAAGCCCATAAATTGGTATCAATAGTCGATAACACCTTTATGACGCCCTTATTGCAACAACCTTTAGCCATGGGTATCGACATGGTGATCCACAGTGCTACCAAGTACTTAAATGGCCATGGTGATGTTATCGCAGGTATTGTGTGTGGTAACGCCGAGCACATGCACCGACTCAAATATGAAATACTCAAAGACTTTGGTGGCGTGATCTCCCCACACGATGCTTGGCTCATTTTACGCGGCTTAAAAACCTTAGATGTGCGATTAACTCGCCACTGTGACAACGCTGAAGTATTAGCTGAATATTTAGATAAGCATCCTAAATTTAGCCAAGTTTTTTATCCAGGGCTAAGTCATCATCAAGGTCATGGTTTTATCGGTAAGCAAATGAAACGCGCCGGAGGGGTGATTGCATTCGAACTTAAAGGCAATAAGCAAGACGCGATCAACTTTGTTAATCGTCTCGAGCTCTTTACCATAGCAGTCAGTTTAGGTGATGCAGAATCCCTAATTCAACACCCAGCATCTATGACCCACTCACCATACACTCCAGAGGCCAGACTCAGTGCAGGTATCACCGACAACCTACTGCGTATCTCGGTTGGCTTAGAGAATGTAGAAGACCTGATAGCAGACATAGAACAAGCACTGCTGTAATAAAATTATACAAGCGGTAAGTCAAATGAAACACCTGGATCCCTGATAACAGATTTCAGGGATGACGAGCAAGACCAAACGGCATCATTTACTCATTCGTATATAAATTACGCCCACTACTCCGTCATTCCGGTATGCTTTTGAGCCGGATTCTTGGCATTTGAGGATGACTGAGCTGAAGTAAAGCCAAGACAACAGCTGGATCCCCGATAACAGATCTCGGGGATGACGACGGCGAGGCTAAATTCCCTCTATTCCGTCGTTCCGGCAATGCTTTTGAGCCGGAATCCAGGTGTTAGCTTTTACGCTTTTAAGTAAGATCAACAGCAACACCTGGATCCCTGATACAAGCATTCAGGGATGACGAGCGGGTAGGGCTTACAGTTACATGCCAATACAAAGTTACTACTACTTCATACAAACAACGCCCACTACTCCGTCGTTCCGGCAATGCTTTTGAGCCGGAATCCAGGTGTTAGCTTTTACGCTTTTAAGCAACGTCAAAAGAAACACCTGGATCCCTGATACAAGCACTCAGGGATGACGTGAGGGTGTGGCTTACAGTTACATGCCAATACAACGCTAGTAGGTGATGCTTACCACTACTTCATACAAACAACGCCCACTACTACGTCATTCCGGTAATGCTTTTGAGCCGGAATCCAGGTGTTAGCTTTACGCTTTTAAGCAACGTCAAAAGAAACAGCTGGATCCCTGATACAAGCACTCAGGGATGACGTGCGGGTGTGGCTTACAGTTACATGGCCAATACAACGCTAGTAGGTAATGCTTACCACTACTTCGTCATTCCGGTAACGCTTTTGAGCCGGAATCTTGGCATTTGAGGATGACTGAGTTGAAGTAAAGCCAAGACAACAGCTGGATCTCCCGATAAAAGCATTCGAGGATGACGGCGGTGAGGCGAAGTTTCCTCTATTCGTGATTCTGATAATGTTTGTTTATCCGTCATTCCGGTAATGCTTTTAAGCCGGAATCCAGTTTGTAGCTTTTACAGGCACCCATCTAACTAGATGCTATATTTTATTTATCATTTAGTCAGGTACACGCTTATGGATAAGCAATCATATATTTACATCATGGCTAATCGGCCTAATGGCACACTCTATATTGGAGTGACGTCTGATTTAATCAGACGAAATTGGGAGCATAAAAATGGCTTGTCTGATGGCTTTACTAAAAAATATTCAATTAATTTATTAGTCTACTACGAAGTTTTTGATGATATTTATAATGCTATAACAAGAGAGAAACAGCTTAAAAAGTGGAAGAGAGAATGGAAAATTCAATTAATTGAGAAGTTTAATCCACGTTGGGATGATCTCGAAATATAAATCAATCAGCTTTTATCATCAACAAGGCAAAGAATGGATCCCCGATAACAGATCTCGGGGATGACGACTGAAGTAAAGCCAAGACAACAGCTGGATCCCCGATAAAAGCATTCGAGGAAGACGGCGGCGAGGCTAAATTCCCTCTATTCCGTCATTCCGGCAATGCTTTTAAGCCGGAATCCAGGTGTTCGCTTTTTGCTTTTACACAAGGTCAACAGAAACACCTGCAGCCCGATAACAGATCTCGGGGATGACGACTGAAGTAAAGCCAAGACAACAGCTGGATCCCCGATAAAAGCATTCGAGGAAGACGGCGGCGAGGCTAAATTCCCACTACTCCGTCATTCCGGCAATGCTTTTGAGCCGGAATCCAGGTGTTGGTTTTTTGCTTTTACACAAGGTCAACAGAAACTCCTGGATCTCTGATAACAGATCTCAGGGATGACGAGCGGGTGGGTTTACAGTTACATGCCCAATACAACGCTAGTAGGTAATGCTTAGCACTACTTCATACAAACAATGCCCTCTATTCCGTCATTCCGGCAATGCTTTTGAGCCGGAATCCAGGTGTTAGCTTTTACGCTTTTACACAAGATCAACAGCAACACCTGGATCCCTGATAACAGATCTCAGGGATGACGTGCGGGTAGGGCTTACAGTTACATGCCAATACAAAGTTACTACTACTTCATACAAACAACGCCCACTACTCCGTCGTTCCGGCAATGCTTTTGAGCCGGAATCCAGGTGTTCGCTTTTACGCTTTTACAAAAGGTCAACAGAAACACCTGGATCCCTGATACAAGCACTCAGGGATGACGAGCGGGTAGGGCAATACCTAGAAGCTAGAACCTAAGAAACCAAATCTAAGCAACACCTGGATCCCTGATAACAGATCTCAGGGATGACGAGCAAGACCAAACTGCATCATTTACTCATTCGTATACAAACAACGCCCACTATTCCGTCATTCCGGTAATGCTTTTGAGCCGGAATCCAGGTGTTGGTTTTTTGCTTTTACACAAGGCCAACAGAAACTCCTGGATCCCTGATACAAGCATTCAGGGATGACGTGCGGGTAGGGCTTACAGTTACATGCCAATACAAAGTTACTACTACTTCATACAAATAACGCCCACTACTCAGTCGTTCCGGCAATGCTTTTGAGCCGGAATCCAGGTGTGGATTTTTGCTTTTACACAAGGTCAACAGAAACACCTGGATCCCTGATACAAACATTCAGGGATGACGAGCGGGTGGGGCAACACCTAGTAGCTAGAACCTAGGAACCCAAATCTAAGTAACACCTGGATCCCTGATACAAGCACTCAGGGATGACGTGCGGGTAGGGCAACACCTAGAATCTAGAACCTAGGAACCCAAATCTAATCAACAGCTAGAACCATACAACAGATCTCGGGAATGACGATTGGATAGTGATTCTGTGTGGCGGCTAAAGAATATATTGAATTTTAGGCATAAAAAAACAGCGCAAATTGCGCTGTTTTTTGTTTAAAGCAAATTCGTTTTGTTTATGTAAACTGTATTAAAACGAAATCGCGTTAAAAAATTAGTTGCTAGATATTGTTCCAGCGCCGCCGCCTGAGCCGCCGCCGAAGCCTGGGCCACCTGGAGCGGGTGCAGCACCAAATGCGCCGCCTGCAGCAGTTTGTAATTCTTCAAGGTTTGCCGCAACAATTGCAGGGTCAATACCGTTAGCAATCGCAACTGCTAAAATATCATCAGGCGTCATACCTGCAGCAACAGCCGCTTGTATCGCTTCGATAATCAATGCTTCATCGCCATTAGCAGCAATAAACGCATTAGCTAATTGTGTTGCAGCTTCTGAAACTGGAGTATTTTGAGTACTAGCGGTTAAAGTATCTTCAGCCATAACGCCGGCAGACATGCCCGAAGTCAATAATGCTGAAACTAATAACAGGGTTAATTTATTTTTGCGCATTATTTATTCTGCCTCGATATTTGTTGAATGACTAAAGTTATTCAGTTGCAATGCACTGATCCATGTACTTGTTGCGTTAGCGGGAATAATTGTACTGAAATTTCGCACAGCATACAATCCATTACCTTGTAAACCATCGATATTCATGAGTGAAAAATGTTCACCTATAACGACCGATTCTACCTGTGGTGCAATGATTTTAATGCCAATACCATGACAAATTTGAATCACCGTTTGAACAAAAAAGCGTGTGTCAGATTCAGCTATGTCACGCACATAACTAGGATCAATCTTAATGTAATCAATGTTTAAGTTTCTGATGTAGCAAAATGAACTCAAGCTAGAGCCAAAACGTTCAATGGCAATATCAATATCTAATTGCTTCGCTCGGCTAATAAACTTCTCTGTCGATTCAAGCGAAAGCATTGCACCAGACTCGTTAAATTCATACAAAAGTGGTGGAAGGGTTCTATGCAATTTTTGGTATAAATCAAACAACCAATCGGTAAACACTGGGTTATGCAGCGCACGGTTGCTAATGTTAATCGCCACACGCGTGTGTTCAATGTGTTGCAGCTTATAAAAAATAAAACACACAACAGCTTGTTCAAGATCTTGCAACAAGCCCAATCTTTCAGCCATGGCAAACACGTCTAAAGTCGATAAATTTTCTCCCGCTATTTTAAAGCGAACAAACGACTCAACATATAAAATCGATTGATTATCATCTACTACAGGCTGGAGCATTAAATCGAATAATTTATCTAACGGAATACACTTAATGGCAAAATCTTTGCTGCTAGAGTGGTTAATTTCGTTTTTGAAATACTCAGTAAACTGAGTCAAAATTCCAACCCATTCTTCACGTGAATGATTCTTTTGCATCCCCTGAGCAGAAACGAGCCCCTTGGCCTTATCTGCATATTGATTATGAACAAGCTGATTATCTAAACGCATAACGACATCAGCAAAGTCTTCTTGATGGTTTACGCGGGTGAGGCTATGTTTTGCAAAGCCATTACCAAAACGTGATGAGCTTTCAATCAAAATACTCGCAGCAATGTGCTCATCGACTTCTTTGGCTTCATCTTCAGTAAGAGAACTCAAAAAGGCAAATTCAGACCCAGAAATACGGTATAAGGTCGACTCTTGTAAACTGTTTATCTGCTTACTAAAAAGCTGTGCTCCAGATAAAATATAGTCATCACCACTGCCATAACCTTCATCGTCATTCACCTGCTTTAAAGAGGTCATCGACAACAAGCCTAAATAAAAGCGGTTTCCGTGTTGTTCATATTCAGCTTGAATTGACTCAAACTTTTTTAACAATGCTCGGCGATTTGGCAACCCAGTATGCGAGTCAATATAAACCTCATGCGACAAGGTTTCTGCCAATTGAGTTTGTTCGTTAAATGATCGCTGAATATTCTCAATCATACGATTAATCGCATTAACTAAAGTACGTAATTCAGTGGTAAAGGGCTTAATAGGATTAAGCTCAAAGCGTTTTTGAATCACCGACTCAGCTTGCTTCTCAATACTATTAAGAGGGGTTAATACCGACTTTAAAATGAAGTAAGCACACAATAATGCTATAACAAGTTGAAATAACGTTGAAGTTAAATTACTGACCGCATGATCCCATAAACTTTTATATGACGTACCCGCATGCGATTGCACTTCCAGTTTACCGGCAATACGCCAGCCGTCACTCACTTCACTGGTCATTACAGGAGGACGCAGCGTAAACCAACTGATAAACCATTCTGGTACAGCAAAGTTACCTTGAGGGTTGGTGCGTTCAAATAATACTTTGCCATCAAGATCGGTAAATGTAATGTGTTGATAATAGCCTGAATCGAAAATAGCATTGGTCATTGTTTCTGCAATTACCAGGCCTTCTTCATCCATATAAGGTGATATCGATAATCCTAAACTGTGTGCTGCACCTTGTGCATGAGATGCCAACTGCTCATTTAAATAGCCACGCATATTCGATACGTTATTGTATAACGCAGCGCCAAAGCTAAAAATCGATAAACAGCCTATTAGGAGATACAACTGTACTCGTAACGACATTCCTTTAGAAAACATGGTTTGCTCCAGATCCTTTGTAACGATTATTCGCCATTTTCAATTCGATTGATTAAATCAGTCCAATTTTTAGTGCCACCGCTAGTGGGCTTATTACTGCCTAATCCTTGCGCTTTTGCTAACCACAATCCTTTGCCATTAAATGAATAAACAGGCTTTAAATCTCGGCGTTGGCTAGCAGGTAAAATTTGTGTTTTTAAGTTATCTAACACCAAGGGCATTGCCTTTGGGTCTTCAAAGTAAATTAACACCATGTGGGGTTCATTTATCAATAAAGCACGCACATACATCAAGCGCATCTTACTCTCATCAACCCCCATGGCCTTTAATGTAAAATACTTAAAGATGGCAAAGTCTTCACAATCTCCACCTTTACTGCCTAATGATTCAAGTGGAGTCGCCCAATAATCACTTTTTTGCCAATGATCATTATCGCTTACAAAACGGATACGTCTATTAGCAAACTGATTGGCTAAATGTAAACGATCCATGTCACTAAGCGCACTTCCTTCAGCGATGGTATCTCGCCAATCACTAAAATCTTCTAGCCTGTCTTCACCATAACGTTGTTGAATTTGTTTAAAGAAATCGTCGGTAAACAAATCGTCACTTATGGTTGCCCAGCACACAGCAGAAAACACCACAGACATTACTAGCCAATGGCGATATTTATCCATGCCAAACACAGCAAACTTAATACGTTAATTCCTACTAATCATGTGAGCAAATTTAGCTAAGTGTAATAAATATACATAAATGGTAGTAATAAATATGCACATCATAATCTAGTTAACGATAAAACGACAATAAAATGACGAATTGCATAAATCTATATACCGCATCCAGAAATCTGCATCAGCATAGCGTAAAAATTCAACAAGTGCATTTAGTCTTATTTTTAACCAAAAAGCAAATAGGCGGATGGATTTTTTGACTGTGTCAATTTGTTGGCACGTAACTTGATTAACCCGAGGGGTGAAAAGGGCAATTTCAACATAAATGTTGTACTGAACAGTCTAATTAAGCGGCTAAAAACCTGGTAACTTTGATAGTTAACATAGAGTAATAAAATCAATAATGGTATTTAATTGTTATTAAACAGTGTTCTATTTTTAGTTTTACTGATTATGTTGGTGATAAAGGATTTCACTTATACCGCCTCGGCAGAGTGACAGATTATGATATTGCATTGCACCACTAAAGTGCAAATTGTTAGGTAATGCGGCCAAGTGGTGCGGCATAAATTTGTTTGCTAGTTCAGCATGTAGCTAATAAGCATTAACATCATGTTGCAAGTAAACACAGATTAGTTTGAAACGATGCCAGTAAAGAACATGCAGTAAAAAGCAGCTATTGACGAAAAATACGGGTAAAGAATGCACAAATTGACGAAAAAATGACGTTTAATTAAATTAGTCAAAAAACTGTCATTAACTTACGGTATACATTATAATCCCCGGCGAATAAGAGGAACGAAGATAAAACGAATAGTAGAGAAGGAATTGTAAATAAGGCATGAGGCCACAAATAACTATTGTTGAGCTTAAAATCAGAAGATTTTGCTTCGTTAGCTTATTTCCAACGTGAACTCATATCATTATTATTTTCTGCTACATCCCAGCCCATCACTTCGGGTTAGTGGCTTTGTGCTAACTAACTGTTAGATAGGGTAAAACTGATTTTACTTAATAATAACTAAGTACTTAAGTCAAAAATCAGTTAGTAGTGCTCTAAAAAGCATCTACTAAGGGATCTTCTACTGTTTCGTTCTGAAGCGTTAAACCTCAAAGAAATAGACAATTTGAAACGCGTCATAGCAATCTGGAAGCTGTAATCTAGTGGCGGTAGCGTGTCTTTTTTAGCTAAAAACCTGCCTGTTGAGATTGAAAAGATAAAATATAATTATATTAATCAATAGTATAAGTTGCATCCCTATAAGCGGTATTATCACTAGATTAATCAACAGCACCAATGCTAGAACCATAAATAGTATCTCGTTAGACTTAGTTAACAGTATCACTACAAGATTTATAAACACCGTTATTAGTAGATTTATAAAGGCCGTCATTATTAGATTCACAAACGCCGTCATTCTCAAGATCTGTTATTGGGAATCCAGCTGTAAATGTTTGCTTTAGCACTCTCCTGACTAATCACTGCAAACACAGATATGTAGGCTTAAAAAGCCACCAATAAAAATTATTCAAGTTCACCAGGAAGTTTATCTAAATGAAAATAGCGATTGCAGGTACAGGTTATGTCGGTTTATCTAACGCTATGCTATTGGCACAACACAATCAGGTTGTAGCGGTAGACATAATAGAACAAAAAATTGCCTTGCTTAACGACAAAATCTCACCGATTGCCGATACAGAAATCGAAGACTTTCTGGCTAATAAAAAGCTAAATTTTACTGCGACTTTAGATAAAGCGTTAGCATATAAAGATGCAAATTTTGTCATTATCGCGACACCCACAGATTATGATCCAGCTACAAACTATTTTAATACCTCATCGATAGAGTCAGTCATAAGAGATGTAATCAGCATAAACCCAAGTGCAGTTATGATCATTAAGTCTACTGTGCCAGTGGGCTATACCGAACGCATTAAGCAAGAATTTTCTTGTGACAATATTATATTTTCACCAGAATTTTTACGCGAAGGCAAGGCACTCCACGACAACTTGTATCCATCAAGGATTATTGTTGGCGAACAAAGTGAGCGCGCTCAAATCTTTGCTAACTTGTTAGTGCAGGGTGCAATTAAACAAGATATCGAGGTTTTGTTTACTCACTCAACCGAAGCCGAAGCCGTTAAGTTGTTTTCAAATACCTATCTAGCATTGCGAGTGGCTTACTTTAACGAGTTAGACACTTATGCAGAAGCACACGGCCTTGACAGTAAACAAATTATCGATGGAGTCTGCTTAGACCCACGAATAGGCAATCATTATAATAATCCTTCATTCGGCTATGGTGGATATTGTTTACCAAAAGACACCAAGCAATTACGTGCAAACTATGCCGATGTACCTAATAATTTAATTGGCGCAATTGTTGATTCAAATACCACCCGTAAAGATTTTATTGCCGATTCAATTTTAAAGCGTAACCCTAAAGTTGTTGGTATTTACCGCCTAATCATGAAGTCCGGCTCAGACAACTTCAGATCATCAAGTATTCAAGGCATCATGAAACGAATTAAGGCCAAAGGCATTGAAGTGATCATTTTTGAACCTGTTATGGAGCAAGATGAATTCTTTAGTTCGAAAGTATATAGCGATTTAGCACAGTTTAAAGCAGATGCTGATGTGATTGTGTCAAATCGAATTGCAGCAGAGCTTAGTGATGTAGTTACTAAAGTGTATACGAGAGATTTGTTCGGTAGTGACTAGATTCGTGGTAGTTATTTTTAGAATGAACTAATTTATATTTTATGTAATTTTAAGTGTTTTCCGAAGTTTGGTAAAATAAATATGAGAGTTGCAATTTTTTCTAAATCATTCCCTGTTATTTCTGAAACATTCATAATAAACCAAATCACAGGACTTATTGATTTAGGTGTTGATATAAGTATTCTTACCAATGAAATAAAAAATGAAAATGTAATGCACTCATCTGTTAAAGAGTATGCTTTAATGGATCATGTAATCTCTCTTTGTAATTATTCAGGTAATTCTAAGTTTAAGAAACTGTTAATATCAATATTGAATTTTTTTAGGTTAATAAAAAATCGTAAGATTATGGATGTTATAAGTATTTTGTTAGATAAATACTTATCGTTAGGGCAGAAAATAAATTTATTTTCTGCAATTCTTAATTTAAATCGGGACGTTGTTGAATATAAAAATATAGTTTGTCATTTTGGTGATAATGCTTATTATGTTTATAAGATGCGTTCCCTTGGTTTGTTCTCAGGACCTATATCAGTTGTTTTTCATGGTTATGAAATGAGTCGCTATGATATTGTAAATAAGAATCTGCCACAATACAAACAGGTTTTTAAATTGTGTGAGATATTTCTTCCAATAAGTCAGCTTTGGAAAGATAAGCTAATTGAATGGGGATGTGATCCATTAAAAATAAAAGTTCATCGAATGGGTATAAATGTAGATGATTTTAAAATAATAAATATAAATAAAAAGTTCTCATCGCCATTAAATATTATTCAAGTTGGTAGGCTTACAGAAAAGAAATCAATACTAAATTCAGTTAAGGCTATCATTATTGCAAAAAAAGAAGTCAATTTGGTATTCACAATTATTGGAGATGGTGATGACTATGTTGAAGTTGAAAATTTGATTCGTCAAAACAAAGCTGAAAATTATATAAAATTATTAGGCAGTCAACCACAAACTATTGTCAAAGATTACCTTCAGTTCGCTGATATATTCTTACTTCCGAGTGTTAGAGCATCTGATGGTGATATGGAAGGAGTTCCGGTTGCTTTAATGGAAGCAATGGCATCTGGTTTAATCGTACTATCTACATACCATTCTGGTATTCCTGAGTTGATAAATAATTACGAATCAGGATTTTTAGTTAAAGAAGGTAGTGTTGACGATTTAGCGAAAGGCATCGTAAAAATTAGTAATCTTTCACAAAGAAAAATAGTTGCTATTAGAAAGAATGCTCGAAATGTTTGTATTAAAAAATTTAATAATAAAATTTTAAATGAAAATCTATATAGATTATAACTAAAATATTGAATGTCTTTAACCATATTTTTGTATAGTATAGTCATATTATAAGAGAAATTATGAATGAAATATAAATCATACAGTGATTTAAGCAGAGATGTTAGTAGTAATATTCACAAAATTAATACTCAAAATTTCGACTTGATCGTTGGTATTCCAAGAAGTGGGATGATTCCTTCTTATATGGTGTCATTATTACTTAATGTCCACTGTATAGATTTACCCGCATTTCTTAGAAATGAGAAATTATGCAAGGGTATAACTCGAAATATTGGTAGTAATATAGAATACTCACATGATGCCAAAAATATATTACTAATAGATGATAGTGTGCTGTCAGGAAAGTCTATGTTGGATGCGGTAAATAAAATACCATCTACATTTAAAGGTAAAATATCAACAGCAACAGTGTATTGTAGCGATAATAAACATGAAAACGTTGATATCATACTCACAAGGGTAGAGCCCCCACGGGTATTTGAATGGAATATTTATCATCACCCTGTAGTTACTAATTCATGCTTCGATATCGATGGTGTACTTTGCTATGACCCAACAAATAAACAGAATGATGATGGTGATAGATACCTAGAGTTTTTAGTGAATGCAAAACCACGGTTTATCCCTACTGAGAAAATTAACTTTTTAGTTACTAATCGATTAGAAAAATATCGTTATGAAACAGAAGTATGGCTAGCTAAGCATGGCGTTAGATTTAACAAATTGATTATGTTAAATCTATCAACTAAAGAAGATAGATTAACTCAAACTGATTATTATGCACATAAAGCTAATTTTTATAAAAACAGTGATTGTTCACTTTTTGTTGAAAGTGATATCAACCAAGCAATTGAAATTGCTAATCGTTCCAATAAATTTGTATTTTGTGTTGATGAAAATATTATGGTGATGCCAGGTGGTTTTAAACGATTAAAAAATAAGAAATATTTCCTATCAAAACTACGGTATAAACTTTCTAAAATACATTTTCTAAGAAAAATATATGATATTTTAAAAAACTATAATTAAAAATAAATTTTATTATCAAAAGAGTGTTTGATGTCCGATCTAACAATAGATAGAAAACTCGTAAAATCAATATTACATAGTATGACTGGTCGTTATTTAGTTTATGCTGTTCAATTAATATCTATGATGATATTAGCTAGGGCTTTCAGTCCTGAAACGTTTGGAATATTTGCTGTTATTCAAGTTTTTTCTGTTTTTTTTGCGTTAATCAGTGAGATGGGCTTTGGTCCCGCTTTAGTTAATGAATCAAAAATTTCAAAAAAAATGCGTGATGGTATATATAGCTTTACATGGATTCTAGGTATCTGTATCTCACTTTTGTTTTTTGCAGCATCACCTTTAATTTCATGGTTTTATAATAATGAGTTATATCAATATTTAGTCATCCCTGTCGCGATAAGTGTCATCTTTAATACTGCGATAATAGTTCCATTAGCTGCATTTAACCGGGATAAAAAATTTATATCTATAGCAAGATGTGAGGCAATTGCAGAAGTTATCTCAATCATTGTGGTATTGGTATCGGTAAGGTATTTAGAACCGATTTGGGCGTTATCGTTGAAACCTTTATCCGTAGCATTTGTCAAGTATATTCTAGTCTATACTGGTTCGCAACGTACTGAAACTGGTATGCCTAAGTTTGGTAGAGAATTAGGATATATAAAGGAAATTCTAGCTTTTTCAAAACATCAAGCTGGATTCAACTTTTTAAATTATTTTTCACGAAATTTAGATAATATCCTTGTTGGTAAATATTTAGGAGCAGTCAGTTTAGGAATATATGATAAAGCATATCAATTAATGCGTTATCCATTGTTATTGCTCACTTTTGCAATGTCTCCGGCAATTCAACCTGTTATGAAAGAGTTAAAATGCGACCTGTACAAATTTGAACATCTTCATAATAAGTTTATTCGTTTCGTTTCAGTTATAGGATTAGTGGTTGGCTTTAGTATTTATTTTTTATCTGAGCATATTGTATCTATTTTACTTGGTGAACAATGGATTGAAGTAGGGCCTTTATTACAGATATTATCCGTTTCAATTCCTATCCAGATTGTCATGAGTACTAGCGGTGGTTTTTACCAAGCAGCAGGCAGAGCTGATTTATTGTTAAAATGTGGTTCATTTGCTTTTTTTACAAATGTAACTGGAATTATAATCGGCATTTCGTTGAACGATTTAGAATTGTTGAGTTGGGCCATTGTTGGTAGTTCATTTATTAATTATATTCAGTGTTACTATATTATGGGGAAGTGCTTATTACCTTCTGGTGCTTTGAATACGTTAAAGAATATATTGTTCACGTTAGTAGGTGTGATTATTTTATTTGTAACAGTTATCAATTAGGTTACTGTATATTTCTTATTTCTATCTTAAAATCATATTAAGCATTGTATTAGGAAGATAAAATTTTGTTAGAAAGTGATATGTTAAATAGATTAACCGTTATAATACCTACATATGGGAGATCTGATAAGATTTTACAATCCATATATTCTTGCTTACATCCTAAAATAGCCATTATCATCATTGATGATAATGGCTTAAATTCGAATAATCAAATTTCAACTAAAAACCTAATCGACAGTATCACCACCGATTATACTAGTAATTTAAGTTATCATGCATTAGATGTTAATTCTGGCGCTTGTATAGCACGTAATAAAGGCATAGAACTAGCTAAAACAGCTGTCGTTACTTTCCTTGATGATGACGATATACTTCTAGCTGAAGACACATTGCAAAAACTTGAATTTTTTGAGAATCAGAATGATTACGATATTTGTTGCAGTGATATGTTTTCTAAATTTAATGGAAAAACATATCAATTACCCTTCTGTTATTTTAGGGGGTTAACACCAACTGATTTACTCCTCGATGGTAATTGTTATACACCTATGATCATGGCAAAGAGAGACGCTTTACTAAGGATAGGCGGTTTTGATAATTGTAAAAAATTCCAAGACCATGTAATAATGTTAAAGATACATTTATATAAATTGAATGTATGTTATTTCGATAAGCCTAGTTTTATTCATGTAGATCATGATGAGTATAGAATATCTAATAATGCCTGTTCATATCAAACAGTTAAGCTTAGATTTAAATATGAGTTTCTATTGCTTAATGAAATTGAATTGGTCGGTAAAGAATTTATAGATTTAAGAAATGTAATAACAGAAAGAAAGAAGTTCTTATGTTTTTATTTTATAGTGATGCCAAGATTAAATACTTTTGTAAAAAGGTATTTAGGAACTAGAAAGTTTTTTAATAAAAGTGGTAATAACCATAACTGCATCTATGTATTTATGAAATCACTTTTTTATGCTTTGAAAACAATTAACGGATTTCCATTTGTTATAAAAAGAATTGCATATAAAATTAAGGGTATGCGTTAAGTGGATAATGTATTGAATAATCAAATTCACCTCGATACGGAACGAAAAAGCAATATTGGTTTTTTATTTTTTTATTTACTTGTGTTATTGTTTTCTTTTGTTTCTCCTTTTCTTTCCTTTATGTTTTTTACGATTTTAATTTTATATACTAAAAATTATAATTTTTTATATGCCATTCCTATTTCTTTGACCTTTTTTTTTATGGTTGTTAATTTTAATCGAGATTTCTTTCATTTTGGCAACGATTTAGTATGGTATTATTCTTATTTTAAAAACTTTGCTGATTATCAATCTGGTTTTTTTAGTTCTTTTGGTAATGATGACCTAGCAGATGTTTCATTAAAATTTAGTGAGCCATTTTACCATCTATTAGTCTATCTATCGAGTAAGCTTACAAATGGATATTATCCTTTTTATTTGTTCTGGGTTCATTGTTTTATTTATTTAATTCCTACTTTTGTTATTATAAGTATTTGTAAGTTGGAACGAGTTTCTATTCTTGTTTGCTTTTCTTTAGTTTTATTTCAAATGTTAGTGTTTTATGATTTTGGAAACGCCTATAATTTGATTAGACAGCAAGTGGCAAGTTCATTGATGATTATTTGCTTCTATTTTATGTATGTAAAAAATATTAAATTATGCATTTTATTTTCAGTTCTTGCAGTATTAACGCATAATTCAACTATAATAGTGGTTGCTCTTATTTTGTTGTTTTGTTTATACAATCTTAAATATATTTCTTATAAATATGTTGTGTGGCTTAGTTGTATGTTATCTCTTTTTTATGTAATCGCATATTTTAAGATAAATGATAATTATGAGAATTTAAATGATAAGTCGAGAGGAGTCTTTGTACAATTAATTGACCTTTCATTGTTTATTCTTAGTATGGTAATCGTTTTCTTTTACGATCCAAAATATAGGAATGTATATAGATTTTTATTGATTTTTTTTATAGCTTTATCTTTTTCTTACGCTAGCTCATTTTTACCATTAAGGTTTCTTACATTTTATGATTCATTTAAATGGCTTGTATATTTTATTTTACTTAACTACATTAGTTCTAGGTTAAGTCGCTATAAATATTCAGATTATTTTATTTTATTTTCCTCAACTTTTTTAGCATTCACATATTTTAATTTAAAGCTCACTTATACCGATTATACATACAATGGTACATTTTTTGATTTCGCTCTAGACTCCCCTATTTTTTATTTAGGTATTAATTTATGAAGGTTTTGTTATTAACTACTTGTATTTATAATGAAGAGAATTATTCAGATTTTCTTCGGCTTACTAACAGCCTGTCTTTGCAACATGACAATGTTGTTTTTGAACATGGTGTCTTATTTCAGGATTTTAACTTAGCAATTAAGTTAGAATCTGATTTTTCAAGAAATTACACCGCAAAATTTTTCTATATTGATCATATCATGTCGTTATCAAAGGCTAGAAATTTTTTAATTAGTAAGTACCTAAGTTTATTTACAAATTATGACTATGTTTCATTTCCTGATGATGATTGTTGGTATCCATCTGAATTTTGGGGGTGGTTCGAAAAGTTAGCAAAAAGGGATAACCTAGATCTTTTTTACACTAAGTTTTCTTCACAGCCTATTCAGGCTTCTAGTATATCTGAGGAGCATAGTACCTATAAGTTAGTTGAAAATGCTTCGTCTAATACAACTATTTATGCAAGTAATACAATTTCAAAACTCAAAATGTTTGATGAGAGATTCGGTGTTGGTAGTACCAATAATGGTGGTGAAGATACTGATTTTTCTGTAAGAGCAATGCTTTTATCAGAAAAAATTGTCTTTATTAATGCTAATTTAATTGGTCATAGAGACCCTATTGCTGAGTTCAGGTATCGTTACTTTAAAGGTTCTTTTGGTGTTCTTAAAATTCATTGCTTTAAATCTCTTTCGTTATTTTTGATTACTATTAGAAAGTTTATGGTTGGACTGGTTTTTTTTATTAATAAAAAAATAAAAATTTCTGATTTTTTTATTAATAAAAGTTAGCGTTGAAAGTAAAATGTCATAATTTACTTTTGTTGATTTGTTTAGGAAGCGTTTAGATGTTTATTGATAATAACTCCGTTAAAGATGCAGTGATAAAAGGTTTAACGCTTGTTAAACCTTTAGATGTTATAAATTTAAAAAGTAAATTGGTAAGTTCTAGCACTGCTATTTCAATAGGCTTTGTCAATCAACACGCTTATAACTTAATAAATAAATTCCCAGAAGTAAATGATCTATTTCATTCGTTAACCTACAGATTTCGCGATGGTGTCGGATTGAAAATAGCATGTGATATTAATGGTTGTGACTCAGGATATAACTTAAATGGGACTGATTTTATACCCGATTTAATTTTTCATTATTTACAGGTTAATCCAGATGCAGATGTATTTGTTTTTGGAACACAGGAGCCGTGGTTGACTTTGGGATGCGATAAGTTATTTAACAATTTAAATGTTGAAAAACTTGATGGTTTTAAAAATACCGATGAATATTTGTCCTTATTTACAAAGAAATACTCATCAGATAAAAAAACATTAGTTTTGTTGGCAATGGGAATGCCAAAACAAGAACTTATAGCTAAAAAAATCATTAAAGTTTCACTAGGGCCTGTTTTAGTCATCTGTGGAGGTGCAATTGTCGATTTTTCATCAAAAAGATTTAATCGTGCTCCTAAACTCTTTCGTCAGTTTGGCCTTGAGTGGCTTTATAGGCTTATAGTAGAGCCTAAAAGATTATTTTCTCGTTATATAATTGGAATACCAATGTTTTTTTTCTATATTTTAAAAAATCGGTTTTTTAGTTTAAAGGAGGAAACATGACTCTTCTTATTTATATTCCTAATTGGACTAAATCTTTTTTGATGTCTTTTTCTTGCCAACAGTTTCTTACCTTACTTGGTATTTATTTAATGTTACAAACGAATTTAAATCATCTACAAGGTATTTTACCTTTTTTTTCTGTGTACAATGAAGAACATTATGTTTTAACTGTTAAATATTCCATTGAAGCAGTTTCTAGATTTTTATCAGTTACCGATATATATAATTTATTAGGTGAGTTAAATGGATAGTCCATCAAGACTGCAATTTGTCGGTACGCGATCTAACTTCTTATTACGCATTATAGATATCATTATCATCACTGTTTCATTGCTAATCATTATGCGTGGTTACGGTCAGGTATTCGATAAAGATTATCTATTGGTTCTTGTTGGTGTATTGTTTTTTTACAGTTATATAGGTGAATCTTTAGCATTATACCGTTCATGGCGTTTAGGTCGCTTTTCGACCATGTGTCGTTTAGTTTTTATTACTGTGACCATAGCTTTCTTATTAATGACCTTAGTTGTATTTTTATTTAAATATAGCGAAGTTTATTCGCGCGTTACTATGGCAGGCTGGTTTTTTCTTTCGGTTTTTTTTCTAGTGAGTTGGCGTTTATTAGTTAGAGAAGTTAAACGTATTCGAAGGATAAAGGGCTATAACGTCCAAAAGGTTGCGATTGTTGGGCTCACAGAAACAGGTAAACACTTATATGATGAAATTATTAAACATGATGAGTTAGGCTTTGAATGTGTTGGCTTTTATGACGATAGAGAACCGATGCGTATTGAGAATCTCGATGCATCGTTAATAGTAGGTTCAATTAATGATGCGGTCGCATTAGCGATAGCAGGTAAACTTGATAAGTTATATGTGTGCTTGCCTATGTTGGCTGAAAAGCGTATTGCCGACATTATTTTGGCTTTAGGCGATAGCACTGTCGATGTATTAATTACCCCTGATTTTTTATTGAAAAACCTTATGCATGCTCGTATCGGTTGTGTGGGTGAAATTGACACATTGAGTGTGTTTGAGTCACCCGTTAACGGTATGAAGCGTTTTTATAAACGAACCTTCGATATTGTTTTTAGTCTGTGCGCGATTATCGCTATTTCTCCTGTATTAATTGCTGTTTCGATAGCGGTTTATTTATCTTCACCTGGAGCCATTTTGTTTAAACAAGATCGTTATGGTTTAGATGGCAGAAAAATTAAGGTATGGAAATTCCGCTCGATGACGGTAACTGAAAATGCTGACAAGGTTACCCAGGCACGCAAAGGTGATACCCGTATTACTAACGTAGGAGCGTTTATTCGCAGGACATCGTTAGATGAATTACCGCAGTTTTTTAATGTGCTTAAGGGCGATATGTCGGTAGTAGGTCCTAGACCGCATGCCGTGTCACATAATGAAGAATATCGTAAGTTAGTCAGTTACTACATGCTACGTCATAAGGTATTGCCTGGTATTACTGGATGGGCGCAGGTTAATGGTTGGCGCGGTGAAACCGATACCTTGGACAAGATGGAAAAACGGATTGAGTACGATCTTGCTTACATCCGTAACTGGTCACTTTGGTGGGATGTTAAAATAGTATTCATGACCTTTTTTAAAGGTTTTATTGGTAAGAACGCTTATTAGTCATCTGTTTAATTAAGTTACTTCGATAGCGTGTCATTTTCCTATCTGGTTATGCTTATTTTAGGTCATTTTGTTATTTCCCAGGATCATCTTATAGAGTTTTAAAGATTGAAGCTGAGAATGGATTCCCGATATAAGACCTCGGGAATGACGGAGCGGGAGCCTTAGGAATGACGGACTTATCAATCTTGGCATGACGGAGCGGCAGCCTTAGGATTTACGGAGTGGAGTATCTGGAATGATGTAGCTGTGAGCTCTAAAGATTGAAGCTGAGAATGGGTTCCCGATAAAAGAACTCGGGAATGACGGTTCGGGAGCCTCAGAATTAACGGAGTTTGAGCCTCTGGAGTTATGAGGCTTGGGATTTGTTGTGATTTCGTACCGTAGCTCGCGGAAATGACGTTTGTTGTCTTGATGATGACGCTGATACTTATCAGCAAATATTTGAGTTTTCCATTCAAGATTAAGTGACAAAAAAATAAAATATATCAACAGTTTTAAAGTTTACACATTGGCACGTTTGTGCTGGTGTTAATTATTCACCATGTATTTATTTTATAAGGATTTAAAGCATGAATATACCGTATAAGTTAAGTTGTATTGCTACTGTGGTTGCTGCGATAGTGATCGCTAATCCAGCTCTTGCTGCTGATGACAAAGCTGGTGTTATCCGCACTGAGTCTGGTATTGATTTCACGCCAGGTCTAAACAGTGGCCTTAAATATGATGACAACATTACTAGTGCTAATGCTTCCGCGGATGAATTAAGTAGTTGGGTGTTAACTGTCACTCCTGCTGTGCAAGCGCAGTTATTAGACGGTAATAATATTTATACAGTAGAAGCTGGCATTCAGTATGGTGATTACTTCTCCAGCAGTGATGATAATTACTTGGATGGTTTGTTAAAAGCTAAATCTGAGGTTGAGCTTAATCAATCAAATCGCTTCAATATTGAGGCGGCATATATTGCAGGTCATGAAGACCGAGGTACAGGTATTTTCGAAGGTAACAGTGGCAATGGTCAAGCTGAGCCTAATACTTATGATATTTTAAATGCTGGTGGCTATTATGAATATGGCGCAAAAACCACGCCAGCTCGTGCTCGAGTTAATGCTAAATACTTAAGTAAAGAGTACAGTAATTTTGAGTTTATTACTCAGTATCGTAATTATGCTGATACCACATTAGGGGCAACGTTTTATTATGATACTCAGGCTGCTACCAGCATTTTTATTGATTTTCAAAACGTAAATACAGCATATGATGTTGTTGATCCTACGGGCGATCGTGATAGCACAACCAATACTGCAAAAGTCGGTGTTGAATGGCAGGCGACGGCATCAACCGAAGGTAGCATAGGTATCGGTTATCAACGTAAAGGCTTTGATAATGATGTTCGTGAAGATTTCAGTGGTTTGTCCTGGGATGCAAAAATGACTTGGACGCCATTAACCTATTCTGCTTTTGAGCTTTCTACCGGTAGAACCAGTCGAGATCCAAATGGTTTAGGAGACTTCATTAGAGGCACTAGTTATGGGGTGCAGTGGCATCACGAATGGAGCGAACTATTTACCTCTTCTGTTGGTTTTAAGCAAGTTAACGACGACTATACTGGTGTAGAACGAGAAGACAAAAGTAAAGTATACCAATTTGGCCTTAATTATAACGTCACCCGTTGGTTAACCCTAAACACGGGTGTCGATATATTTGAGATTGATTCAACAGACAATCAATATGCTTATGATCGAAATATCTACTTTATCAAAGCTGAAATGACCCTATAGGACCGCCATGAAGTATTTAGCGACATTTTTTACTGCTACTTTTATGCTGTTATTGGCATCTATGCCAATAACAGCTGATGCTGAAACCCAGAGTTACCGATTAGGTGCTGGTGATACCATAGTGATTAAAGTTTATGGTGAGGAGGCATTAACCCTAGAAACGCAAATCACTAATAGTGGCACGATTAATTATCCATTTTTAGGCTCATTAACTTTAATTGGTTTAACCATTAAAGAGGTGGAGCAAATAGTGTATCGCGGCTTAAAAGGTGATTATTTTGTTGAGCCTAATGTTTTTGTGGGTATGGTTCAATATAGGCCTTTTTATATTCATGGTGAAGTTAACAAACCAGGTGGATATCCTTACCAGCCGGGGATGACTGTTAACCAGGCGATTGCTTTGGCGGGTGGTTTAACTGAGCGTGCTTCGCAAGAAAAAATAGCCATTTCGCGCGAGGGTAGCAAAGTCGAGTCTGAACGCGGCACTATTAATAGTCCAATTCAAGCTGGCGATACCATTACTATTGAACAGAGATTTTTTTAATGAGCTTTCAAGAACGACGACAAAGTGCTTCCTCAGGTAATTTACCTAGTCCTGCAGTCACGCAAATGGATCAGTTGATTGATGTGAAAAAACTGTTATTGCCGCTGTTGCGTTTTAAGTGGCGCATTTTAGCATTTGCGTTATTGGTCACAGCGTTAACCGTATTTGTGGTACTAAGCATGACACCGATTTTCAGTGCAACATCGACACTGTTGATAGAGTCAGAACAAGCTAAAGCGATTAAAATTGATGAAGTGTACGGTATTAATTCGGGTCAACAAGAATATTATTTAACCCAGTTTGAAATAATTAAGTCGCGCAGTATTGCTGAACGAGTATTTAATGAACTTGATTTAATCAATCATCCAGCTTTTAACCAGCCGCTAAGTTGGTTTACTGAGCTTAAGTCGCAGTTAAATTTTATCCCTGAAGAAGTTGCTTCGACTGCTGATAGCCAAATTAGCCAGGATATAGCTAAGCATAAATTAATTGATAGCTTTGCTGAAAATATCAATGTATCGCCAGTGCGTAAAACCCAACTAGTGAATATTAGCTTTGAAAGTTCAGATGCACAGCTTGCAGCACAGATAGCAAATGCTGTAGGTGATACTTATATTGTCAGTCAGTTAGAAGCTAAATTAGGTATGACCCAAAAAGTTAATACGTGGTTAGGTGGGCGCTTAGAGGATTTACGCTTAAAGCTGGACGAATCAGAACAGAGATTAGAGCAATTTAAGTTAATCAATGGCTTAGTTGATGTTGAAGGGGTAACCGCATTAGACGCCAAAGAGTTAGAGCGCTTAAGCGATGAAATTACTGTTGCAAGGTCACGTAAAGCCCAGGCAGATAGTTTTATGGCAGTGGTTAAACGCTACGGTGCCACAGATATTAGTCGTTTAGAAAGTTTACCTGAGGTGACCTCGCATTTATCGATTCAAAATGTTAAACGCGAAGTTGTATTAGTTGAACGCAAAGTGTCAGAACTTCAACAAGTGTATGGTCCTAAACATCCTAAAATGATTGCTGCCCAAGCTGAGCTTAATACGGTGCAGCAAAATTTACGCAAACAAATTAGTCGTTTAGTACAAGGTATTGAGGATGAGGCGCAAACTGCAGATCAAACACTGCAAGCGTTAGAGGCCCAGTTTAGTAAAGCAAAGGGCGCGTTTCAAAATTTAAGCACTAAAGATACTGATTATCAGCGCTTAGTGAGAGAAGTTGATACCAACAGACAGTTGTTTGATACTTTTTTAGCTCGTCAAAAAGAAACTGCTGTAACCGGTGATTTTGACTCACCAGTGGCACGTTTTACTGATCGTGCCGTTGTGCCGTTATTACCTGAAAAGCCTAAAAAGAAAGTGATTGTTATTTTGGCATTTATGGCAAGTTTAGGTTTTGCTATTGTATTAGTATTAGTGCTGGATGCATTAAACGACACTATAAAAACCAGTGATGATGTTGAGAAACTATTATCGCAACGCGCCTTAGGCTATGTACCGAAAGCGAAAAAAGGTACTAGTTACGAAGAGGTCAACTTTGCTTTTTATGATGCGAGTTTGCCTTTACATGCTGAGGCGGTTAGAACCATTCGGACATCGATGTCATTAATGGCCATGGGCAGTGAACTTGCTACGATTGAAGTCACCTCGTCAAATCCAAATGAAGGTAAAACCACTACCTCAATGAATATCGCTTTTGCTTATGCCACTATGGAAAAAGTGTTAATTATCGATGCTGATTTACGTAAGTCTAGCCTAGGTATGCGCTTTGGATTACCCACCTATCAGCCAGGGCTTGCTAATGTGTTATCGGGTACCGACAGTGTGCCGCATTGTATTGTAAAAGATGTTAAGCCTAATGTGGATGTGATGCCAGCGGGTGCTGTGCCATTAAATCCACAAGAGTTATTAGCATCAGCTCAATTTGCTGAATTACTCACCGAGCTTAAAACCCAATACGGTAAAATTATTATCGATACCCCGCCGGTTCATGCGGTTAGTGATGCATTAATTATCACGTCCTTGTGCGATGCCACAGTATTGGTTGTTAAAGCCGGTCATACCCGTAGCGAAGCAATTAAGTTAACCTTAGCTAAGTTGAACCAAGCCCGCAGTAAAGTGTTTGGCGTAGTGTTAAATCAATTTAACACTAAAGATGCACAACGTTATCAAGGGGATTATGGCTACTATCAAGCCTATGGTGCAGACTATTCCATAAAGGATAATAACCAGTCAGGTAAGGATAGCACTAAGGCATGATAGATTTACATTGCCATATATTGCCGAATATCGACGATGGGGCTAAATCAATTGATGAAGCCCTTGGTTTGATAGCATTAGCCGTCGAGCAAGGGGTAACTCGTATGGTGGCAACCCCTCATATTCATTTAGGGGTTTTTGACAATAATTTGCAAACGATCCATTACGCTTATGGTGTGTTGTCGGATGCATTAGCATTAACTGATCTTAATATCGAAGTTTGCGTGGCTGCAGAAGTGCGCATTACGCCTGAGATTTTGCAGTTTATTGAACAACAGCAACTGCCTTTTTTAGGCCGTCACCAGAAAAAAGATGTGTTGCTGCTTGAGCTGCCTAGCAGCCATATTCCGCCGGGTACCGATAAACTGATCCAGTGGTTACTTGCCCACGATGTATTGCCAATGATCGCTCATCCTGAGCGAAACAGAGAGTTGCAAGCACATCCGGATCGGATTATGCCTTTTGTAAAGGCTGGGTGTTTGTTGCAATTAACCGCCGCATCTCTGATTGGTGATATGGGGCCTATCCCACAGCAATTGAGTGAATATCTTCTTAAACGCAAGTTGTATTCGATTGTTGCATCCGATTGTCATTCGTTAAATCGTCGCCCGCCTAAGTTAGCCTTAGCCTATGATGCCATACGTCAGTTAGTTGATGAGGACTATGCTTATTCGATGACGACAGCAATGCCAGATAGTATTTCTAGTTCATTATTTGAACTGGCGAGGTAGTGAATGAGTAAGATGACCTGGTCAGCAAGACGTGTGACATACGCACTCATTATTTTAGTCCTACTGGGCTTATTGCCTATTTTGTTACAGAAAGGTTTGGCCAATGCCTACTATTTTAAATCACGTTTTTACGTTGATCAGTGGCAAAGTGGCAATACACCGACATCATTACAATATTCGAATGCGTTATTGGCTGCCGACTATGCGGTTAAAATTGATGATCAGAATCCGCATTATTTGCTCACGCTAGTGAAGGTGATGGAGTGGGGGGCTTTTTCACAATTAGTTACCCCCAATAATGAGGTTTTTAATCAGCTTTACCGCGATGCGATTAATCAACGACCAACATGGCCAAATGCTTATAGCGATTATGCCTATAATCTAGCCTTTATTCAGCATGACTTAGCAGCAGCTTGGCCTTATTTACAACAGGCCCTCCACTATGGCCCTTATACACCTGAAGTGTTACATCAAATATTAGCGATAGGGTTTGCTCATTGGTCATCTTTAACGGCGACGCAAAAACAGTTGGTGTTTAGCACTGCAAAAATTGCTGCAATGGCTAATTGGACTATGCGCAATGATTTAAAAATACTCGCCTTACAATATCAATTAACACCGACTATATGTACCTACTTCAAGTACTTACCTGTGGGTGTTAACCAAAATGATATTACTTGGATTGAAAAGGATATGTGCCGGTAATGGATGATCGTATACGTAGTTCTCAGTCTTTTGGGGTGTTTGATCGCGTGATGATATTGGCAATATGCGCATTGATTGTGTGGATGCCAATTCCGTTAGGCAGTAATCGTATTTGGGCCTTAGCCATTTTAGAGTTTGTTATCGTAGTGCTTGCGATTAGCCATGTGGTGTATTGTTTTAAACATAATGCACTCTTATTACGATATCGTTGGCAAAAACATTTACTGATCCCAACCGGAATAATGCTGGCCTATTTGTGTTTGCAGATCTTGAATTGGATGCCCGCGATTAATACGGTTGATGCTTATCAAACTGCTCAGCAACTATTAAAAACATTCTGTTATAGCCTGTTTATTCTGTTATTAACTCAATACTTTCAACATGCTCGAGCGCTTCGTTGGTTATTGATTGCGATTATCGTTTCAGGTTGCTTGCAAGCATTTTATGGTACCTTGATTCATTTATTACAACTCGATGTATCGCCTATATTTGGTTACCACGACGGCGATAGAGCAAGAGGTTCGTTTGTTTATCAAAATCACTTTGCTAATTATTTGGCGTTATGTCTTTCTATCGCGTTTGGTTGGCTGCTATCTGAATTAAAGACCACTAAAAATGATCATGACGTTAGAGACATCATCGTTGGGTTATTGTCGACATTATTCAGCCGTAAACTTATTTTACGTTTAGCCATCATCATCATGGTGATTGGGTTAATTTTAAGTCGCTCACGCATGGGCAATGCCGGATTTTTTACCGCCTTGGGCCTTGTGTCTTTATTGTCGATGTTTATTTACCGTCGTCCACCTACCTTGTTTAAGCCTCTAGTGGTGAGTATTTTTATTCTCGATTTGTTGATTGTCGGTTCAATTTTTGGCGTTGATAAGCTCAAGCAGCGTTTAGACGATACTTCATTTGCGTCAGAAACTCGTGATGAGGTGGTGATTGATAGCATTCCAATTATTGAAGAGCATTTGTTCACCGGCACAGGTGGCGGCAGTTTTTACACCGTATTTCCACAATACCAGCCGCAGTTCTATTCTGGCTTTTATGATCATGCCCACAATGAATATGTACAATTTGTAGTGGAGTACGGCGTGGTGATGACAGCTATTTTAGGGTTATGGGTGTTGTATGCATTTTGGTTGGCGTGCCGAACCATGTATTTACGCAACAATAAACTCTATAAAGGTGTCGCCTTTGGTTGTGCAATGGCTATTGTGCATATGCTACTGCATATTTCTGTTGATTTTAATCTTCAGTCGCCTTCCAACACCTTACTCTTTTTAACCATCTTAACCTTGTGCTGGTTAGTGCGTTATTTACCTTCTGATACACAGAAAAAGGTTAGGTAGGCCGCTATTTCTGTTCTTGTTTATTTACATCATTTTTTAGCTCGTCATCCTCGAGATCTGTTATCGGGGATCCAGATGTTTCTTAGTTTTTAGGTCCCTAGGTCTTAGGTTCTAGGTTCTACATATTAGGCTTTGCCCAACCCGCTCGTCATCCCTGAGATCTGTTATCAGGGATCCAGGTGTTTCTTTTGACTTTTGTCTTGAATACTTAAAGCCAACACCTGGATTCCGGCTTAAAAGCATTGCCGGAACGACGTAGTTGGTAGTAATACCGGAACGACGAAGT
>NZ_JACJFJ010000008.1:124763-254848 GCF_014164545.1 Shewanella sp. SG41-3
CCGGAACGACGAAGTAGGAAGCAATACTGGAACGACACGATAGTGGGTGTTACTGGACGAAATCGTTGTTGTTATTTGAATGTTCAACCCGCTCGTCATCCCTGAGAGCTGTTATCAGGGATCCAGGTGTTTCTTTTGACTTTTTGTCTTGAATATTTGAAGCCAACACCTGGATTCCGGCTCAAAAGCATTGCCGGAACGACGAAGTAGGAAGCAATACTGGAACGACACGATAGTGGGTGTTTATTGTCACTTATTCTTTTTTACTTTTTTACTTTTTTACCTTTTTATTTTTGCTATTAGCTCACGCTAAATAAGGATATTTATGAAAGTTGTTATTCCCGTTGCTGGTTTAGGTACTCGTATGTTGCCTGCGACTAAAGCTATTCCGAAAGAAATGCTCCCTTTGGTGGATAAGCCACTCATTCAATATATTGTCGATGAGTGCGTTAGTGCAGGGATTAAAGAAATTGTATTGGTGACTCATGCCAGTAAAAACGCCATTGAAAACCACTTTGATAAATCTTACGAACTTGAATCTACCTTAGAGAAACGTGTTAAGCGTCAGTTATTACATGAAGTACAGGCTATTTGCCCTAAAAACGTCACCATCATGCATGTTCGCCAAGGCGAAGCTAAAGGGCTAGGGCATGCTATTTTATGTGCTAAGCCTTGTATTGGTGATAATCCTTTTGCGGTTGTGTTACCTGACGTAATTTTAGATTCGTATTCTGCTGATCAACGTACCGAAAACTTAGCGTCAATGTTAATTCGTTATCGCGAATCTCATGCCAGTCAAATTATGGTTGCGCCAGTTCCGGATGACCAAGTTAATAAGTATGGTATTGCCGATTGTCACGGTGAAACGATTAATCCAGGAGACTCGACTAAAATATTTAATATGGTCGAAAAGCCAGAGATTGGAAAAGCACCTTCTAACCTAGCAGTTGTTGGTCGTTATGTGTTGTCAGAAAAGATTTGGGATCTTCTGGCTAAAACCTTACCGGGTGCCGGTGATGAAATTCAATTAACTGATGCTATTGATATGCTGATTGAATCTGACACGGTTGAAGCTTTCAATATGACCGGTAAGTCACACGATTGTGGTGACAAGTTGGGTTACATGAAAGCGTTTGTTGAATACGGCTTACGCGACCCTAAATTAGGCGGCGACTTTAAGAAAGAACTTGCTGGTTTATTGGAAGAGTATAGATAGTTACTGTTTTTGCTTCGCCGGTATTATTGAGTGCTAACGCCGCTATCTCCAGCACTTTTAATACGAGTCCCACAATTCTTCTAGTTCGTCATCCCCAAGATCTTTTATTGGGGATACTGCTTATTGCCGTCATCCTCGAACGCTTCTATCGGGGATCCTGCTTTTACGTTTCGTCATGAAAAAGACAAAGCCGATTCTTGTTTTAAAAGCTTTACTGGAATAATGACGCAAATGAAGGCATTAACTATATTTGAGATCGAAATACTTCGGTCTAAAACGATGGACACCTAGTATAGCTTAACTTTGTTCAGCAGTTAGTCTCTTTTACAATGTTATTATTACTTTTGCAAAGATTATCTAACTTTTATGTAACTGTCTAAATATTATAGCACTTTACTAAAGTTGAGATCTTCTTTGTTAATGGAATACCTATTAAATTTTACGTTCAATATTTTCAGGTTATAAATTTTTTATTGTTGAAAATTGTTTTTATATTTATATTTATATTTTTAAGGGATAATATGGAAGATAGAGCTCGTTGGGTTGATTATGCAAAAGGAATTGGCATAATTCTTGTTGTATATGGACATGTAATGAGAGGGCTATATAGTGCTGGGTTTGAGTTTTATGGTCGTTTTTACGAACTATCTGATAGCATTGTATACAGCTTTCATATGCCATTATTTTTCTTTTTGTCAGGCCTGTTTTTCTATCAGACGCTCAGCAATAAAGGTCCTAAGCAGTTAATATTTAGTAAAATAGATACGTTATTTTATCCTTATGTTGTCTGGTCGATATTTCAAGGCAGTATAGAAGCTATATTATCAAATTATACCAATGGAAATGTTACTTTTTCCGATGTCTTATCTTTACTTTGGGCTCCTAGAGCACAGTTTTGGTTTTTGTATGATCTATTTTTTTGTTTTGTTTTTTTTAGTGTGATTCTTAATGCGCAGACGAAAATTAGAACAATTATTTCTTTTTTGTTTTTGATTACTTTTTATTACATACTTCTTAATGTTTCAAATGATAACACCCTTTTATTAGTTTATTGTATTTTCTTTTTGTTCGGTGTTATATATAACTTTTATTTTAACAAAGGTTATATGGAATCAAAACTTCTTCTTTTAATAGTTTCTATTTTGTTTTTTATATCACAGTATATATATCATTTTTATTACTCACTGAGTTATTTAGATTATTCTATTTTTTCACTGTTGCTAGCATTTGTCTCAGTGTTTTTTATTGTATTACTCTCATTATTTTTATCAAAGACTAAAGTGAAGTTTTTATCATATTTAGGTGGAGCTTCAATGGCTATATACTTGATGCATATACTTGCAGGGAGTGGAGTTAGAGTTATTTTAGGTAATATCTTTGGTATTGAGTCTGTAGTTATTCATTTAATTTTGGGACTTGTTGCTGGGTTATTCTTTCCCTTAATAGCATTGTGGGTTTTTAGAAAGGCAAATTTAAAGTATATTTTTTCAGCACCGATCAGTGGTTTTTTAACTGATTCGAATAAAACTAAAATTAGTTGAATTAACATTCAGGTGTATTAGTTTTATCATAGTTATTATCTGATATATTATTTAATTAATTATGATTGAATATTCATTTCTGTAGTTCACAAAAATAGATAATCTAATCTCTATTTTGTGAACTAGCGTTTGGGAAAATGATCTGGGCTCAAGCACTTTCATATATATTTCTTACATCAAAGCCTTTCCTTTAAGCAATTTACGCAGCCACATTCTGTTGGGGCTAAGCAAAGCTTGTAGCTCTAGGCTTAGTGGTGATAGCTCGCCGCAGAGGTTTGCTGCTAAGCATTCGGCTACGAGTGGGCCTGAGCTTAGGCCGCGTGAGCCGAGTCCTCCTAATACATATAACCCGTCATAAATTGGTGCTGGTGTTGTTTGCCAGTAACGTTGCCATAGGCTGGGCTTGTCTTTCGATTGCTGCTGCACAGCATATCGGGTAAATAACGCGTCAACATCAGGTACGCAGCCCATTACTGGGAAATGATCGCGACTGACCATCCTTACGCCAACTCTGGCATCGTTGTTTGAAACATCAATATCATTAGGCCAGTTTGAATTGGGAAAGCTTTGTTGCATTTTTAGACTGTTTTCATGTTGTTCTAATGGGCAAAAATCTAAGTGCTTAGGGTCTTTGACATAGCTTGCTCCCACGCAATGAAGTTGATTGTGTTGTGGCGTAAGATAACCATTAGCGCAGATAACAGTATTGAGTTGTGCCAATTCACCTTGTGGAGGAACATGGCTCACTTGGCCTCTAAAACCGGTGATTTGTAGCTGTTTTGTTTGCTTGTAGCGAGTCAGTTCAGCACCTGATGCAATGACGACCTGGTCGTGCCTTGCTATAAGGGTGTTATTTTCGCCACTAAGCAGTTGCCAGCCAGATGGATGTGATTCCAGTGAGCTAATGTCACTATTATAGATAACGCGAACCTTGGCTAATGATTGTGCTTTGATAATGCTAGCTTGTGCGAATTCAAACGGGCAGGCCCAGCCACCTAATGGATAATAAAAGCCCGACTTATCGATATCCACTTTGGCCAGTTGTGTCGCTTGGCTCGGGTTTACCTTAAAAGCAATTTCAGTTGGCCATGCTTGACCATCAATGATTTTATCTAATCTTGTTTGGCTACGCTGATCAAAGCCTGTGTGCAAAACACCACACCAGTCATGACTAATATTAAATCCATTATCCGCTAAAGCCTGAATTCTTCGTCGGCTGTATAGAAAGGCTTGTTGAAAAAACTGACTTAGTGGGCCATTTTCTGGCG
Source organism: Shewanella sp. SG41-3 (assembly GCF_014164545.1). NCBI lineage: Bacteria > Pseudomonadati > Pseudomonadota > Gammaproteobacteria > Alteromonadales > Shewanellaceae > Shewanella > Shewanella sp. SG41-3. The sequence goes on from NZ_JACJFJ010000008.1 coordinate 128,789, forward strand.
TTAATAAAGGATAAATAGCGCCTTGTTTGTTGCCCGAGGCGCCTTGTCCTAATGTGTCGTCTTTACAATAAATGACCACTACTTTACCACGTTCAGCTAAAGATAGGGCAAGACTTGCAGAAGCAATGCCGCCACCTATAATAGCGATAGGACTGCCGTCGCGAGAAGGTAAAGGAGGCATGGGGTTATAAGCAAATTGCTGGCGGGTTTGTTGTCTCAGTGCCTGACGTTCTGCGATAGCTATGTCATCATTTTCTTGCGATGATGTGGCAGTTAAAAAACCGCAACGTGATAATTGCTCATTAATGGATAGCGCAACATCGTCATGACTTGTACTGGCAAAAAATCTTGCATTATCAGTACTAATGCGTCCACATTGCCAAAGTAGTTGCTGATTAAAATAATGATCCGAATGAGTCTCTAGGCTCGTATGGGGTAAGGCAAACCAATGTGTTATCCTTTGTTTATTCGGCGTGGCGATAGTCTTAACTTGCTCCAGTGGCCAACCTTGATAAAGGTCAATCGTCACTTGGCTTTGCAGGAGACTTAGGCGTTGGCAACCTTCGATTGCAGCTATTTCACAGTCGAGCAAAGCTTGAGCAAAAGGGCATAATGGATGATGTGTATTTAGTAGCCCTTGTTGTTGCCATTGATGTTCAAGTTGCTTGCGGTTTATGGCGATGGGTTCAAATACACTAATATGAACTCGTTTATGGACCTGTTTTAAGTCGTTTTGCAGGTTTACCTGTTGTAAGGCTGCTAATAGCAGTATGATTTCATGACCATTACCAAAACCAAATTGACCTAGCGTTAATAATTCACGCTGATTGCGGTTAGATTTTGCATCATAGTCACTGGTTTGCAATACAGTACTGATATAGTGGTTAACTTGTTGTGAATATCGACTGTTTTGATTGACGTTGTCGCCTAACAATTCACAGATTAGTAATGTGTGTAAGTTGTTAGATGTAGATAACAAAGTAGTTTTATTCAAAATATTTTACTCAGAGCCGATAAGTTGGCATTATTTTACCTGCGTTTATGGAAAGCTGACCACTTAATTGCGTTAAAGCAGCTATGATTGCCACAATTAAGTACCGACATGTACCAAATGGATAGTATAAAAATGAAAAGAGTCGTGATCACCGGAATGGGTGTTGTTTCAAGTATCGGCAATAACAAGCAAGAAGTGACAGAGTCATTGAAAGCGGGTCGTAGCGGTATTACTCACTCGGCACAGTTTGAAGAAATGCAATTACGCAGCAAAGTTTGGGGCGACATTAAAATGAACCCAGCTGATCATATCGATCGTAAAGCGTTTCGCTTTATGGGCGATGCTGCTGCATATGCTTACATAGCTATGCAGGAAGCGATTGCTGATGCTAATTTAACAGAAGAACAGTATTCTAATTTCCGTGTCGGTCTGATTGCTGGTACGGGTGGCGCATCGTCAAAAAACCAAGTTCAGGCTGCTGATACGCTGCGTGAAAAAGGCGTTAAGCGTGTAGGACCTTATATAGTACCTCGTATTATGTCTAGTACCGCAAGTGCTTGCTTGGCGACACCGTTTAAAATTAAAGGTATGAGCTATTCAATCAGTTCAGCTTGTGCCACTTCGGCCCATTGTATTGGCCATGCTGTTGAACTTATCCAGATGGGTAAGCAAGATATGGTGTTTGCTGGTGGTGCTGAAGAAGTTGATTGGACATTAACCATGGGCTTTGACGCTATGGGTGCATTATCAACTAAATACAATGATACCCCTGAAAAAGCGTCTCGTACTTATGATGCTGACCGTGATGGTTTTGTTATTTCTGGCGGCGGCGGGATTGTTGTTGTTGAAGAATTAGAGCATGCATTAGCACGTGGTGCGAAGATTTATGCTGAAATTATTGGCTATGGCGCAACATCTGATGGCTACGACATGGTTGCTCCGTCTGGCGAAGGTGCGGTGCGTTGTATGCAGATGGCATTAGCCGATGTCGATACGCCGGTTGATTATATCAACACTCATGGTACTTCTACTCCAGTAGGTGACATGCGTGAACTTGAAGCGTTACGCGAAGTATTTGGTGAAAAAATGCCAGCTATCGCGTCAACCAAATCTTTGACGGGTCACGCTTTAGGTGCTGCGGGTGTTCATGAAGCGATTTACAGCATGATCATGATGGAAGACAGTTTCATTGCGCCAAGCATCAACATCGATAACCTTGATGAAAAAGCGATTGGCATGCCAGTGGTTCGTGAAATGCGTAACACTGAGTTGAACACCATTATGAGCAACAGCTTTGGTTTTGGTGGCACTAACGCAACATTAGTGATGCGTAAATATAAAGCATAATGCGTTGTTAGTGGTTTAAGCCGCGAATGATGTTAAAGCCAGCTTGGGTAACCTTGCTGGCTTTTTTGTTGCCTTTTGCCTAGAGAAAAAACGATAACTGGCGATTACAAGCGAACGCTGCGCTTATAGGGATGGCTAAATGCTATAAAAGCGAAAGCGATTTAAGCGTATATCGTAGATATTTGTCGGTTATTTCTGATTGTAACTGCTTAGCTTTTATAGCCGCGAAGCGAACTAGCAGGACGAAGTCCGCTCTAGTATCTAGGTTTAGTCAGCGATAATATTCAGCGCTATTTCCAATGACGAGCTGGGTGAATTTGGTATAAGATACTGGCCATAAAAAAACGCGATACCTTGTCGTTAAACTCGCAGTGAATAAGATACCCAAATGAAAATAATTGCCGATGAAAACATGCCTTATGTTGATGCCTTATTTGGCTACTTAGGCAAGATAGAATATGTAAACGGCCGAACATTGACTCCTAAACAAGTCGAAGATGCTGATGTGTTACTGGTGCGTTCGGTGACGAAAGTGAATGCTGCATTAATTAACAATGCACATAAACTTAAATTTGTCGGCAGTGCGACCATTGGTACCGATCATGTTGATCTTGAGTATCTTTCGACGCGCAATATTTACTTCACTAACGCCCCTGGTTGTAACGCCACAGCAGTCGGTGAGTATGCTTTTATTGCCATGTTGGAATTAGCTCAGCGTTTTGGTGAGTCTTTAGCCGGTAAAGTGGTGGGGATTGTCGGGGCAGGTAATACCGGCACTGCAGCCGCGAAGTGTATGCAAGCTTATGGGCTAAAAGTGTTGTTGTGTGACCCCATTAAAGCCTTGCAAGGTGATACCCGTGAGTTTGTGTCACTTGATACGATTATTGAGCAGGCCGATATTATCAGTTTGCATGTACCTATCACCAAAGAAGGTGAGCACAAAACCTGGTACTTGTTTGATGAGGCTCGACTGAATAAGTTAAAACCCAATACTTGGTTACTAAATTGCTGTCGAGGTGAGGTAATTGATAACCGAGCGTTGATCAAATTTAAACAGCAACGCGATGATGTCAAACTGGTGCTTGATGTGTGGGAAGGTGAACCTAACCCAATGGCCGAATTAGTTGCTTTAGCAGAGTTTGCAACACCGCATATTGCTGGTTATAGCCTTGAAGGCAAAGCTCGCGGTACGTTTATGTTGTATCAAAAGTGGTGTGAGTTACTTGATTTTCCAGTAAAGAAATCATTGGAGAGTTTATTACCGGCGTTCCAATTTAACCAAATTGTCAGCCAAGGTGATTTAACTGAAGGCCAATTGCTGAAATTGTCGCGTTTGGTCTATGATTTACGTGATGATGATTTTAACTTTAGGGGGTGTTTTTCAACCGCGACAGGTTTTGATCTAATGCGTAAAAATCACACTTATCGTCGTGAATATAGTGCTATCTCGTTAACGCAATCTGTAGACTATTTATCTGCTGGTTCGATAAACCCATCGATGTTGAATGCTTTAGGTTTTAATTGATAAGCTAATGTGAATATTGCCGACAAGCGCACAGATTAAGGCTAAAAAACAGTAATTTTAGCCAGTTGAGAAAAAATCACTTCAAAGTCGGCTTTTTTAGTACATTAACCCTAGTAAAGCACAACTAAACTAAGGTAGATTGATTGTTCAAACTGGAAAATATGGAGTCGGGCGTTAATTATGTCTCAAGAATTTAATGTAGTCGTTTTAGGTGCATCGGGCGCAGTGGGTCAAACTATGATTGAGATCCTCGAGCAGCGTAATTTTCCGGTTGCTAAGTTGTTTCCATTAGCGAGCAGTCGCAGTGCTGGCGAAACGGTCAGTTTTCACGGTAAACAAGTTGAAATTCTTGACGTAGAAACGTTTGATTGGACCCAAGCACAAATTGGTTTCTTTTCTGCTGGTGGCGATGTTTCGGCTAAATGGGCGCCTATTGCAGGTGAAGCAGGTTGTGTCGTCATCGATAATACTTCACATTTTAGATATGACGTTGATGTGCCATTGGTCGTGCCTGAAGTTAATCCAGAAGCGATTGCTGATTTTCGAAATCGCAATATTATCGCCAATCCTAATTGTTCAACCATCCAAATGTTAGTGGCGCTTAAGCCTATTTATGATGCGTTTGGCATTTCACGTATTAACGTGGCGACCTATCAGTCTGTATCGGGTACCGGTAAAAAGGCGATTGATGAGTTAGCGGGTCAATCAGCTAAATTACTGCAAGGTTTGCCTTCAGAGCCGTCGGTTTATCCAAAGCAAATTGCGTTTAACGTATTGCCGCAAATCGATGTGTTCATGGAAAATGGCTACACCAAAGAAGAAATGAAAATGGTGTGGGAAACGCAGAAAATTTTTGGTGACGATGAAATTGTCGTTAATCCAACGGCTGTGCGCGTGCCTGTTTTTTATGGTCACTCAGAAGCTATCCACATTGAAACTCGTCAACCTGTTGATGCCGAAGATGTTAAAGCCGTATTACGTAACGCACCTGGCGTAGAATTATTTGACGATGATAGCGAATATCCAACAGCTGTCACTGAAGCCGCTGGTAGCGATCCTGTTTACGTTGGTCGTGTTCGTAAAGATATTTCTCATTCTCACGGTATAAATTTATGGGTTACTGCCGATAATATTCGTAAGGGTGCAGCATTAAACAGTGTGCAAATCGCCGAGATTTTGATTAGAGATTATTACTAGTCACGTTTTTATGATCAGTAATGACTTAATCAGTTACGCGATTTAGTTTAAAAAGCCTGCAATGCGCAGGCTTTTTTCGTTTTACTGATCCCAATAGTAGCAGGTGTGGTAAATCTAGTTTATAGTCGTAAACATATCATTTTTAACATCAATAACATTGAAATTGCCTGCGAAATTGGCTCATCATGGATGTGATCAGATATAGTTAACGACCATAATACTAACGATAAAAATTGCCTAAAGCCTGTTGCCAAGTCGGTAACTCAATAGCGCTAAATGGGAAGGATGGGATGACTTTGCGTACTTCATATATTGTAGGTTTGATCGCCTGCACAGCCGTTGGCTTAACCAGTGTACAAATTATTGAGTCGGCACAAGCTGAAACGCTCAAAATTACTGGTCCCAATGGCGAGGTTAAACAACCAGCCAAACGCCAATATGGTCCGACGACGTCAAGAGATACCTTTTGGAGTATTGCGCAAAAAGTCAGACCCAGTGACAAGGTTAGTGTTTATCAAGTGATGGCGGCGTTATTTGATGCTAATCCGCACGCATTTAGCGGTAATAATTACAATACATTAGAGCGAGGAATGATATTACTGATTCCTTCTGCCGATGAGATAGCCGCTATTCCCAATGATGTCGCTAAACGCCGCGCAGAGCAAGATGACAGCCGCATGAGTAGACAAACTCAGCCCCGTCCCGCCAGCAAACCGGTGCAATCTCCTAAAGTGGATATTGCCAAAAAACCTACAGCAACAAAACCACTGCAAATAGCCCCACAACCCCCTGCTGTTGAGGTTCAAACCAAAGCGATTAATCAAGCGAATGTTGTTGAAGTGAGTGAGCTAAACAGCTCGCTAGATAAAGCGAATGCAAAAACATTAATGCTTACCGATGAGCTAGCGCGCTCACAAGATGAGTTAATGGTCAGTAACAATGACAATCAAGCGTTGAAAAACAAAATTGAACAAATGTCATTAAACATTTCGTCGCTTGAAGAAGATTTACAGCTATTACGCGAAAAATTTGATGCCCTAAGTTTAGAAAATAAAAAACTCGTAGATCAAGGCGAGAATGCTCCCCCCGTTATTGAGGAGCCGACTGACTTTTGGCGCAGTTTAATGGACAACACTATGTTGCTGATCTTGGCTGCATCGGTGCCGCTTTTGGCGATATTTGGGCTTATATTTTGGTTACTCAGTCGCCGGAGCAAGAAGTCTCAGCAGTCTGAAACAAATACAGAAACTCAAGCCGAGAAAGCGCTTGATCCAACACAAGCCGCTGACGACTCTGACGATATAGTGGTTCATTTAGATACCGATGATGAAGAGTCGATTGATGATTTATTGGATTTAGATAGCGTTGATTTACAGCCTGAAGTCCAAATGAGCGGTGATGCTGAGATGGACATGGCTTCAGATATGTTCATTGATGAAAAAGTGCCTGAAGATGAGGGCACTTCTTTAGACGATTTATGGGCTGAAGCCATGGATGATCAAGATTCTGATCTGCCACCGCTTGAAGATGACGATGATCTCGACAGTCTGCTTGCTGGGTTAGATGATGATCCTGATCAATCCCTAGATTCTACCGCGTCAGAGGATGATATAAACAGCTTATTAGCTGAGCTAGATGCTGACGACATTGTAAATAATGATACTGATGCTTTAGATGCAGCTGCCGAAGATGATATTGATTCGTTATTAGCTGAATTTGATATGCCAGCAGAGTCGGTTGCTGCAGCTGCTGCTGTAAAACCTCAGCAATCAACTGCCGAAGATGATATTGATTCGTTATTGGCTGAATTTGATATGCCGGCTGAGTCTGATGAAGCTGATACACCCATTATGGCGGATAGCGCCGAAGATGATATTGATTCGTTATTGGCCGAATTTGATCTGCCAGCTGAGTCTGATGCTGCACCTGCAGTAAGTAAACCCGAAGCGGTCACAGCCGAAGATGATATCGATTCGTTATTGGCTGAATTTGATCTGCCAGCTGAATCTGATGCTGCGCCTGCACAGAGTAAACCCGAAGCGGCCACAGCCGAAGATGATATCGATTCATTGTTAGCTGAATTTGATCTGCAAGCTGAGTCTGATGCTGCGCCTGCAGAGAGTAAACCCGAAGCGGCCACAGCCGAAGATGATATCGAATCATTGTTAGCTGAATTTGATCTGCCAGCTGAGTCTGACGATGTGCCTGCAGAGAGTAAACAGGAAGCGGCCACAGCCGAAGATGATATCGATTCATTGTTAGCTGAATTTGATATGCCGGCTGAGTCTGATGCTGCGCATGCTGAATCGGATGAGACTATATCTGCAGATGATTATTCACCTGCTGATGACACTTTATCCACTGATGACACCAATACTGAAGATAATGCTGACGAGCTGCTTGCTGGCTTATCTGCCACCAAAGATGAGAGTGATCAAGATGGTTCGCAAGATAGCGGCGATAACCGTGCTGAAGCAGACGAATTGGCACCACTTACCAGTGATTCGGTTGACAATGATGATGACATTGCCGCGTTAATTGCTGCTGAGTTACAAGACGATGCAGATGACCAGGATGAACAGAGCAGCGATGAAGATATTGATTCATTATTGGCGAGCTTAAATGAACCGGTTATTGATTCTACATTTGCCGAAGAAGATGATGATTTAGCGGCGCAAATTGCTGCAGAATTAACTGATGAAGATATCACTGATGCTAATGACGATAATGAAACCAGTGATGATGACATCGATGCATTGTTAGCTAGCCTTAATGACCCGGTTATTGAGTCTGATACTACTGATAAGGACAACGCTGCGCTACAAGCACAAATTGCCGCTGAGTTAGAGGATGATACCGCTGCTGAAGAACTAGTCGCCGATGATGAATCTATCGATGATGATATTAATGCTCTATTGGCCAGCTTTGAAGAGAAAGCAACCGACGATTCACCTTCTGCCACTGATGCTGATAGTTCGACATCTGTCGAAGAGGCTCTTGAAGATAATGAATTATTTGACGAGTTTGACCAATATCTTACTGAAACTGAAACTGAAACTGAAACTGAAACCGACTTAGCTTCAACAGACGATGATATTGAAGACAACCAAGCTCCTGCGGCAGCAGAACCCAAAGTTGATACTGCAGTCGACAGCGAAGAGGAAGATAACAGCTGGTTGGAGGCTGAACTTGAGGCGGCATTAGCATCAAGTAGCGCGACTGACAGCGATGTTGATAGTGATACCGAGGTTGAGCCAGAGCCTGCTACTAAAATAGCTGCAGAGACAGATGATGATGGTCTTGAGGCATTGTTGGCTCAAATGGACGATGACGATACGCCGCCATCGGTCGCGCAAAATAAGGCCAATAAAGATTCTGGTTTCTTTAATGATCTTAAATCGAGCAAACCTAAACCTGAGTTATTAGATTGGGAAAGTGATTTACTTAATGCGGTTGAGTCAGCGGCTGATGAAAGAGACGTCGATGAGCCACAGGTAAGTGATGATGATTTATTGGCAGCATTTTCACAGTCATTAAAAGATGATGACAATGATGATGACTATAGCTCTGAAGACGATTATATCCTTAGCGATAACAACTTAACGGTTGATGAAGCATTAGCGGCACTTGACGAAAAAGAACGTAGCAAATCTTCAGCATATAAAGCCAGTGATGATGACTTAATGCGTTTTGAACGTGAAAACGGCTACATTGATATTGATAAATTGTTGAACGATGCGGATGAAGATGACGATAAAACAGATCAATATAAAGACGTTAGTGTTGATATGGGCTCTGTAAACTCGTTAATCGGCAATCCAGATATGGTTGATGTTGATGATGAAGAAAACTCTGTTAATGCCAAACTTGATTTAGCCAGGGCATACATTGAAATTGAAGATCAAGACAGTGCCCGAGCATTATTAAAAGAAGTGCAAATCGACGGTAATGAACGTCAACAATTAGAAGCTAAGAATTTAATTAACAGTTTCAGTTAACCCACTAAATGAGGTCTCATAGGCTTAAAATACAGGCTTATGTTGACCATATAAAAGCAAACGGCGCAGATACATGCGCCGTTTTTTTGTGATAAACTGCGCGCCATTATTGAGTAGAGGATATAGGCATGCGGGTCGCGTTAGGTGTTGAGTATGATGGTAGTGGGTTTTGTGGGTGGCAGCGCCAACTCGATGTCGATTCAGTGCAAGCCCAGATTGAGAAAGCGTTAAGTTATGTGGCTAACGAGCCTATAACCGTATCGTGTGCTGGACGAACTGACACCGGAGTACATGGTACTGGGCAAGTGGTGCATTTTGACACCAATGTGCAACGTCCAATGACGGCGTGGACACAAGGCGTTAATGCTAATTTACCCAACAGCGTAGCGGTGAGATGGGCAAAAGAAGTTGATGACAGTTTTCATGCCAGATACAGTGCATTGGCCAGACGCTATCGTTATGTTATTTATAATCATAAGCTACGGCCTGGTATTCTCAGTGCCGGAGTGAGTCATTATCACGGCGATATTGATGAAAAATTGATGCATCAAGCTGCGCAACTTTTTGTTGGTGAACACGATTTTACCAGTTTTAGAGCGCTGCATTGTCAATCTAAAACCCCATTTCGTAATGTGCATCAAGTCAATGTGACTCGCCAAGGCATGTACATCATGGTCGATATTCAAGCTAATGCATTTTTACATCACATGGTGCGTAATATTGTGGGTTCATTATTGCAAATCGGTTTAGGCAATCAACCTATCGAGTGGATCTCTGAACTGTTGGCTCTGAAAAATCGCAAGCAAGCTGCTGCGACGGCTAAACCTAATGGATTGTATTTAGTCGATGTGACTTACCCTGAGCAATATCAACTGCCTAAATTGCCTCTTGGGCCATTGTTTATGCTCGACTAAAGTTATGTTGGTCATTTTTGAGTTGTTAAACCCAGAGTATATTACTGCAACACCTGCTAAGGTTTGCATACGTTAAATGGTATTGAATTATGTCAATCGCGTCTGAAATTACTGTTCCTAATCAACAATCAAGCTTAAATCAATGGCTGGATTATTTACTGGCTATTCATCCTAGTGAAATTGATATGGGATTAACTCGAGTGAGCGCTGTTGCTAGGCGTCTTGAGGTGATTGATTTGGCTCCTGCTAAAGTGATTACTGTAGCCGGTACCAATGGTAAAGGCACCACCTGCGCCATGCTCGCGTCGATTTTACGCCAAGCTGATTTGTCGGTGGGTGTTTACAGCTCACCGCATTTACTGCACTACAATGAACGAGTACAGATTAATCAGCAAGACGCCAGTGATGCCTCTCTTATTGAAGCCTTTTGTGCCATTGAGGCCGCTCGTGGTGATATTTCATTAACCTTTTTTGAATATGCTACCTTAGCTGGTTTATATTTATTTAAAGCTGCTAAAGTCGATGTGATTATTCTGGAAGTGGGCTTAGGGGGCAGGTTAGATGCCACCAATATAATTGATTCCACCGCCACGATCCTTACCTCTATTGATCTTGATCATCAAGAATATTTAGGTGATACCCGTGAACTGGTTGGCAGAGAAAAAGCCGGTGTGTTTCGCCCCGATTGCCTGGCCATTGTTGGTGAACCCGATTTGCCGATGAGCGTCACTGAATATGCGCATCAAATTGGGACTACACTTTATCGTGTTGGTCATGAGTTTGATTACCATAAAGACCAGAGTCATTCAGACCAATGGCACTTTACATCAATGCAGCAAACATATTCAGGGCTGAGTGTACCAAAGCTACCTCTGGCCAATGCGGCGAGTGTTGTAGCCTTGCTAAGCCATATTTGGCCGCACATTAGTCAGCAGCAGATTAACCAAGGTTTGCAGCAAGCTCAACTCGCTGGACGATTAGAGCAAGTCAGTGAGCAACCATTAGTACTCTTAGATGTGGCACATAATCCCCATGCGGCCAGATATTTAGCCCAGCAATTGCAGGCGTATCAAGGTCGTCGTATTGTAGCCTTGTGTGGCATGCTTAAAGATAAAGATATTACGTCAGTATTAGCGACATTAGCCGAGCAAATTAGTCACTGGAACTTCGTCAGTTTAGATATTCCACGTGGCGCATCAGCGCAAGCTCTACGTCAAGCATTGCCTAATGATACATGCCGTGACCGTGCCAGTGAGTTTGTTGATATCAGCAGTGCATGGCACGCGATCCAAACGACAGTGAAAGCCGATGATGTAGTCATTGTATTTGGCTCTTTTTATACTGTCGCAGGGTTTAAATTGTTATAAACACTATTTGTTTAAGACGTCGTTTTTAGAAATCATCATAAACGTCATTTGGTTAAAGAAGGGAATTAGCTTTGAATCGTCAATTTCAAAATCGTTTGGTAGGAACCATAGTACTCGTGGCCTTGGGGGTGATTTTTTTACCTGATTTATTAGACGGTAAAAAAGCTCAGGTTGTTGAGGAGTTCACTGAAATTCCTTTACGACCAGCTAGATTAACAGCTCCAAATCGCCCTAATTCTGCTGAAAAAGTAGAAGAGTTCCAAGTATTAACGATTGCAGAACCACAAGACCTTAGCAACGATATTGTGGCATTAGGTGAAGAGGAAGCAACCAAAGAACCGGCTAAAGAAGTGGCTCAAGTAGTTGAAAAGCCTGCTGTGGTTAAAACGGTCAAAAAACCTCAAGTCCAGGTAGCGAATAAAACCTCTGCACCGATCACCGCAGGCTTTACGCTGCAGTTAGGCGGTTTTAATAATATTACTAATGTAAAAGCGTTGATTATTCAACTGCGTAAAGCCGGATTTACGGCTTACACACTGCCTAAAACACCTGTCGAGGGGAAACTCACCCGAGTGTTCGTTGGCCCTGAAGTATCAGAAGATAAACTTAAAGCTCGTCAGCAACCTATATTCAAATTAACCGGATTAAAAGGCAAAATCGTTGCCTATAATCCACAAGAACAATAACCTATTCAGACGGTATTTTGCTTGGGTGATTAATATTTACAATTTGATTGTTCTTAATCACGCAAGAATAATTTGTACAATCAGAGGTGAGAAACATCTCTGTCTCTGTTAGAATCCCGCCGTCTTGAACCCTATACCGGATCCCCATCTTCATGGTTTGGATTGATTACGCAATTATTATCGTCATCGGGTTATCAACTGTAATCAGTTTGATCCGCGGATTTGCCAAAGAAGCCATGTCTCTTGTGGTTTGGTTTGCTGCATTCTTTATCGCTAGCCAGTTTTACCTCGATCTTGCTGCTCATTTAACCCAAATGCAGGACGAGTTAGTCAGAAACGGTGTGGCGATTGCTATTCTTTTTATCATTACCCTGATCTTAGGGGCACTCGTTAATTATTTACTCGGCCAGTTAGTGGCCAAAACAGGCTTATCAGGCACAGACCGAGTGTTAGGCCTGTGTTTTGGTGCCATTCGTGGCGCGTTGATCGTTAGTGCTTTACTGTTTTTCATGGATGCGTTTACAGCATTTCCAGATTCTAAATGGTGGCACGATTCTGTACTTGTACCTGAATTTGGTGTGGTTATTCAGTGGTTTTTTAACTATCTGGAAAACACGTCAAGCTTTGTACCCCAAATATAAACATAAAACACTTTACAGTGAGGAACCTTACCCATGTGTGGTATCGTCGGAATAGTAGGAAAATCAACAGTTAATCAGACCATTTATGATGCGCTAACTGTGCTTCAACATCGTGGTCAAGACGCAGCAGGTATTGTGACTGTTGACATGAATGCGTTTCGTTTACGTAAAGCAAACGGCTTAGTCAAAGATGTGTTTGAGCCTAAACATATGCAGCGTTTACAAGGCAATGCCGGTATTGGACATGTTCGTTATCCTACTGCTGGTAGCTCGAGTGCATCAGAAGCTCAACCGTTTTATGTTAACTCGCCATTTGGTATTTCGTTAGCACATAACGGTAACTTGACTAATACGATTGAACTGGCTGAAAGCCTAGTGACAAAGCGTCGTCATGTTAATACTACTTCTGACTCCGAGGTCTTGTTGAACCTGTTAGCCGATGAGTTACAAGAAACGCGCAGTTTAACCTTAAGTGCTGATGAAGTGTTTGATGCTGTTGCCAAAGTGCATGCGCAAACCCGCGGTGCTTACGCTGTAGTGGCCATGATCATCGGTCAAGGTTTAGTTGCATTTCGTGACCCATTTGGTATCCGTCCATTGGTACTTGGTAAGCATGAAACGCCTACCGGCACTGAATATATGGTTGCTTCAGAGAGTGTTGCTTTAGACGCAGTTGGCTTTGAAGTGATGCGTGACGTGGCACCTGGCGAAGCAATTTATATTTCACTTGATGGACAATTATTTACCCGTCAATGTGCTGCAGATCCTAGCTATGCTCCGTGTATTTTTGAATTCGTGTATTTTGCACGTCCTGATTCGAGCATTGATAAAGTGTCTGTTTATGCTAGTCGTGTAAACATGGGCGCCAAGTTGGGCGAAAAAATTAAGAAAGAATGGGAAGATCATGACATTGATGTGGTGATTCCTATTCCTGAAACCTCGTGTGATATCGCCTTAGAAATTGCCCGTTGCATGGATCTACCGTATCGCCAAGGTTTTGTTAAAAACCGTTATATTGGTCGTACGTTTATCATGCCTGGTCAGCAAGAACGTAAAAAATCAGTTCGTCGTAAATTGAATGCGATTAACACTGAATTTAAAGGCAAAAACGTACTATTAGTTGATGACTCAATAGTACGTGGTACTACGTCTGAGCAGATCATTGAAATGGCGCGTGAAGCTGGAGCAAAGAAAGTGTACTTTGCATCAGCAGCTCCTGAAATCCGTTTCCCGAATGTCTATGGTATCGATATGCCGACCTCAAATGAGCTTATTGCTCATGGTCGTGATGCTGACGAAATTGCTAAAATCATTGGTGCCGATGGTATTATTTTCCAAGACTTAAGCGACTTAATTGAAGCCGTAAGAATGGAAAATCCAGAGATTAAGCGTTTTGAAACATCAGTGTTTGATGGTCATTACATTACTAATGACGTTGACCAAGCTTACTTGGACCATTTAACACAATTACGTAATGATGATGCCAAAGCTAACCGCTCAAAAGACATTGGAACTAACTTAGAAATGCACAACGAGTGTCATCCATAAGCTAGCCAGGTTTTCATAGCCATAAAAAACCAGCATGAAAATGCTGGTTTTTTTATGTCCGCTTTAAACACTCGGTATTACTTGATAACAGGCGATAACAAGATAGATATCTCGATACTAGGTCGCTTTGCGGCTAGAGGCTATAAAAGCGATAAAGAACGATAGCAAGCGAGCGCTGAGCAAATGCCTAGATGCTAGGTCGCTTCGCGGCTAGAGGCTGTAAGAGCGATAAAGATCGATGACAAGTGATAACCTGAGAATATAAACGCATCGGATTTAAGGGCTCGCTTTCAAATATGACCATCCAGCAATATTGTCTACGCCTTCAATCAGATAGCGATTGCTATCACCGCAACCAGATATGATTATTACAGCATCAATCAGATATCGATTGCTTTCATCATCAAACGAATATGTCTGCTACACCTTCAATCAGATATCGATTACTTTCATCGTCAAACGAATATGTCTGCTACTCCTTCAATCAGATAGCGATTACTTTTATCGTCAACCAGATATGATCCCTTTTACCGTCATCCCGGTAATGCTTTTGAGCCGGGATCCAGCGTCTAAAATAGCGCCGTACACTCGGAGGTCGACGTCCGTTCTTTACGCTCGACTTGTGCTTTAATTGCTAGATAATCTTGCAACGCCTGTGATGCTTTTTGCGGATTCGACAGGGTTATTTTTTGATAGTGAGTCAGCACTTTGTGTAAATATCGTATAGCAACATTGCGCTCGTGGTCATTGTTACATTGCCAAAGTTTATCGCCCACAGCGCTAATCTTAGTGGTAGAACTATCACTTTCACTATCACATGCTATTCGCGATGATGGACTGTCACGCCTCACATAGATAATTTCATAAAAGCGGCGATTTTCTTCAATCAGTTTTTCATCAATTAAACGGCAATCAAGTTCAATGAGTTGGTGGCGAAGTTCGTACTGATGATGGACCGGACACAAGATAAAATCAATTTGACGGTTAGGGTGCAATTGGCAAAGTGTATTCACTAACTCGATCATCAAATCTCCGCCAATACCAGCAATGATCACTAATGGAGTTTGCTCGTCTGGCTCCAGAGGTATCGCTGACACATCGACACAATGTACTTGCCATTGATTGGCAGTTTGCAGTGGATAAAAAAGTTCAAGCTTAGCGGTTAACTGCTGCATTAATGCCGGCACAATATCGACAAAATGGATCGTGGTTGCAGCATGCCTATCGAGTAATGCCGCACCAAGAAATCCATGGTCGCAACAACAATCCCAAATATGGCTATAACCCATGGGGATCATACTGTTGATTTGTGCTAAACGCTGGCCGAGTTTCATCTGTTCATCGTGTTTGGGATTTAAGCTGCGTATTGTAATATTTTGACGATATAAGTGGTGAATTATTTCGTATTTGCAGCTTGGCGTATTTAGCGCTAATCTATACTGTAAATTTATACAGTTAAGCGGTGCCATTGAGTTTTATCTAATTGAACTTTAGCACCCTAATAATGGATTATGATTCTATATATTGCTGAAAAACCCAGTCTCGGTCGTGCTATTGCCGATGTTCTGCCAAAACCACATAAAAAAGGTGATGGCTTTATCACTGCCGCTAATGGTGATTGCGTGTCATGGTGTATTGGCCATTTATTGGAGCAAGCCGAACCTGATGCTTACGATGATGCATTTAAATCATGGAAGCTCGAACATTTGCCCATAGTGCCACAAACGTGGAAGCTCATGCCTAAAACCAAAACTCGCAGTCAACTTACTGTGTTGCGTAAACTGGTTAAGCAAGCCTCAGCAATCATTAATGCTGGCGATCCAGACCGTGAAGGGCAGTTGCTGGTGGATGAAGTGATTGTTTATTTAGGCGTCAAGGGTGACAAGCTCAATCAAGTTCAGCGACTATTAATTAGTGATTTAAATCCACAAGCAGTCAAACGTGCGTTAGGGCAGTTACGCAGTAATCGTGAGTTTATTCCTTTATCGACTTCTGCATTAGCCCGCAGCCGCGCTGATTGGCTATATGGCATGAACATGACTCGTGCTTATACCATTCAAGGGCGCAAAGTGGGTTACCAAGGCGTGTTGTCTGTTGGCCGAGTGCAAACGCCTTTGCTTGGCTTAGTGGTGCGCCGTGATGATGAGATTGCCGATTTCAAGCCAAAGTCTTTTTATGAAGTGCTGGCCCATCTGGTTACCGATCAGCAACAAACCTTTACCGCCAAATGGCAACCGAGTGAAGCCTGCCAACCCTACATGGATGAAGATGGCAGAGTGTTAGCCAAAGGCTTAGCTGAAAATGTTGTTGCTCGTATTAATGGTCAACCAGCGCAAGTGACTAAAATTGAAGCCAAAGATAAGCGCCAAAATCCACCATTACCCTATAGCTTATCAGCATTGCAAATAGACGCGGCTAAACGTTTTGGCCTCTCGGCAAAAGAGGTACTTGATACTTGCCAAAGTTTGTATGAGCGCCATAAATTAATTACCTATCCGCGTTCAGATAGTCGCTATTTACCTAAAGAGCAACATGCTTTGGCACCAAAAGTATTGGACGCGGTACTCAAAGGTGCTGCTGCATTAGTTGATGGTTGTGAGGCACCAAATGCCAAGCTTAAGTCCAAAGCTTGGGATGACAGTAAAGTCGATGCTCACCATGCCATTATACCCACAGAGAAAGTTGCTAATTTGTCATCGTTATCCAGTAACGAAGCCAAGTTATACCAACACGTTGCGAGGCAATATTTAGCCCAGTTTTATCCAGCTTATATGTATGCTGAAACTGCTGTGGAAGTGACTATTGCTGGAGGTTTGTTTACCACTAAAGCGCGTCAAGACAAAAGCTTAGGCTGGAAACAACTGTATAAGCGGGCGACCACAGTAAATCAAGCCAGTTCTAATTCTAGTTCTAGTTCAACTAGCAGCGATGACGATAACGACGACACGGTACAATCATTACCGCCGCTGGTTAAAGGGCAAATACTCCAATGTGAGCGTGGTGAATTACTAGAGAAAATGACTCAAGCGCCGAAGCATTTTACCGACGCGACATTATTAGGCGCCATGACTGGCATTAGCCGTTATGTGACAAACAGCGATATTAAGAAAATTCTTAAAGAAACTGATGGCTTAGGCACTGAAGCGACTCGTGCTGGGATTATTGAATTACTGTTTAAGCGCGGTTATTTAGTTCGCCAAGGTAAATCAATACTGGCCACACCTGTGGGTGTTGGTTTGATCCGCAGTTTACCTGAATCTGCAACCACACCAGACATGACCGCATTATGGGAAAATAGCCTCGATGCCATCAGTCAAAAAAGGCTTAAGTATGATGCGTTTATGCAGCCATTACTCAGCCAATTAGATAACCTAATTACCCAAGCATCGAGTCAGTTACCTTCTGCATTACAAGGTGTTGCCAGCAGTGCACCAAAGCGCAGCTTTAAAAAGCCATATAAAAAGAAAACTAAAGCGAAAAATTAACAGGGTGGCAAGCGATGAAAATCGTTAAGAGGGATGATACAGGCAAACTTACCCAGGCTAGGTTGGTGACGACATGGTTTAAAACAGTCAGGTGTCAAAGAAAGATTATTGCCAGTAACCTATCAACATCTTCTCAAAAGTATAGGGGCAAGCTTGAGTAGGCAAAATACAAGTTTGAAGAGCAATGAACACGATACAGCAAGATGATGCTAACCAGGCTGATTTTATGTTTTATGAAATCAGGCTTGGCCGTGAATTATGCCAAGTCTCTATGCAGACTTAGTATTAAGCTGATTATGTAGCAATGGCAGAGGGGCGATAATTGAATCTACGCTAATGAAATGGCCGTTTTCGTGAATAATCGTCAGTGTGATCAACTGAAGTGATTTTAATCGCAAAGTAGAACCAAAATGTTCTACTTTTTTTGTCGATTTTTTTAAGACTCCTGTGAGACACTCAGAAGATAAACTCTGGTGAAGAATCAGTATTAATAGACAGGGATAATCGCCACAATGGAAATTCGGTTTACTCAGCTGCAATGCCGTTCGTCTAGTGTCACCATGAACATTGAAGATTGGCTTATTGAATCACAACAATCTTGGGGCGTGTTTAGTACCGAAGGTGATTTAGGCGCCATATTGGGCCAGTTATTGACTCAGCAAGCACAAGATAACGCTTTGGCCTATTCTGGCATACTATCGGGTGTTGACTACTCGCAGGTCGCTTTGGTGTCACTGCATGAACAGCAGCTGTTACTCGAACAGATTCTTGAGCAAGATGACAGCGAGGCTTTAGGCTACATCGACCCTAATACTAGCGTTTATGGGGTGATCTTTACCCAATGTGATGATCACGCACTGACAAAGCGCTTATTAGAACAGCTGGATCTCACTCGGTTAAGCGATAGCCAGTTTACTCAGCTTTCTACCGGTGAAAGTCGCCGGGTCATGCTGGCCCGTGCTGTGGCAACCCAAGTGCCATTTTTAGTCCTCGACGAACCTTATGCAGGGCTTGATGTGGGCCATCGACAAGCGTTAAGTCAATATTTACAGCTGTTGTCGCAAACGGTACAAATGCTGGTGGTCGTGTCACGTGAAGAAGATATGCCTGACTGGATTGAGCATGTTGCGATGTTTAATCATGGCGCGTTAGACAGCATAATGACTAAGACTGAGTGGGATAATCATCCGCTGATTAGTCAACTTACGGCGCAATCAGGCCAACAAAGTGAAGATATGTTGGCCCTTATTCGTCGTCACAGACATAAGCCATTATTCGCAAATCCGGTCTTTCAGTTACACAATGGCCGAGTGGCTTACAGTGACAAAGTGATTTTCTCTGGGGTTAATTGGCGCATCGATTATGGCGTACATTGGCAAGTTAAAGGCCCAAATGGTTGTGGTAAAAGTACTTTGCTAGGGCTTATTTTTGGCGATCATCCACAATGTTACAGTAACGACATTGATATTTTTGGTAAAAAAAGAGGCTCAGGCGAGAGTATTTGGGAGATAAAAAAGCATATCGGCATGGTGTCATCAGCGTTACATTTACAGTATAGAGTTAATTGCAGTGCCTTAGATGTGATTGTATCGGGCTTTTATGACTCGATTGGTTTGTATCAACAACCGACAGCACAACAGTTAGCTATCGCATCCGAATGGTTAGCCATTTTACACATGGGTCAGTTGAGTAAAACGGCCTTTAGACAATTAGAATATGGCCAGCAACGCTTGTTGCTCATTGCTCGCGCTATTGTGAAGCAGCCAACGTTATTGATCCTTGACGAGCCTTACCAAGGCTTAGATTACCTAGGCCGAAGATTGATTAAAAATGCCCTTGAACTCATCGCTAAAGAGCACTTGAGCCAATTGTTGTATGTGTCACATTATCAAGAAGATAGCCTTGATAGTATTCAGCACTTTATTGAGTTTGTCGCCGACGAACATCAAGGCGGCTATCGTGCTGTGGTAACTGAAAGCTAATCATTGCATGGCTATTGTTTAAGGCTATGACGCTTATCTAAACAGCTAACATTTGTTGGCTGTTTTTCTTCGTCTGCTTAATGGCAAAATTCACTCGATAACCTTGCCATCCTGGCACTGTATGCGGCAGCTAAAGTCAGTAAGCGGATTGAAAATCTGAATGACTTGATACCCGCAGTAAATAGTATCTTTGGGCAGCTTGGTCGAATAGCCTAATCGAACTTTAGTTAGTGATAAACCTTGAAAACCCCATGTTTTGGCACCATAACCGTCTTATAGTGTATTTACTCAATTTTTTTAATATTGTTTTGTTGTTTTATATTGTTCGTATCAAGTCTATTGAGCCAGATTGTAGGTTAATCGATAACATTACGACATGTCGTTTCACTGCTAACTCTTTCTCTGAGTGTTTAAAATTAATATGGAGTCTGACATGACCAACGCTATTATTACTGATTTAGAAAAACGTTACACCGCCAAACGTTATGATGCGACTAAGCGCGTGTCACAACTAGATTTAGCCATCATTTATGACGCAATGGTGTTATCACCTTCATCTATTAACTCTCAACCATGGAAATTTATCGTGATTGAAAGTGATCAAGCCAAACAACGCCTACATGACTCTTATGCTAATAAGTTTCAGTTTAACCAACCGCATGCTAAAGCGGCTTCACATACCATATTGTTTGCATATAACCCTAAGTATACCCGTGAAGATTATGCCAAAGTGGTTGATCAAGGCATTATCGATGGCCGTACTAAGCCTGAAGATCGCGAAGCTGCATTTGGTGGATACGCATTTGTTGACTTAAACACTGATGAAGCGGGCAACAATGCGGCATGGACTAAGTCACAAACCTATTTAGCATTAGGTAACACTATGCATGTTTTAGCTCGCCTTGGTATTGATTCTACGCCGATGGAAGGCGTAGACAGTGAGTTGCTAGGTGAAATTTTTGCTGAAGAACTTGGCGGTTATGTGTGTGAAGTTGCATTAGCATTTGGTTATCATCATTCGGATGAAGACTATAACGCTAAGTTACCTAAATCTCGTTTGGCTAAAGAGCAAGTATTACAGGTCGTATAAATAGGCTTTGATATTGATTTTATTCGTTTCAATGTCGAATAAACCTTGGTTAGAAAATATTAACGTTGTAGCGCTTCGCACACAGAGGATCAACAAGGGGAACACTGCTTGCCCTTGTTGATCACTCCATCAATTCCGCCAAGGTGTTGATCTTCCATATCATAATAACAATCACCTCATAGCCCAGAGAGTACATCTGATGTGAAAAACCTCTGACGCCGTGATGTGTGATAAATTGCATGATGTTACCACAGGGTTCTCATCATGCTATTTCGAACACTTCGGACGGTGACTTTAGGTTTATCGCTTTGTTTTAGTTAATCTTATGCCAGTTTATTTTCATTACACAAACTTGGTTGATTGATGCATTAACGTAAACAATGACCGCGGTTGAGACTAATAAGCTTATCAAAAATGCGATCGCCATCCATGCGGATGCCGTTGTGTTCATATTCTGATGTCAGCCAATACTTGAGATTGTTGACTTGCTTAGCGGTTTCTAGGCTGTATTGCATTTCGACAAACATGTCGTTGCTGTAAATAGCGGCTGCTACCGGAACCTTATTATTCGCTAACGTTTCAAGGTCATATAATGCCGGCCAATCTTTCTTAGCCGCGATTAAGTCTGCTGCAGGTTGTAATGGCATTAATGCTTCAAATTGAGCAAACATCCATGGGTAAATCATTTCACCTGTAAACAATAATGGCTTATTCGGACGGTAATTGAATTGTTCAAACTGCGCTCTCACTCGATGGGCCGCCCACGCTGAAGCCTTATGTTGGCAGTAAATAGATTCGTGCAATAAAGCAAAAATAGGATTAGTGCTGTAGTCGAGGAAATGACTAAATTGATGTAAAAATAACGGATTAACATCAATACCGTGGGGTGTTTCGATTAAGGCTTGTTCAAGCAAATAGTAGACCGCTTCTGGCCCTTGTTCCATGCCTAAATTAATCCCTAACAATTGCAACATTTCAACTGTCAGTAATTCGCCTGTGGCTAAGTACACTTTGTTTTGATAAAGGTGGCTGGCTAAGTTATCAACTAAGCTGCGGGCATCACTAAAGCGTTTGAAAAAGTCGTTGTTTTTGGCGATGACTCGTTGATATGTCGCTTGATATACTTCATCAGCAGGGCGGCTAAGTGAAGGTATGCCGCCAGTAATGTAGGCTTCTTTTAGGCCTTCAGGCGCGGCAGACAAATAATGCAGCACACAAAAGCCACCAAAGCTTTGGCCTAAAATACTCCAAGGTTGGTCTGGGGATAGTTTGGCTCTAATATATTCTGCATCGCGAATAATGTTGTCGGCACGGAAAAAACTTAAATAATCAGCCTGGTCGGTGGCGTTCATATAACTTAAGCTGGTGGCATTGATTGGGCTTGATAATCCGGTGCCCCGCTGGTCGAGCAATAACACTCTATATTCAGTTAACGCACGTTTTATCCAGCCGTTATTGCTGATCGGCCTGACGGCACCAAATCCTGGCCCACCTTGAAAGAATACTAAATAAGGCAGTTTTTTATGTTGGTTTTCAACACTGACAATTTCCCGAGCGAAAACCGTAATCTGTTTACTGGGACTTTGTTGATAATCTAATGGCACCGAGAAAAAGTGCTTACGAGCAACAATGTCTGCTAAGGTGAGTTCTGTGTGCATAAAATGCCTATTGGGTCATGATTAATGGTGATATCAAGCTTATTCAGCCGTAAGTAACGTTATTTTATGAGCCATGTTAATGATTAACAATCACTAACTTGATGCAAATCATCTTAAATAGCTATCTAGATCAAATCTGCCTAGGTAGAATTAACCGATAATTAGCCACTGATTATTAAACAACGAGGTTGTCAATGAAGTATCAAATCATCCCCGTAACGCCTTTTCAGCAAAATTGTAGTGTTATTTGGTGCGAAAAGACCTTGAAGGCTGCGGTAGTTGATCCTGGTGGTAACATTGATAGGATTTTAGCTGAGGTGGCTAAGTTAGGCTTAACGGTTGAAAAAATATTATTAACCCATGGGCATATTGATCATGTTGGTGGGGCGGCGGCATTGGCGAGCGAATTAGCTATTCCGATCATTGGTCCGCACATTGCGGATAAATTTTGGTTAGAAAACTTGGTAAAACAAAGTCAAAACTTTGGGTTTCCGCGTGTAGAAGCTTTTGAGCCAACCCAATACCTTAATGAAGATGATGTGCTAAGTGTTGGTGAGCAACATTTACGAGTTTTGCATTGCCCTGGACACACACCAGGACACATTATTTTTTATAATGCTTTTGCTAATTTAGCCTGGGTGGGCGATGTGCTTTTTCGTGGCTCAATTGGTCGTACCGATTTCCCGCAATCCAATCATCAAGACTTACTCCAATCAATCACTACCAAGTTATGGCCATTAGGTCACAATGTGAGTTTTATTCCTGGTCATGGCCCAATGTCGACGTTTGCAGATGAACGACAACATAACCCTTTTGTTGCGGATCAGTTATTTGATTAACACTTTTCTACACAATTAGGTCGTTGAGGTTATTTATTAATAAGTTGAAACTATTGATTCTTTGCATTGTAAACCCAGTCTGTTAGCTTAAGAGTATGCGTTTACATATGATGGACAGTTCAAATGGTTCAACACCTCGTTGATTTACTCGATACCTGGTTACCTTCTTATCAAGAAGACTGGGTACTCGCCGTTCTCACTCAAGTACAAGGCTCTTCTTACCGTAAACCAGGCGCAATAATGCTATTTCATCCCATGGGCAAAAGCTTAGGAATGTTAAGTGGTGGTTGCCTTGAAGCGGATCTCCGTCGTCACGCGCAACGTGCGATTCAAACTCAGCAAGTTATTCAGTTAACCTATGATGCAACTGACGAGTCTGATACCAGTTATCAACTTGGCTGTGGTGGCATCGTTAATATCATGATGGTGTCGTTGAATAAATCTAACAATTATCTTGGTTTAGTGAGTGTTCATGATGCTTTGATGCGCAGTCATTCAGGTGTATATCAAATTGATATCGTTGCTGATGGCACGCCGGCCGACCAACTCAATGGTCACTTTGTTGAACAAAAATCGGAGCAAGCAACCGTTATCACTCTCAATACTAAAACCCACAAAGAAGCCTTTGAAGATCACTCAGTGTTACATATTCCAATCAGGCCACCTGTGCATATTGGTATTTTTGGGGGCGGTTTAGATGCCCAACCAATTTCGCAAATGGCGCAAACGTTAGGTTGGAAAGTCACTGTATTTGATGAACGTACTGCGTACGCACGCACTTATGATTTTCCTGGCTGCCAGATCATCAAAAAAGCCACCAAGGATGTGTCAAGCTCACTGTTGGCCAGTTTAGATGCAGCCTTTGTGATGAGTCATAATTTACAGATTGATGCTAAAACATTACAGGTACTGCAACCTTTATCCCTAGCGTATATTTCATTATTAGGTCCGACTCACCGCCGTGACAAGGTGTTGAGCATGGCTGAACTTAATATCGATGACTTTAGTGGTTATTTTTCGGCACCAGCAGGGTTGGCATTAGGGGGCGAGCTGCCTGGTTCGGTTGGACTGAGCATATTGTCCCAGTGCCATGGCGTACTTTATCAAAGCAAGATAACCAGTCTTGATACTGTAATGCTGTCTTAGCGAGTTGATACGTAAATGACGGCAAACATAGTTACAGTGATCTTAGCTGCTGGGGCAAGCAGCCGATTTAACAGCGCTAAAATTGTTGCTAAAGTGCAAGGTGAACAAAGTTTGCTGGCACACAGCTTACAGACTCTTGATGTGGTGACTCAAACGGCAGGTATTGCACCTGCGGTGGTGATGTTGGGTGCCCATCAAACCGATGAAGTGTTAGCGATAACGGCCAATCATCAGCGAATTATCAATCATGATTGGCATTTAGGTTTGTCCAGTTCAGTGAAACTTGCTGGCCAATATGCCCAAACGCAACAGGCGGATGCTTTACTGGTGGTGTTAGCCGACCAAGTCGCATTACAAAGCCGTGATTATTTACAATTGATCCAAGCGTATATCCATAATAAGTTAACTAGCTGTGCTTTTTACCTGCATAGCGTAGGTGTACCTGCTATCTTTTCAACTGAAGATATTAAAATATTGATGTCTCTTGATGGCGATAATGGTGCAAAAAGCATTTTAAAACAAAATGATAAAAATAATAGCTTGAACATTATTGTGATGGAACAAGCGCAATTTGATATTGATACACCTGCTGACTTAGTACGTTGGTTAGATAATAAGGATTGATTATGACAACCCCAACACAAAAATTGATGGTCAATGGAAAGGATTTTACCCTTGATGCCGACCCTAATATGCCAGTACTTTGGGCATTGCGTGACATATTAGGTCTAACTGGCACTAAATTTGGTTGTGGAGCAGGGCTTTGTGGTGCATGCACTATCCATGTTGACGGCAGTCCAATGCGTGGTTGTTTAACCAGCTTAAAGCAAGTTCAGGGTAAGCAAGTTACCACTATTGAAGGTCTTGAGGCTGAAAAACTAAAGCAAGCTTGGTTAGCGCATAATGTGCCGCAATGTGGTTATTGTCAGGCTGGGCAGTTAATGTCTGCCGCAGCCTTACTCACCAGCACGCCTAAACCGACTGAAACCCAAATCCTTGATGCGATGTCGGGTAATATTTGTCGTTGTGGTACGTATCCACGGATAAAAGCCGCCATTCAATCGGCTTCGGAGGCGTGATCATGACCACATTCACAGCTGTTGAGAATATTAGTCGCCGTAATGTATTAAAGTTATTTGGTGCAGTCGGTGGTGGACTCGCTCTAGGGGCAACCAGTTTAAGTTGGAGCCCAATGGCCTTAGCTGAAGACAAGCAAGCGCTGATGAACTTGTTTGTTGCTATCGGTGAAGACAATAAAGTGTATTTGACTTGTCATCGTTCTGAGATGGGACAAGGGATTAGAACAGGCATACCGCAAATTTTGGCTGACGAGTTAGAAGCTGATTGGGATAAGGTTGTAGTGGTGCAAGGCTTAGCGGATAAACGCTATGGCAGCCAAAATACTGATGGTAGCCGCAGTATTCGTAAACATTATCATCGTATGCGTCAAATGGGCGCGACCGCAAGAACCATGCTTGAACAAGCTGCGGCGCAAATTTGGCAAGTTCCGGTTGCGGAGGTGTATGCTAAAGCCCATAAGATCCATCATAAAGGCAGTAACAAAAGCCTTAGTTACGGTGAGTTGGCTGTAGCGGCATCGAGATTACCGATGCCAGAATTAGATTCTGTAGTGCTAAAGCCAGAAAGTGAATTTACCCATATTGGTCAATCTCATACTATTGTCGATATGGATGCCATGCTCACGGGCAAAGCGATTTACGGCTATGACATTAAATTAGACGGTATGTTGTATGCCAGTATCACTCGTCCGCCAGTATTAGGCAGTGATGTGCTGAGCCTTGATGACACCAAAGCCCGTAAAATAGCCGGGGTGGTTGACATTATTACCTTACCCGTTCCGAAAGGTGCACCATTATTTCAGGCTTTAGGCGGCGTCGCAGTGATTGCCACTAACAGTTGGAGTGCGATTGAAGCGCGTAAAGCGTTGGTGATTACCTGGTCTAAATCGATTAATGATAGCCACAATTCAGACACATACCTGCAGGGGTTGGTCGAGAGAGTAAACCAACCAGGTAAAGTGATGCGCCAGTTGGGTGAGTCAGTCACTGATTGGCCTGAAGCGTCAACAGTTAAGGCTGTTTACACTGTGCCCTATTTAACCCATGCTATGATGGAGCCACCAGTAGCAACAGCAAATGTAACTGCTAATGGATGTGAGTTGTGGGCTTCGAGCCAAACCCCACAAAGTACCCAGCAAAATGTGGCTGGTGCATTAGGGTTAAAAGAAGAGCAAGTTACCGTTAACGTGACTTTACTGGGTGGTGGTTTTGGGCGTAAATCTAAGCCTGACTTTAGTGTTGAAGCCGCCATTTTATCGCAAAAGCTCAATAAACCCGTCAAAGTATGTTGGAGCCGTGAAGACGAAATTCAGAATGGTTATTATCATGCTATCAGTGCGCAGATGTACCAAGTCGCTCTCGACAATAATAAGATGCCCACCGCACTATTAGCCCGTACAGGCTTTCCGTCAATCAGTTCAACATTTGCCGAAGGGGTTGAATACCCTTCAGCTGGTGAGCTCGATTTAGGTTTTAGTGACGTACCGTTAGCGCTTAAGCACATTCAACTTGAAGCTGTCAAAGCGCCCGCGCATACGCGTATTGGTTGGATGCGTTCTGTGTGTAATATTCAGCATGCTTTTGGTATTGGCAGTTTTGTTGACGAGATAGCCGTAAATGCTAATAAGCCCTGTGTGCAAATGTGGCGTGATTTATTAGGTAAAGCGCGCATCGAACCGTTTGAAAACCAAAACTTTACCTATGGCAATTACGGTGAAGACTTAGCCGATCACCCGGTGGATGTAGGGCGTTATCATAAAGTGCTCGATAAGTTAGAAGCCGTAATGGCAGATGCCCCTAAAGCGGCTAAAAACCAAGGTTGGGGTATGGCGGTGCATCGCAGCTTTGTTAGCTATGTTGCCGTTGCTACGCTAGTTGAAGTGGTAGATAAACAGCTTAAAGTATTGAAATCTATTGCGGTGATGGATGCTGGGAGAGTGATTAATCCTGATCGAGTGAAATCACAATTAGAAGGTGCGATCATTTTTGGTTTAAGTTTAGCGACCATGGGCGAAATTACCTTTAAAGACGGTAAAGTCGAACAATCTAACTTTCATGACTATCCGTTATTGCGTATGCCGCAATCGCCGCAGATTGACACTTATATTATTGAGTCGATAGCAAAGCCTGCTGGTGTAGGTGAGCCCGGTGTGCCTCCAGTTGCGCCCAGTTTAACCAATGCCATTTTTGCGGCAACGGGGATACGATATCGCGATTTACCGCTTAATAAATTTTTATCGGTTTAGCCATTTTCGTGAGCTACAACACTTAAGTTTACTGCGCTTAAGCCGATAATAATTAAGCTAAATGCCTAAGTGTATTCGCACTTAGGCATTGTTTTTTTTAACGATAATTTAAAATCACTCTCAATTGAATCGTTAATGAATTTTAGTATTGATTCAGATTGAGTGGGTGCTGTTGTTTATTTAATCTTATTCTCATATTTGAGATAGTAACGCATTGCCTTAGGAAGCTTATATGAAGCAAATTCAGTTTAGAACCATTGATGCAATTTTGATTAAATTTAGCCTGAATGGAAAATTTTGGGTGGTGTGTTCGCTGGTTGCATTCATCACCAGTGTTATTGCTCTGATGAATTACCAACAAACGAATGATTTAATTGCTCAATCATCATTACAGCGGGTTAAAGCAAGTGCTGAAAGTTATGCCTCGGTTGCCAATAATCAAGGCTTAACAAATACTGCTCTGGAGCAATTTGCACAAACTCATCAATTACAGTTATCTGGTCGCGATAATACTTTGCGCAGTGGTGATCAAGTAACAGCATCAGCTAGTGTCGGCGATCAGTTTCTAAGCGTGAGTCAAAATGTTCAATCCTGGGAACAGGAACCATTAAGCCAAAGCTATTTTATGCTAATCATCGCATTAGTTGGCTTGCTACCATTATTTCAACTGAGTTACTGGATCTCAACCTCGTTAGGCGGCGGTTTATGGGATATGTACATGGCTATCAAACGGTTAGCTGATGGTGATTTAACCTTGAGATTAAACTTCTTTGGTACTGACGATTTCAGTTTAATCGCCAATGAAATTGATCGCTGTGCTAATAATATGAGTGAAATGGTGACCGCTATTCGGAGTAATGCAGAAACCCTAGCGACTGCCGCCAATGAGTTTAACCATCAAGCTAACACTAATGATGACTTAATTGATCAGCAACATCATTATTTAGATTCTGTAGCGCATGCCATGGATCAAATGACCGGAGCCATTGCAGATGTATCACATCATGCGAGTGATGCATCTTTGAATACTAAGCAAAATGCTACCCAAATGGGTCAGAGTCAGGGCAAGATTAATGATGCAGTTAAGCGGATTGGCTATTTGTCTGAGCGTATTGCTGAAGCATTTTCATCTGTAGAGCAGTTATCTCATGATGCCACCCAAATTAATGTTGCTGTTACTACCATTGAAAGTATTTCTGAACAAACTAATTTATTAGCGTTAAATGCAGCCATTGAAGCGGCGCGTGCCGGTGAGCAAGGCCGGGGTTTTGCTGTGGTGGCTGATGAAGTACGTACTCTTGCAGGGCGGACTCAACAAGCGACCGTTGAAATTCAAAATATGATCGAAGGCTTACAACAAGGTTCTAAAAAACTGACCAGCATTACCAATGTGATTGTTACCGAAGCCGATCAGGGCAGTGCAAGTATTAAAGCGGTCGGTGACGATATTACCGACATGGCTGAGTCGATTAATGCCGTGTTTGATATGAGTAGCCAGATAGCCGCCTCAGCGGAACAACAAAGTGTCTCTGCTGGTGATATTGCCTCGCAACTTAATCAAATCCGTCAGCAATCGGAGACGATTCGCAGTACTGCAAAACATGCCGGAATATTAGCGAAAGATTTACATCAATCATCTCAAGGTTTAGCGGCGATTTTAAGTCAATATAAAATTTAATTTTGTGTCAAGCAGCCCATAACAACGGTCAGTGACAGTTAGTTAAGGTGCTCGATAAAGATGGCATAGTAGTGATGATAATCACTTGGGTTACTAATATGCATGGCTTAGCCATTATTTGATTTTTATAGCAGCAACCTTTTAAGGGCGATTATTTGGCCTGTAATATACTAACGTGAGTCGTTTGCTCTGCTCATGTGAGCGTGTTGACAAACTATCAAGCTATCAAGCTTAGCCGGTGGTGAAGGAATGCTGTAAAACTAAAAAAGCTATAAGCAAGATTGCTTATAGCTTTTTTGTTGCTAAGCGATGTCGGGGGCTAGGTTATGTCAGCACCCTAACGATTAACTAAACGTAGTCCAAATGGGGGCATGATCGGACGGTTTCTCAATCGCGCGTAACTCGTAGTCGACATCAGATTCGACTACGCGTGACACTAATGAGTCGGTCACTAATATCACGTCGATGCGCAGACCACGGTTATCATCAAAGCCTTTACTGCGATAATCAAACCACGAGTAACGTTCAGTGCGATCTGGGTGCAATTGGCGGAAACTATCAATAAAGCCCCATTGTTGTAAACGTGCTAACCATTCACGTTCTTCTGGCTGGAAGCTACATTTTCCGCTTTTTAACCAACGCTTAGCGTTCACTTCACCGATGCCGATATCTAAATCGGTGGGCGATATATTGATATCACCAATGATTGCTATGTCATCGCTTGGTTGGTGATGTTTCTCTAAATATAGCATTAAGTCTTGATAGAACTTACGTTTAGCCGGGTATTTTGTTTCGTGGTGAATGCTTTCACCTTGTGGAAAATATCCATTGAATACCGTTAATACTCGGCCATTATCTTGTGTAAATTGGCCAATAATAAGTCGACGCTGAGCATCTTCATTATCAGATTCAAAACCTTTAATAATGCTAATGGGTTCAGCTTTGGACAGCATGGCTACGCCATAATGTGCTTTGCCGCCATGGTAATGAACTTTGTAGCCCATTGCCTCAACATCTGCAACCGGAAAGGCTTCGTCGTGCACTTTGGTTTCTTGTAAGCCAATAATGTCAGGCGCGTGGCTGTCTATAAGTGCTTGTAATTGATGCAGTCGAGCACGTATGCCATTAATGTTAAAAGAAACAATCTTCATTATGGGAGCACTCGTTTAAATGGCTTAACAATAACGCTTTTATACACACCAGCACCAATGTAAGGATCCACATCAGCCCATGCTTGTGCATCTTCTAATGAGGCAAAATCGGCAATAACTAATGAGCCGGTAAAACCTGCTTCACCAGGGTTTTCGTTATCAATAGCAGGATGTGGTCCGGCAGTTAATAAACGGCCTTCATCAGCTAAATCTTGTAAACGGGCTAAATGTTCAGCGCGAACAGATAAGCGTTTCTCTAAACTGTTTTCCACATCTTGAGATGAAATCATATACCACATATCGTTGCTTCCTTTATTTGATTTTATTTTACATGAATGCTTATTGACCATCAGTTGTTTGCGAATCGTCATCTTGCATATTTTTATACAAATAAACGACCGTAATAACGGTGTTGATTAAGGTGAGGGCGGTTAGGCCAAACACTTTGAAGTTTACCCAGGTTTCCAGAGGTAAATTAAACGCAATGTAAATATTAGCAAAGGCACATAAGACAAAAAATCCAACCCAATACCAAGTGACTTGAGCCCATATTCTATCGTCAACTTTCATTTCTTTACCAAGCATGCTTTTAAGCGCAGGTTTGCCCATCATTTGTGAGGCAATTAGTCCTATGGCGAATAAGGCATAAACGATACTGACTTTCCATTTGATAAAGGCATCGTCATGGAAAAACAGTGTGAGTGAGCCGAACACAGTGACCAAGGCAAAGGTGGCTAAATGCATTTTTTCAATGTGTTTATAAAGCAGATAAGTGATCACAAGTTGAAGCGCTGTTGCCGCAATCAATACTCCTGTTGCGGCGTAAATATCATAGAACTTGTAAACCGCAAAAAAAATGACTAATGGTAAAAAATCTAACAGTTGCTTCATATAAATCTCAGGCTAGGGAAACGATAATGTCTAGTTCAGACATGATTACATCATATTTCCAATCGTAATTGTGGCCAATTGTAGCATGATGTTATTGCCATTCGCATTAATATGGTGGTTAATCTGCGGATTCTAAACCTCTATTGTGCAAAAGAATGTAAACCTTTTTAATTAGGTTTGTGAGTAATAGAAGGTGATTACAGTAGTGCTAAACCTGTTGTGGCTGAGTGTAAATTATTGATTATCAATATTTTTGATAAAACCTGCAATCTCTGTATCATCAATGGGCATCGCATAGGTTGAGCGTTTATTTGTAAAGTGGTACCGCAATAGAGGTTGCTGTTTTGATGGTTAACCATAATTTAGGCTCATCAAGAAGACTGGCGCTTTTTTCTGACAACAAGGGATTATGCAGAACAAATTCTTTACGTTTGTCGAGTTCGGATTTTTCGAGCATGCCATCGGTGATGGGGTGATTATAGAACATGGCATTGAAGCTACCGTCATCGATGGCGACTCGTAAGCCATATTCAATTCGTTCAGCTAACCGAGGATTGTCTTTACTGACAAAAAAATAAATCGGGGCTGTGTAGCGTATTAAGATATTCTTTTCTACTACTAATTCACTGTGACGAGCAAGGTCGCGCCAAGGTTCAAAAAGAGCACGAGGATAATAATCAAACCGATTTTTAAGCAACATACTAATTAAACTCTTTTCTGGTCCTGGGACCACATTAAAGCCATTGCTGTTCAAAATATTGGTATCAGGCCAATCTAAACCTTGACCCATAAGGATTTTTTTTAGGTCTTCTAGGCTGGTGAGTTGATCAAATTGTGGCTGGTCGCCTTTGCGTATAATCCCAATTCTATATCCCATAAGCCCTTTTAATAGTGGGATATAGACCGCTTGAAGCTGTGCTTCCCGTTCAATACTTGTCATGCTCCACGCGACATCGATATTTTTGTTTTCGGCCAGCATTTTTAGGGTGCGACTTTGAGGCATATTAATCATGGCTGCACGCATTTGAAACGTACCGTAGCGGCTAGCACTTTTATCCAGAGCGAGTGCTAACAGTGAAATAAAATAGGCTTGCTTAGGATCAACACCTTGAACGGAGGCATTATAATTAACTATGGTGTGTTCAAACTCTAACGCATTTTCTGAGGCGTTTGAGGTATTGAATGAACATAAGATTACAAGTGTTAACATCCTTATTAACTGACTTTTCATACAGCGCCGATTTAGTGATTGATTGATGATAAATAAAGTATAGTTAACAATAAAAAAATAGCTGGAATAATTACTCTTTTTTGTTATTTTTATCAGTAACCTATAAGCGGGATAAAAAACGTTTATTAAACCGTTATTTGCCCGCTAGTGTGGAAAATTTAACTTGCTAAAGCTTAGCGCTGGATACGTTATTGTTTCTTGCTTGGTAAACACATTACTCGTTTGATATGAGATGGGTCAAGTTTATGATTTTGTAAATACCGCTATCATTTATTGACCCCGTTTAAGTTTACTTTTGGAACTGATACACACTGCCTAGTTTCAAAATTTGGGTTAGCTCATCTAACGCAGTGCGCGATTCAATAATCAATTGTGGGTCGGCTAAATCTTGAACCGTTAATTGGTCGCGATAATGCCTATCAACCCAGGTATTTAGACGAGTAAATAAGCTATCATTCATTAGGGTGTTTTGATTAACTGCGGCAACTTCTTGTTGGTTCATTGCCACACGTAAACGTAAACAAGCTGGCCCACCACCATTTTGCATACTTTGTTTCACATCAAAATAACGCACCTGTTTGATTGGCGTGCCTAAGGTTATCAGTTCATTTAAGTAAGCAAAAACTGCGGGATTTTCTTGGCAGTTTGTCGGTGCAATAATGGCCATTTCACCAGACGGTAAGGTAATGATCTGCGTATTAAACAGGTAACTTTTGACCGCATCATCAATTGACACTTGGCTGGTTGCCACTTTGATAAAATGCATGTCACTATCCATTTTTCGGCGAATTTCATCAAATTTTGCTTCGGTATGTAAAAACGCCTGTTCATGATAAAAAAGGACGTTTTGATTACCAACAGAAATCACATCGTTGTGGAATACACCTTGGTCAATCACATCAGGGTTTTGCTGCATAAACACGCAACTTTCATCTTCAAGCTGATGCAAACGAGCAACGGCTTGTGATGCTTCTAAGGTTTGACGGGCGGGATATTTTTTCGGTTTTGGTGCATCAGGATTGGTTGCCGATTGTCCATAAACAAACAGTTCAACACCAGCATGGCCGTATTCAGCACATAGGCGGGTATGATTTGCGGCGCCTTCATCACCAAAACTTGCATGTTCTGGTAAATGTTGGTGATGTTTAAAATGGCGATCGTTGTTAAATGTTGCCTGTAAAATATTGCCTGTGGTGACAGGCTCAATGCTGCGGTGTAATTTGTCGACTAAGTTAGCTGGCGTGAAATGAACTTTACCGTCCCGGGTATCGGCACTGGGGGATACGGTTGCCGCGTTAGCAGTCCACATACTTGATGCACTGCAACAAGCATTAAGTAGCGCAGGAGCCTGTTGAGCCGCTTTTTGTAAAACTTCAGCGTCTGACCCAGAAAAACCAATTCGACGCAGTGTATAAAGGTCTGGACGCTCTTGCGGGGCTAATACCCCTTGTACCATTCCTAAGTCTGCTAATGATTTGGCTTTTTGCAAACCTTGTTTAGCTGCCGCTTTGGGATTTGAGGTTTGGGCCGCATTACTAAATGAGGCTACATTACCAAATGATAATCCGGCATAGTTATGGGTTGGTCCTACCAAGCCATCAAAGTTTGCTTCAAAATGCTTCATTCGTGATCCTTGAGAGTTTTTAGTGAATAATTATTATTGTTGTTGCACTTATTTGTGTTACTTATAAAAAAGGAACGTGATTGCTGACTACAGTTAACGCTAATTTAACCCCAGTATACTGAAGCTATAAGGGTTAACAAGGTGTGGTTAATTTGTACAAATGTGTATAAATGACTAAAAATGCACTGAAGGTGCTCGCAAGTATCATTAAGTGAAAAATTACGTTTAAAAAACGCATATTATTTTTCGCATTTTTTATTATTGAATAAATTTTGCTTAAAAAATGACTTACTAGCCATGTAAAAGAGGGATTAACTTGAAACTATTGTCTCAACCCTCTATATATGGAATCAATTTTCTTTTTTTCGAGACTTTTTGGCGCAAATAAAACTATGGGTAAATCGCTAGTTATTGTCGAATCGCCGGCCAAAGCCAAGACAATTAATAAATATCTTGGTAAAGACTTCATTGTGAAGTCGAGTGTAGGTCACATACGTGACTTACCAACTTCGTCTACTTCTGACGGTACAACTGTGACTAAAACCGCAGCAGAAGTTAAGAAATTATCTCCTGAAGAAAAAGCTAAATACAAGCTAATCAGAGACAAACAAGCGCTTGTGGCGCGAATGGGTGTCAACCCGGATAAAGGCTGGGCGGCTAAGTATCAAATCCTGCCTGGTAAAGAAAAAGTTGTTAAAGAACTCAAAGCGTTAGCAGAAGATGCTGATCAAATATATCTCGCAACGGATTTGGACCGTGAAGGGGAAGCCATCGCCTGGCATTTGCAGGAGATCATTGGTGGTGATGCTTCACGGTATCAGCGAGTTGTGTTTAACGAAATTACTAAAACTGCGATTCAAGATGCATTTAGTAACCCGTCTGTACTTGACACTAATATGGTTAACGCCCAACAAGCACGTCGTTTCTTAGACCGTGTCGTTGGCTTTATGGTGTCACCTTTATTATGGAAAAAAGTTGCTCGTGGTCTATCGGCTGGGCGTGTGCAATCGGTTGCGGTTCGCTTAGTTGTAGAACGTGAAAGTGAGATTAAAGCATTTGTTCCAGAAGAATTTTGGGACATACATGCTGAATTAAATACGCCAACCGCAGCAAGCTTGAAAATGCAGGTGATGAAGTATCAATCTGCTGCATTTGAGCCGATTAATGAAGCACAAGCTAAAGTGGCAGTCGATGCATTGCGTGGGGCGTCTTACGTGGTCAGTGCGCGTGAGGATAAAGCAACCTCAAGCAAACCAACAGCACCTTATATAACCTCTACATTGCAGCAAGCCGCGAGTACTCGTCTAGGTTTTGGTGTGAAGAAAACCATGATGATGGCGCAGCGTTTATACGAAGCGGGCCACATTACCTATATGCGTACCGATTCAACCAATTTAAGTAAAGAAGCGGTTGAAAATTTACGTGAAATGATTGCTTCTGAGTTTGGTGATAAGTATTTACCAGCTGAACCTATCCGTTATGGTAGTAAAGAAGGTGCCCAAGAAGCGCATGAAGCGATTAGACCGTCGAACGTTGCTGTGCAGTCTGCATCCCTAACCGATATGGAAAGAGACGCTCAGCGCTTGTATGAGCTCATTTGGCGTCAATTCGTGTCGTGTCAAATGACCCCTGCTCAGTATGACGCAACACGTTTAACGGTAACTGCGGGTGATTACGAATTAAAAGCCAGTGGTCGCACCTTACGCTTTGATGGTTGGACGAGTGTTCAACCACAGATGAGTAAGAAAAACGAAGACGATAAAACACTGCCAGTAGTCGAAAAAGGTGACAAGTTAGTGCTTGAAACCTTATCCCCTAAACAGCACTTTACCAAGCCTGCGCCACGTTACAGCGAAGCCTCTTTAGTTAAAGAGCTCGAAAAACGTGGTATTGGCCGTCCGTCAACGTATGCGACAATTATTTCAACCATTCAGGATCGCGGCTACGTCAAAGTGGATAATCGCCGTTTCTTTGCTGAAAAAATGGGTGAGATAGTTAGCGAACGTTTAGTAGGCAGTTTTAAAGAATTAATGAGTTACGACTTTACCGCAAGCATGGAGCAAACATTAGATGATGTTGCTCAAGGTAAGCTTGACTGGAAAAAAGTACTCGATGGTTTTTACGGTGACTTTACCAAACAATTATTGTTGGCTGAGTTAGACCCAGATGAAGGCGGCATGCGCCCCAATGAGATGGTATTAACAGACGACATTAAGTGTCCTACCTGTGGCCGTCCAATGGGGATCAGAACCGGTTCTACTGGTGTGTTTTTAGGCTGTTCTGGTTATGCTTTACCGCCTAAAGAACGTTGCAAAACCACGCTTAACTTAACCCCAGGTGAAGAAGCGGTTAGCGACAATGAAGATGGTGAAACGGAAGCGTTACGCGCTAAACATCGTTGTGGCAAGTGTGGCACAGCGATGGACAGTTACCTGATTGATGAGACGCGTAAATTACATGTTTGTGGTAATAACCCCTCATGTGATGGTTACGAAGTGGAAGCCGGGCAATTTAAGATTAAAGGTTATGAAGGTCCAATTATTGAGTGCGATCGTTGCGGCAATAATATGGAACTGAAAAATGGTCGATTTGGTAAGTATTTTGGTTGCACTAACAGCGAGTGTAAAAATACGCGTAAGTTGCTAAGAAGCGGCGAAGCTGCGCCACCAAAAGAAGATCCTATTTTTCTACCTGAATTAAAATGCACTAAGTCAGATGCGCATTTTGTGCTTCGTGATGGTGCTGCTGGCATATTTTTAGCGGCAAGTACTTTCCCTAAATCGCGTGAAACACGTGCGCCATTAGTGGAAGAGTTAGTTCAGTATCGTGATCTGTTATGGCCTAAATATGCGTATCTTGCTGACGCACCTACAGAAGATGATGATGGTAATAAAGCCTCGGTTAAATTTAGCCGTAAAACCAAAGAGCAATATGTTGCTACTGAAGTTGATGGTAAAGCCACCGGTTGGTCTTCTAAGTTTATTGGCGGTAAATGGGTCAGTGAAGCAACTAAGAAAAAAGCCAAGAAATAGTTTCTAGCTTTAGTTACTTCATCGTTGTTGATTAACGCTACCCGATTGGGTAGCGTTTTTGTTTGCGCCAGATAGGGGTTATTGCATTTTTGTATAGTGAATAGCTGGGAAAACGTGTTGTTTAGACTCTGACCAACAAGTTAATTTAGCCAAGCAGACACAAAAAAGCACTGATAATAATCAGTGCTTTTTTAGTGATAAAGTATTGCGTATTACCTCAGTGTTAAACCGAAATATCGCAAATTATTTGGCACTGTTTTGCGCAGCTTGAATCGCGGTTAATGCAATCGTGTAGACAATATCATCGACAAGTGCACCTCGTGATAAATCGTTAACCGGTTTACGCATACCTTGAAGCATAGGACCGATACTGATCAAATCCGCGCTCCGCTGTACGGCTTTGTATGTGGTGTTACCAGTATTTAAGTCTGGGAACACAAACACAGTAGCTTTGCCGGCAACAGGGCTGTTAGGCGCTTTAGATTGAGCGACGTTAGGCATCACTGCGGCATCGTACTGCAAAGGGCCATCGATAATTAAATCTGGACGTTTTTCTTTAGCAATTCGTGTGGCTTCGCGGACTTTATCCACATCAGAACCTGTACCAGAGGTGCCCGTTGAGTAACTGATCATCGCAACGCGAGGTTCAATACCAAAGGCTTTAGCTGATTCCGCTGACTGAATCGCAATATCGGCTAACTGCTCAGGATTAGGATCTGGGTTAATCGCACAGTCACCATAAACAAGCACTTGATCAGGCATCAGCATGAAGAAAATTGACGATACTAAGCTAGAACCCGGTGCCGTTTTAATCAATTGCAGTGGTGGGCGAATAGTGTGGGCTGTGGTATTAACAGCGCCAGACACAATACCATCGACCTCATCTTGTGCCAGCATCATAGTACCAAGCACCATGTTGTCTTCAAGTTGCTCACGGGCGACGACTTCGGTTAAGCCTTTGCTGCGACGTAATTTAAGCATTGGTTCTACGTATTTTTCACGCACGGTTTCAGGCTCAATGATCTCAATGCCATCACCTAAAACGACGTCTTGCAACAATGCAACGCGTAAAATTTCTTCGCGGTTACCTAATAACACACAGCGAGCGATACCGCGTTCAGCACAAATCGAGGCCGCTTTAACGGTTCTCGGTTCTTCACCTTCCGGAAGCACGATAGTTTTACGCGCAGCACGGGCTAATTCAGTTAACTTATAACGGAATGCTGGTGGCGATAATCGGTGTTCACGGGGAGAATCTTGAGTAACACTTTCAATCCATGTTTGGTCGATATGGCTGGCAACGTACTCTTGCACTTTCTCGACCCGTACAGCATCATCAACAGGCACTTCATGATCAAAGCGTTGAATATTAAGCGATGTCTGCCATGTATTTGAATCAATTAAAAATACTGGCAAGCCAGTTTCAAATGCTTGCTCACATAGGTTCATGATTTCTGGTTCAGGCGAATAGCCACCAGTCAGCAATAATGCACCAATTTTCACACCATTCATTGCAGCTAAACACGCTGAGACTATGACGTCAGAGCGATCGCCTGAAGTCACTAAAAGTGAGTTGGTTTTGATGTGAGTGACCAAGTTTGGAAGACTGCGAGCACAAAATGTCACCCGGCGCATACGACGAGTATGCATTTCACCGGCATTAATGATTTTTGCATTTAAGTGCTTAGCTAAATCAGATGCGCGTGGGGCAATTAACTCTAAATTATATGGCACACTACCTAATATGCGCAGTGGACTTTTACCCGGCAGTTGGAACATCCCCGAGCTATCAACCGCGTTCATGTTTTTATCATCAAAGACTTCTGATAAATCAGGACGTGTACGACCTTCGTTGTCAACGGGGGCACCAATTTTATTGATGATAGCGCCAATTAAGCGTTTATTTTTCTGCCCACCCCAAGAGTTAAAGGCGATCTCTAAGCGATTCATTAATCCATTAGGCGTATCGTTGCCTGGGGTTGCGATGAAAATAACATCTGCATCTAATGCTTTAGCAATTTCGTAGTTAATGTCATCAGCAAAAGGGTGACTTCGTGTTGGCACTAAGCCTTCAATCACTAAGGTTTCAGTATTATTGGCGCATTCCGACGCACGGGCAATAATCTGTTCCAATAGGACATCAGTTTGCTCTGAGCGGATTAAAGCTTCAGCGTGTTCCATTGAAAAAGGCTCTAACGGATTAACCGTAGGAGAAGTACTTAAAATAGTGGTTGAACGCTCAGGACCTGTATCACCAGATCGAATTTGTGCAATAGGTTTAAAAAATTGCACTTTAACGCCTTTGCGTTCTAGGGCGCGAACCATACCTAAACTAAGCGATGTTAATCCTACTCCAATACCAATTGGAATAAGCATAATATTACGAGACATGACGACCTCTTATGTGCGTAGTGTTCATGATAGTTAACCGAATATAAACCTAATAGCGGTTTTACTTAGCTGTGATCAGCTTAATGGCATCTTCGGCAATAACCCACTCTTCATTTGTTGGTATGACCATAGCAATAGGGGTACCTGCTTGGGTTATTACACCCTGTTGGCCAAAACGAGCAGCTTTATTCAAGATGTCGTCAACTTTGAAGTTAAATATTTCTAATAAATTAAGGACTTTCTCACGAATAAGATTCGAGTTTTCGCCAATACCGCCAGTAAAAATGATGGCGTCTAAACGCCCTAATGGCACAGTGTAAGAGGCAATATATTTAGCTAAACGGTAGCAGAAAATATCCAAGGCTAACGTGGCCCCTTTATGGCCATCATGATAACCTTCTTCAATTCCACGACAATCATTAGTAAGCTCTGAAATGCCCAGTAAACCACTTTGTTTATTCAGTAGGTTGTTTACTTCATCCAGGGTATAGCCAAGTTGTTTGACTAAATGAAAAATAATCGATGGGTCTAAATCCCCACAACGGGTGCCCATGACTAAACCTTCAAGCGGGGTTAAACCCATTGAAGTGTCGACGCTTTTACCGCCTTTAATGGCTGCAACGGATGCGCCATTACCTAGATGAGCACAAATAACATTGATGTCTTTAACATCTTTGCCTAATACTTTGGCTGCTTCACGGCAAACGTAAAAGTGGCTAGTTCCATGCATGCCATAACGGCGAATACTATGTTCACGATACAATTTGTAAGGTAGGGCATAAATATACGCTTTCTCAGGCATGGTTTGATGAAATGCGGTGTCAAACACTGTTACTTGTGGCAACTGAGGAAAAGACGCTATCGCTGCGCGAATACCAATTAAATGGGCCGGGTTATGCAGCGGTGCTAGTGAGGCACAATCTTCGATGCCTTGGATGACTTCAGGGGTGATAATGACAGAGCGGGTAAATTTTTCACCACCGTGAACGATGCGATGGCCAATAGCCTTAATTTGTGCCGCCAGTTCTGGGTGTTCCGCCAAGATGTTATTAACGATGAATTCGACTGCTTCGCGATGTGCAGTAAAGGCGCCTAATTTGGCTTCATTTTTACCGCCATTAAATTTCCATTTAATGCGTGAATCTTCTAAACCAAAACATTCAGCTAATCCAGAAATTTTATCATCGCCTGATTGAGCATCAATGATGGCAAATTTTAATGATGAGCTACCGCAGTTGAGCACGAGTACTAATTTGTCTGACATGTTAACGCCTTTTAAGTCAATGAAACTAAATAAAATAGTAAAATTCCATTTTGATTAAGGTTTATGAACATTATTCATAAACGCTACACTTTGGTGTTCTTTTGCTGATTGGCACATTAAGCTAAATCATTAAAGTGTCAAATCGGCCAGTGCATTTTTGGTACGACACTGTATTATGATAATGTTTCACTCATGTCCTAGGCAGTAAAGGTAACCGTATATTGAACATGAATCTGGTTAAATTACTTGGCGACGGTCAACGTTATATGAAGACTTGGCCAATGGTTAGGCAACTCGGGTTTTATTTCCCCGAGTACCGTGTCGTCAAAGCGACTCAGTTAGCGATCATCGCCATGCCGATTTTGGCATTAGTGGTTGCGGCCAGCCAACTCTACGTTTTGGGCTGGAATTACTTACCGCAAGCATTAACAACACTGCTCTTTTTTATTAGCCTGCCACTACAAGGCTTATTATGGTTAGGCTGGCGAGCGAGCCACCCATTGCCTTTATCGTTATTCGAGTGGGGCAATCAACTCAGTGCTAAATTGACCGAGATGGGTATCTATTGCCAACCCCTAGGTGCCAGAGCCTGTTATTCAGACATGGCCGCCATCTTGAAATTGGCTTTTGAACGTTTGGATCAAAGTTACTGGGAAGAACTCTAATCTATCTGCTTGATAATCTGTTGCTCATTTAAGTCGGTTTATTTTTGTTATGACTAAAATGTAGCGCTAATGCCTCGATCTAAAAACACTTGTTGAATTTTTTGCATCGTCTCAGTACTTGGCGCTGCAATATCAGCCAAGGTATATGCTTCGCCAAAGGCTTGCCATTTATGTTGACCTAACGGGTGATAAGGCAGTAGCTCAACTTTCTCAACATTATTCATCGGTTTAATAAACTCAGCTAATGCAATGGCCGACTCTACGTCTTCGGTAAATCCGGCGACAACGACATATCGGATCCAGGTTTTTATGTTTCGTTTAGCGAGATATTGAGCAAATTGTAATGTTCTATGGTTAC
Source organism: Shewanella sp. SG41-3 (assembly GCF_014164545.1). Taxonomy (NCBI): domain Bacteria; kingdom Pseudomonadati; phylum Pseudomonadota; class Gammaproteobacteria; order Alteromonadales; family Shewanellaceae; genus Shewanella; species Shewanella sp. SG41-3. The sequence continues at coordinate 170,816 of NZ_JACJFJ010000008.1, forward strand.
TGACTTTTGTCAGTTCGATGTGTTTAGCATCATCCATTTGTTTTATATCAAGTAATACTAAATCGGTATTGTCGAGTAACTCATCAATCACAGGTTCGTATTTGCGCACAAAACCGTTAGTGTCTAAACAGGTGTGGACACCCTGATCTTTGCAGGCTTTAAATAATTCACTGACAAATTGAGCTTGTAAAATTGCTTCCCCACCACTGGCCGTAATACCACCACCGCTAGCGTCTAAAAAGGGTTGATAAGCAATAACTTGTTTCATTATTTCATCGACAGATATTTCTTTGCCGCCATCCAAATCCCACGTATCACGATTATGACAATATTGGCAGCGCATAAGACAGCCCTGCATAAAAGTAATATAACGGATCCCCGGACCGTCTACGGTTCCGAATGATTCCACTGAATGAATGCGACCTAAGGTCATTATTATTCCTCAAATATCTATAAAAAAGGCTGTATCGATAATTTGTTACACATCGATACAGCCAATTTTAGCAGAGACTACATACTTTTAGTAAATGTACGAGTAATCACGTCTTGTTGCTGCTCTGGAGTGAGCGCATTAAAGCGAACGGCGTAACCTGATACACGGATTGTTAATTGTGGATATTTATCCGGATGAACAATCGCATCTTCTAACATTTCACGGTTCATCACGTTAACGTTTAAGTGTTGACCACCTTCACGATTTGGCTTGCTTAAGAAGTAGCCATCCATTAATGACGCTAAGTTAGTACGACGACCTGTGTCATCTTTACCTAATGCATTTGGCACGATAGAGAAAGTGTAAGAAACACCATCTTGTGCGTGAGCAAATGGTAGCTTGGCGACTGATGTTAATGAAGCAATTGCGCCATTTTCATCACGACCATGCATAGGGTTTGCACCTGGAGCAAATGGTGCACCTGAACGACGACCGTCTGGAGTGTTACCGGTTTTCTTACCATAAACCACGTTTGAAGTGATGGTTAAGATTGATTGAGTTGGAATGGCATTACGATACATTTTCTTATCGCGAATTTTTGCCATAAAACGTTCAACTAAATCGCAAGCAATGTCATCTACACGAGCGTCATTGTTACCAAATTTTGGATAGTCACCTTGGATATCAAAATCAACGGCAATACCATTTTCGTCACGGATAGGCTTAACTTGAGCGTACTTAATTGCAGACAATGAATCGGCAGCAATTGATAAACCAGCAATACCACAAGCCATAGTGCGGCGCACATCGCGGTCATGTAATGCCATCAACGCAGACTCGTAAGAGTATTTGTCGTGCATATAGTGAATGGCGTTAAGTGCAGACACATATTGTGTTGCAAGCCAGTCCATTAAACCGTCAAGACGAGACATCACATCATCAAACTCAAGTACATCGGCAGTGATTGGATCTGCTTTTGGAGCAATTTGAGTTTTAAGTTTTTCGTCAACACCACCGTTAATGGCATATAACATGGTTTTGGCTAAGTTAGCGCGAGCACCAAAGAACTGCATGTGTTTACCCACAATCATTGGGCTAACACAACAGGCGATGGCGTAATCGTCAGATTCGAAGTCTGGACGCATTAAATCATCGTTTTCATATTGAATTGAGCTGGTGTCAATCGATACTTTTGCACAGTAGCTTTTAAACCCTTGTGGTAATTTTGTTGACCACAATACGGTAATGTTTGGCTCTGGGCTTGGGCCCATGTTGTACAAGGTATGTAAAAAACGGAAGCTAGATTTTGTGACTAATGTACGGCCATCAAGACCCATACCTGCGATAGACTCAGTTGCCCAAATCGGGTCGCCAGAGAATAGTTCATCGTATTCAGGTGTGCGAAGGAAACGAACCATACGCAGTTTCATTACGAAATGGTCAACCATTTCTTGGGCTTGCTGTTCAGTAAGAACACCATTTTTAATGTCACGTTCAATATAAGCATCAATGAACGTTGAAGTACGACCCAGTGACATTGCTGCGCCATTTTGGCTTTTTACTGCAGCAAGATAACCAAAGTAAGTCCATTGAATGGCTTCTTTAGCATTTTTGGCCGGTACAGAAATATCACAACCGTATTTAGCTGCCATCACTTTCATTTGGCCTAAAGCACGATGCTGCTCAGAAATTTCTTCACGTAATTGAATCACACTTGATAAGTCTTCGCCTGCTTCAAACTGCGCTTGCAGTGAACTGAATTGGGCAAACTTATCTTTCATTAAGTAATCAATACCGTATAAAGCAATGCGGCGGTAATCACCAATAATACGACCACGGCCGTAAGCATCAGGTAAACCCGTTAATATACCTGATTTACGACAAGCCATAATTTCAGGGGTATAAACATCAAACACACCCTGGTTGTGGGTTTTACGTAATTCAGAATAAATGTAATTAACATCGCTGTTAAGTTCACGGCCATATGCTTTACATGAACCTTCAACCATACGAATGCCGCCATTAGGCAACATGGCACGTTTTAATGGTGCATCAGTTTGTAAACCGACAATAGTTTCAAGCTCTTGATTAATGTAACCAGCATTATGAGAAGTAATGGTAGAGACCATTTCAGTATCGAAATCGACAGGAGCATGAGTTTGGTTCTCTTGCTTGATGCCTTCCATAACTTTGTCCCACAAAGTTAATGTTGCATCTGTTGCACCTGTTAAGAATGACTCATCACCCTCATATGGTGTGTAATTTTGTTGGATAAAGTCACGTACATTAACTTCTGTTTTCCAATCGCCAGCTACGAAACCTTCCCACGCGTTGGCAAATAGTTCGGTTTTATCTGTCATTTACTTAACCCTCTGGTTGATTTTCAACGGATACTGTCTCAATTAGCACGAGCTGGTATCCGTGAGTATTTACATTCTGTCATCTAGGCGCATTCGCTAGATTGAGCTGTTAACATCTTCTGCGACATTGGTGGCAGAAATGTTCCGCCTGGTTTTTATAATGACGCTAATCGATATTGTTTTAGTCAATGAATTAATTGGTAAGACCATTTATCCATGAGTTGATAATAGCACAGCTAAATGACGATATCGGCAGCTTTTGATAATTGAATAACAAAAGTGTTAACTGGCTAACATATCTGTTTAGAATTAAGAGTAGCACACATTAATATTAGCCAATAAAAAAGCGAAATCGTTGCCGATTTCGCCTTTTAAGAGTGATATTACCAAGCATAACGCGATTATAAGAAGGCTGGGATACCTTCAATCATGCCTACTGCTAACATCGCCGCTAAACAAATCACGAATGCTAGTGTTGGGATTACGATACGGTCGGCAAACGATAATGTTTTAGGACGTTCTTTGTCACCAATTAAGCCGTTGTTATCAAGCAACATGGTTAATGCCCATGCTAATACCGGATTGGCTACAAATGAGGCAAAAATACAGATCCCTGCAGCTTGGCTACTGGTGGTGTCTTTAACCATCTGTAAGCCGGCTTCCAGTAACGGTAGGAACACACCGACTAACAACGCAATTGACATAACCGGGCGCCATACTGTGATATCCATAGGATAACCAATGACAGCGACAATAATACATAAGCTACCAAGCAAGATTGCGCCAGCAGGAATAGGACGTTTGGCTATTGCTGCAGGGATCATATATGTTCCCCAAGAGGAGGTAATGTTACCGCCACCTACTGCTGTACCTACGATCTGTCTCACTGAACAGGTGGTCATGGTGTCATCGACATCCATCAGTACTTTTTCAGCCCCTTTTGGGTAATTTAATTCTTGGAAAATACGATGACCAAGGAAGTCTGGTGACCACATGGCAACAGCAAGAATAGCAAACGGTAATGATGCAATAAAATGGGCCATATTAGGTAAACCTAACTGCCAACCGTGTTCAGTTGAGCCCCACCAATACACAGGGTTTAAATTAGGAATCCCAGGCGCCGTGGTAAACTGCAAATCTAAGCCTGCACCAAAAGCAAATGCCAGTGCGACTGCTGCAATCGAACACAAAGGAATGGCTAACCAGCGTTTACCAAATTTAGCTAATGCTGCATAAATGATCACATTGATTAACAATATGGCAAAGGCAACATAACCGAGTGAGTAGTCCAAGCTATGCTTGGCTTGCAGTCCGCCAGCCCAGTCGAATAACGAGCCTATTTGACTTTTCGCTCCCATGAAGCCTAAGAACACTAATAAGCCGCCAGCCACGCCGCTACTGGTGAGATTGACCAGTTTCGAGCCACCTTTGAAATAACTTAAAATTAAGCCAAATATACCAATGAGAATTGCTAAGGCTAAAGGGTGAGCACCGGCGAGTGCGATAGTACCAATTAACGGGATCATTGGTCCATGGTTGCCGCCGAGGTTTGCCCTTGGGTTAATAAAACCTGAGCTAATAATACAGAACAGTAAAGCTGGGATGAGCATTTCTACCCGCACGACTTGGATAGCAAAGTCAGCGCCAAGATTGATGTGGTCCCACTTTTCGCTTAAGCCAGCAGCCCAAGCAGCCATTACTGCTGAATACATCACAGTAATACCAATGGTTCCTGCGATAGCTGGAACTAAGTCTTCCCATTCAAAGCGAAAATCACGCCCAGGGAGGTTAAGTCCCCAGCGTCTTGGTTTCATTATTTTTAGTTCGTTTTCTAAATAGGCATCGCGAGTATCAAATTCACTCGCAGGGCGGTGAAGTTCGCGATAGCTCGCTTCTTGTGCTTGTTTTTCTGAATTGCTGACAGTTTCTGACATAATTTCTCATTCTCCGAAAAGAACAGGTTAATCCATCAAATGATGAAGTTTAAGTGTGTTCCCTTGAAGTGATGGCGATATTCATAAGAGCTGCTTGCCAGAGAGCCGCTAATAGCTCTTATCACTTTACTCATCTGTAATGTTTCATTTGTGAAGCATTACAGTGATGTCCTTATTTAAGTCTTTCTTGGTAAGACCAATTTACCTCACGAATTTTAGCATAGTGATTTGATTGCATCACTTGGTATCAATAAAGTTGATGTTTTGTTTGTTGGAAGTGAGAGCTGGATAACAAGTTGACTGCATTATTAGACGAAGAAATGAGTCTAAAAGTTAGCTCGCTTAGCCCTTTGCGGTTAAAAATATCATGCCACATCAATATAATTGATACAAAGTATCGTCATCGTTCAATCGTAGTTGATATCAAAGCAGGTTATAGCATCAATACTAGACAAAAAAATTTTGTTGAGATAAAAATTATCTCGGCTTATGCAAATCGTTTGAAGGTAAAACTGAGTATCGAGAAACTTGATACTGATGATACTGATGATACTGACGAATCTTACTGTTGCTTAAAGCTCAATATTATTTTAGTTAATATGACTGTAGCAGGAATAATTAACTCGAGTTGACGTTAAATACAATCCACATGTGTTAGCTGAGTTTACGCCAACTTAGCCTGCCACAGCGCGATGTTATGAGGCAGGTTAGTCGGTCGTATCAAAATAGATGCAGCAAAGCAGGCGAGCATAACCTGTTACTATTGCGCTTAGCGCTAATGGTGTGGTGTTTAAGCTGCGAAGATAGAGGCCATGCCGATTAACAGCCGGCACTAAATATGTTGTACAAGTTCTTGGTCAATAATGAAGCTTAACTGCGAGTAACACACTTTGCTTCTGCAATAAGGCAATCTCTGAGTGGGTTATCACCAGTATCTTGGCGCCAGATAAATGATAAATGTCGTTTTAAGTTTAATTCAGGCGTAGTTAACACAACTAATTCGCCATTGGCGACATCTTGTTCGACATCCAAATAGGGCAAGCAGCTTAAATACACGCCATTTTTAACTAAAGCTTTTAATAATCCGACGTGATCGTATTCTTTCCAGACATTTAATTTAACAATTACCCCATGGATGGCGGCATCAAAAATACGCCGAGTGCCAGCACCTGGCTCTCTTAAAACCCATTTGGCTTGTTCAAGTTGAGCGATGCTAGTGCGTTTGTTTTGCGCAAACGGGTGGTGCGGAGAGACAACAACAACTAGGTGATCATCAATCCATGGTTCTTGATGCAATCGACTGTCATCAATTCGACCTTCAATAACCCCTAAATCAAATTGATAATCGAGTACCTCTTGTGCTACATGGTCGCTATTTTCAACGGCAATTTCGATTCTGAGCTCTGGAAAATCGTTATCAATTTTACTGATCAAGGCGGGTAATAAATGCTCCGCAGCGGTTTGGCTCGCGCACAGTTTTACTGTGCCACTAATAATATGTTGATCGTGAAGGCCCAGAGCGATTTGTTGTGCGTCTTGCAGTAGTTTTTGGGCCCTTGGACGTAACCATCTTCCCCAATGACTCAAGATAAGTCGATTTCCCTGGCGGATAAATAATGGTCGGCCCAATAAATGTTCGAGTTGGCTTAACGACATGCTAACCGCTGATTGACTCATTGACAGTTTCTTGGCTGCTGCGCTAACGCTCTCTAAACTTGCAACAGCATCGAAAACGGCTATTTGCTTAAGCGTATAATGCATGAGATCCCTTATTGGTGAAAAACAAGATATAAAACAATGTTTCCATGATCAGCTATTTTTGATCCTAGGTATACTTAACACTATAAAATTTGTGGCCTTGCTTCAATAATGGTTATTTATCCGTTGGAAAAATCGCCATACCTGCTATCTAACAATGTTCACTTTTACAATGCTTAAATCTAAATGATGAAATTAACTGGCGAAGTGAACAAGACAAAGGTTTACGATCTCTATAAGACGTTGCCTGAATTTTGATGGGCATCAGATTGTAATTGAATGAATTAACGAATAAAAAAACGGCATCCTAAGATGCCGTTTAACCTATCTAACCTTAGTGGTTAGGTAAATAGCTAAGCGATCAATGTTTAAAACTTATAGCTAGCGGTAGTATGGAAGAAGCGACCAACGTTATCGTAAGCTGAGCTGGTGGTATCTGTACCTGTATAGCCGTAAGGCAAGTCACGGTTAAATACGTTATCGATACCAAACTTCAAGGTAATACCTGAGTTAAAGTTATATGCAACTGCCATATCACTGATAAAGTAATCACCAAATTCCATGTTGCTGTTTGGATTCGCATTTAAGGCTAATTCTTTATCGGTATAAAGGCTTACACCCTCAACAAAGCGTGTTCTCCAGCTAATATCCCAGCTATCGATTGAATAACCTAAACTCCAGTTTGCTTGCCATTTAGCATAACCGGCAGTGCCTGCAAGTTCTTCAAATGTATCTGGCTCATCCTGGAATGAAAAGTCTTTACGTTTTAATAGGCGAGTCGCAATAAGGTTAGTGCGAACATCACCACTAAAGGCTTCAAAGTTATAACCAATATCAAAGTCGATACCAGCAGCTTCAAGCGACGCAATGTTTAACGAGAACTGTCTAATTTGAGTAATTTCATGGCTCGCTGGATCACGAGTAATTAAGCTACAGTACTCGTTATTCACACCAGTTTTAGAATCGACACAACGGTCAATAATATCTTGAGCACCAACGGCACTGATTGCGTTTTCGATCTCAATATTCCAGTAATCGGTAGTGATCGATAATCCATCGATAAAATCAGGTTGATAGACAATCCCTAGGGTAAAACTTTTCGATTCTTCTGCTTTTAGCTCGCGGTTACCACCACTTAATCCTTCAAGCGTTTTATCGTCGTAGTCTGCATCAAAGCCAGCTGGGATCCCTAAAGCGGCACAATTTGTCTGACGTTGAGTTGGATCTTCTAAATCATTTAAGTATTTAGCACGGCAAGAATCATTTACTGAGAAGAATGTTTGGCTTTCTGCACCATACAACTCACTAATGTTTGGCGCACGCATGGCTTCAGAGTATGTTGTACGAACGCGTAGTTGATCGTCGACCTCCCAGCTTAAACCTGTTTTCCAAGTCGTTGCATTGCCAATAGTACTGTAATCGGCAAAACGAATCGCAAGATCAAGATCTAATTGGCGCATCATAGGTAAATCGGCTAATAATGGTAGCGTGATTTCAGCAAAAACCTCACTGACATCAAAATCACCTTTATCTTCACCTAATGCATTAAAGAAAGTACCTGCCGCATTTGATGGTTCAAAAATCTCGCTCTCTTCTTTACGGTATTCAACACCGGTAGAGAAGCCTGCATAACCGGCAGGTAATTCAAATAAACTCGAGTTGGTTAATGAGCCACCAAGTACAGTTTGCTTAATAACTGAAGTACCTGTTGAAGTGGTATTTATATAATTGATTGCATCTTGACTTGGCGCGCCAAAACCAAAGATGTTAACCGGCACACAGCCAGCATCTCTAGCGGCTTGATCTCGACATACCGCAACACCATTTTCTAAAACTGAATCAAGTGCGTTGGTATAATTATCATAGATTAAGTTATTTTTATTAACCCGTTCTAAATCCGTTTGACCGTATATCGCATAGGCGTCGTAATCCCAATCTTGAAATACTATGCCTTCAAGACCGACAACATAGCGTTGGGTTTCACGAGTATCATCTTCAATGCGTGCACCCAAGTCCGTCATAAAACGACGGATATTGAGAGTGTCTAATGGCGCAGCATTTCCATCGCTATCTTTGTTTGCTTTCATTAAAGCAACAAGTTCAGGATTGATAAAAGCGTTATCAATTTTAATATTGTTAACCGGGTTGCCAAAGAAAAATGCCGGTTGACCTTCATCTGTTGATTGGCTGTTAACGTATTTAGCTTCAAAATAAACGTTATGGTTATCATTAAGCTGGTAGTTTGCTTTGAAGTTAATATTGTAACGTTCAAATTCGGGTTGTAACTCAACAAATTGATTCAAGTTGGTTACATCGCAATTAGCACAACGAATGCCATCAACATTTTGACCACTATAGACATCTCTTAACGAGCCATCAGGATTAAAGCTTTTCCAACCGTCTAAATTGAAAGTGCCCGCATTACTAATGGTGTAATGACCAGCATTAGGTGTCCATATTTTATCTGGATCTGATGGGTCATTATTATCGGTAGGACGATTTTTATTTGCTAGACTCGAAAATGAAGTTGATGTTTGATCGCGATCAAAGGCGCGAAGTTGCTCTTGAGCACTGTATTCAACTGCGAAGGCAACATTACCATCACCTTGGGCGAAGTCAGTTCCATAAGATAAAGAAAAACGATCCTTATTGTGGCCGCTGTCATCAGCCCAACCTTTGGTTGCTGATACATCTAAACCGTTAATGTCTTTCTTTAAAATAAAGTTAACTACACCAGTTACCGCATCAGCGCCATAAATAGCAGATGCACCGCCGGTAATCACTTCAACTCTTTCAATCCAAACACTTGGGATAGTATTAACATCAACAGAGGATGTACCAGCAGAGCTTGATACATGACGTTTACCGTCGACTAATACTAGTGTTCTGGCGGTGCCCATGCTTCTTAAATCGAGCAAGTTAAGACCAGATGTACCAATAAATCGCCCAGAGTTGGCTAGCGAGTAGGTATTACCGAGTGCAGGTAATTGGTTTAGCGCTTCACCAATATTAGTTACACCTGTTGATAATAACTCGTCGCCAGTAATTACTGTAACCGGTGTTGGTGCTACAGCGCCTTCACGAATAATACGTGACCCCGTTACAGATATTCTTTCTACCGGTGCAGCAGCAGTGTCTTCTGCTGCAAAAGTATTAAAAGTAGTTGCAGCAGACAGTGCCGCACCACCGATTAGCGCTACGCGAATCGCATTGGCTAGTTGTGAATTTACTTGCATTTATCTCTCCCAGAATTATTTTTTATTATGTGATGATTTTTTTAAACATTTTTAATATAAAAATGAAACAAAATTACACCAATATGGATATAACCATAATGAGATTAAAATACAATACTTATAAATCAGCATGTTACCTAAATATGCGTTAACACATTAAACATCTTTAATTAACACAAAATAAGCAATTCAGTGTCTGAAATACTTGGTTGTGAGTGGTTTGATGCTAATTCGTTTCGTTGTTTTTGGTTTGTTGTTGAATATATGTTTATTTATTGAGGTGTTGAGCGGGTTTTAATTACTGGTTGTTATAGGATTGTAATTTTTGTTGGTGTAAAAAAAGATGAAATTATTTAATGACGCTGAAAATGATAGGGTAAATAATCCTTTTTAGACTAAGCAGTATTAGTCATTAATAGAGTTATGAATAACGCTATTAATAACTTAAGTGACTCGTGCGATATTATTTTCTTACTAGGAAAGATAATTGAAGTGGTATTTATGCGGTTATCTTGATTTGTTATTCCTGTTTAATCGGTTGTTGATTAGTGGTTAATTTTTATTCGGTAATATCTAACTCACAAGAGCAGACAAGTAGGCGAGCGGTATTATTATTTGCGATAAAAAATGCCAGCAATTTGCTGGCATTTTGGGGTTAATTTAGCGCTTAACGATTAAATTAAGCTAACCGGTATTACTGCACGTTTTCACTGTCACTAAATTCACCAGCAAATAATGCTGTTGATAAATATCGCTCTGCGGCAGATGGAAGAATAACCACAATCATTTTATCGGCAAATTCTGGTAATGCTGCAATACGGTTAGCAGCAACAACAGCAGCACCAGAAGAAATACCTACAAGGATACCTTCTTCTTTCATTAAACGACGGGCCATTTCAATTGACTCGTCATTTGTAACGGCTTCTACGCGATCAATAAGAGATAAATCTAAGTTACCAGGAATAAATCCAGCACCGATACCTTGAATTTTGTGTGGACCGGGCTGTATAGGCTGTCCAGCTAAAGCTTGAGCAATAACAGGTGAGTCAACAGGCTCAACAGCGACAGAGGTAATGGTTTTACCTTGTGCTTTTAAGAAACGACTGACACCGGTCAATGTACCGCCAGTACCTACACCTGCAACAAATACATCAACTTCCCCATCAGTATCATTCCAGATCTCTGGACCTGTGGTTTGTTCATGAATTGCTGGGTTAGCAGGATTATCAAATTGGCCAAGTATTAGATATTTTTCTGGTGCTGATTGGCGAATTTCTTCTGCCTTCTCAATAGCACCTTTCATACCTTTAGCGCCTTCTGTTAGCACTAAGTTAGCACCTAATGCCTTAAGCAGCTTACGACGTTCTAAGCTCATCGTGTTTGGCATCGTTAAGGTTAATTTGTAACCACGCGCCGCAGCAACATAAGCAAGTGCAATACCTGTATTACCAGATGTAGGTTCAATTAACTCGATATCTTTAGTGAGTAGACCTTTTTTTTCAGCATCCCAAATCATGTTCGCGCCAATACGGCATTTGATACTGAAACTAGGATTACGTGATTCTACTTTTGCTAACACATTGCCATTGCTGACGCGGTTTAAACGAACTAGCGGTGTGTTGCCTAAAGTATATGAATTATCTTCGAAAATTTTGCTCATGGATTATTTGCTCCTATGGTTGCATTGTCTAATCATAATCTGCTTAGCAGGATTTAGAAGTGATAATTTGTTCTTCTTTATTCCTTTTAGTTATTAAGGTGTAAACCTTTATTCTAAAAAACCTCTATATGCTGCTATATTAGGCTTTTGGGGCGAATTATCATCATTCAATGGTCTGACCATCAGATAAATTTAATTTAGTATGCCAAGAATAAATCATAAAATACTAGAATGGCGTTAATCAGCAAATGTTTCTATGTCGTGCTACCCAATTGACGAGCATGGTTTATTGATAAGGGAGAGTAAACCTTTCAATAAATTAGATCGATGAATTGATGTCGATCTCTCTGGCGCAGATGAACTTTCGCTAACTCATTCACTAAAAATGGTAGAGCAAAATGAATAAAGTTGTGATTTCAGGCAGTGGTTTATACACACCACCTTACAGTGTCTCTAACGACGAACTGGTTAACAGTTACAACAGCTATGTAGACCTATTTAATCAGCAAAATGCAGCAGATATCGAAGCCGGAGCCACGGTTGCAATGGCGTACTCTTCAAGTGAGTTTATCGAAAAGGCCTCTGGGATAAAAAGCCGTTATGTGATGGTGAAAGAGGGGATTCTCGATACCGATATCATGATGCCATTAATTGCTGATAAGTCTTCTGAATTATTATCTATGCAAGCTGAAATGGGGATTAACGCAGCCAAACAAGCCCTAGAGCAAGCAAACCTAACGGCTGAAGACATTGATTTAGTGATTGTTGCTTGTGCTTATACACAGCGGGCTTACCCGGCTATTGCGATTGAGATCCAGCAAGCTATGGGCACTAAAGGATTTGCTTATGACATGCTTGTGGCTTGTTCATCAGCGACTTTTGCGATTGTGAATGCGGTTAATGCGATTCGTGGTGGTACGGCAAACAGAGTATTGGTCATCAATCCTGAATTAACCTCACCACAAATCAATTTTCGTGATCGTGACAGTCATTTTATTTTCGGTGACGTTGCTACCGCAGTTGTGGTTGAGCGCGAAGAGTTATCGACCTCAAAACGTGCCTTTAGCGTATTGTCTATGCGTTGTTTAACTGATTACTCTAGTAATATTCGCAGTAATTTTGGCTTTGTAAATCGTTGCGATCCTGAAAATGCTACTACGGCTGATAAATTGTTTCATCAACAAGGTCGTAAAGTATTTAAAGAATTATTACCGATGATTTACCAGCATTTAGATGCCCAATTTACTGATGAGCAAATAAAGCCTGAAGAATTTAAGCGTTTATGGTTGCATCAAGCCAACATTAATATGAATTTGTTTGTGGTGAAAAAGCTTCTCGGTGACAATGTTGAAGCAGATAAAGCACCAATAGTACTCGATGAGTATGCCAATACCGCTTCTGCGGGATCGGTTATTGCTTTTCATAAATTTAATCAAGATTTTAAAACCGGTGACTTAGGTTTATTGTGCTCATTTGGTGCGGGTTATTCTATTGGTAGTATTGTACTTGAGAAGTGCTAATTGGCTGATAGGCCGTCATTAAGATGCCTACCTTGCTAGCGTCGATTGATTCAATATAATAAAAGTAGCTCTTGTTCTATGGCTAAGTGAGCCGTTTGAGCGGATAAGATCTTCAATTAATAAGGCCGTTGATACTCAGTATCAACGGCCTTATTGCGTCTACAGCAACTCGCTTGGTGCTGGGGTATTTCGCCATGGCACAAATCTATCGCATTAGTTTACCCGTCACGGTTTTGTGATTAATGCTTACAGTAACCAAGCGTAGCTGACTTTCATAAAGTAGGTCTTTTCGTCTTGGGTTAATGAATCAATGTCATCATTAGCAATAAAGGCATCTGAGTAACCGAGATAGAATACGCTTTGTGGGTTGAGTTTATAGCCATACAGTAATTCATTACCCATATCTTGATAAAGTGTATCAGGGCGTTGGTAGCGGTATAAATCAGGATCGCGCTCTATACGCGTGTACACACTGCTAAGGCGGATAAAACTGTTTAGCGTCAACTGCCAATTTAGGCGAACGTCACTGAGATTGGCTGTAAATAAACGTCCATCGTCAACGTCTAATACTTGGTAACGATGCGAGATATCCAGCACAAGAGATTCGGTTAGTTTCCATTCCACACCTGGATTGAACATGGTAATTGTTGCCGGACGATCGTTGGCAAAATCAATATCATCGCCATAGTTTACATCCAGCTCGAGTTTGAGTGAACCAATGGGAGTGAAGTTAGTGTAAAACCAGCCTAAGGTTTCTTCAAACATGGTGGTATTGCCATCAATGTTGATGATGCTTGGATTATGACGCCGACCCACTCGTTCACGTTGTACGATACCTGAGGCGATATAGCTTTGTAGACCACCTTCGAATTCAACAAGCATTTCTGTTTCTTGTTCCAAACGCTCATTATCTTGGCTATGGCTAATATCCCAGTCGCCACCAAATGTTATTTTGCTGAAGAAGTTATGTTCTGGGTACCAAATATAGCCGCCGCCAGCAACAAACTTGCTCACATCGACTTTATCAATGAATCCCAAATCGGCCCTAAAATCGCGGCCAATAGATTGGTATTGTGTGTTGGCATACCAATTACGGCGTTCATGCTTGTAAGTGATGCTGTACATAGCATCACTAAATTCACCGTCTTTACGAGTACGAAGCACGCGCTCATTTATCGCACAATCTCCTCGGTCACAATCAAGTTGGCTTTGGCTACAATTATCGCCGCCACAAAATTGATTAAATAGCGCATCAGGATAGGCGGTTTGTGAGTGGGCATATTGAGCCGTCAATGTATCTTGCTTTGTCGGTTGATACTTGATGTCGGCGCTAGCGACATAGTTATGGTATTCATTAGCCTGCTTCAACGTCACTAAACCACCGACTGAAAATTGCTTACTAGGATCGAAACGATATCGGGTTGCTACGTTATGGCTTGGCTCGTCGATAACGGCAATGTCTGAGCTTAAATTACCGGGCACTAAAAACTGACTTTGGACATCATTGGCTGCCAGTATTGCAAATGTATGGTCGTCGGTTTTGCTCGTGAGTTTTAAGCCATAATCTGGCGAACTAATATTACGGGTGTGCAATAAATCCAGTTGAGTATCAAAGTAATCTTTATTATCAAGAAAAAAGGCTCGTTTTTCTGGAAAAAACAGCGCAAAGGTGTTGTTAACATCAAGCTGGCCAGCATCGGCTTCTACTTGAGAAAAGTCAGGGTTGAGGGTGGCATTTAACAATGTAGTCGGGGTGATTCCCCAACGTAAATCAACTCCAATATCAACATTGTTTTCATCATTCCAAGGTTGGGACTGACCGACATCTCTTTGTTGACTTTGGTTAGCAACAATCGATGGTGTGAGCTGTAAATCTTTACCTTGAGTGGCACCTGCTAGGCCTGATGCCGTGCCTAATTGGCATAACTGACATGACACATTGCGGTCAATTTGGTGGGTGGATAAACGATGGGTTTCATTGCGAGGGTAAAAGCGGATCAGCTCAATGCCCCAGGTTTGGATAGGATTAGTACCATCAAAATTAAATAATCTTAATGGCAGCTGCACTTCAACTTGAAAGCCGTTCGCGGTGAGCTTGCCTTCGCTATACCAAATACCGTCCCAGGCATCACTTTCTTGGCCTGTGAGTTCATTTTCAATGGAATCACTTTGGACGCCATAAGGATTAATAAAAAATTGATACGCTAAACGAGCATTGTTGAAGGTATCCAGTTTAATCCCCACCATGTCATCGCCCCAGGATTTATCGCGGTCACGTAAGTTGACTCGAATATTATCGGGATTAGGGTCTTGGGCAGTAAATGCAAAATATAGGCTGGTGTTTGAAGCATATACCTTGACCTTAGTACTGACTGGCGCGGCAGTGTTTTCTCCAGGAGAAGTTTCGTAATTAAGCATCACTTCAGTGGCTTGTTGCCATGCTGCTTCATTAAAGTCGCCATCAAGTACTATATCTTCATTGATGGTCGGAATGTCGAGATGAAATTGTTGGCTGGAACCTGCAAGTGCAGCGAAGGATAGAAAACTGCTCAACATTAACCCGCAAGCAAGGTTATTCATTTGGCGTAAACGGTTGATTGGACGCGGGGTCTTGGCTGAGGTTAACAAGTTGGTCACAGGTACTCTTTGATATTTTTGTTATTTGCGCCATTATCTCAAAAAACCTATTAAAGCGGAGGTTTGGCCCGTGTTAAAATTACCGATAAATTGTTACCAAGTGTTAAATCTTGATGGTAGCTATAATAAAAAAGCCCGCTGCTAAGCATCGGGCTGAGGGAGTATCAAGTCGATCTATTCTCCAATGGCGCCTTACTCATAAATCATTTTTAGAGGTATGCCATTAGACTGTTAGATTAGTATTTATTCATCGAGGCCAATAACAGCCGATTAATCAGGAGCGATAATATTGTTTTTGTAGGCTTGACGATATTTATCTACCCACATCGCGGTTGCGCCGCAAATGGCTACAGGCATAACGATAAAGTTAACAATAGGGATCATCGAAAATAAGGTCACCGATGCCCCGAAACTGTAGCTTGAACCTTTAGTGTTCTTAAGGGCAAACTTCATATCATCAAAACTGACTTTGTGGTTGTCAAAAGGATAGTCACAATATTGAATCGCCATCATCCAAGCGGTAAATAAAAACCATAAAATGGGGGCTGCTGTTTGACCAATGACCGGCACCCAAAACAACACTAAAAATAATAATGCTCTAGGTAAATAGTATTTCAGTTTGATCCATTCTCGGCCTAACACACGGGGCAAATCTTTCACCATATCGACAGATGTGCCGGTATTTAAATTTTTACCTGTTAAGTGTTGTTCAACCTTTTCGGCCAATAAACCATTAAAGGGAGCTGCCAGCCAGTTCATCACTGAGCTGAATATAAATGACATGACCACTAACATGGTTAACAAGGCTAATGGCCATAAGAAAAAATGTAACCAACTTAAGTAGTCAGGCAGTTGGCCATTCATCCAATCGAATAGCTCAGTCAATTGGCCCAAGGCAAAATACATTGCCCCAGCAAACAGCAGTAAATTTATCATTAACGGGATAAACACAAACGAGCGTAACCCCGGCTGTTTAATTAATTGAAAGCCTTGCATAAAATAATTTACACCGCTCTTTTTAACGGTCTGAGTGTTGTTTACCATTTAACGCGCCTTTTTTATGACTCATAACATTGATTTTGACCAGCCAGAGACAATAAAACAAGTGATAAACAGGATCAATAGGATAAAAATCGTTACAAAATGCGGCTCAATTGCTAAAGTGAACTGCTTTTTCCTTTTAATGCGTACCTGAACTGGCAACATGAGATTAAAACAAATAAAACTTGCTGGATTTAAGTCGTTTGTAGACCCAACAAAAATCCCATTTGATAATGCCTTATCGGCCATTATTGGCCCTAACGGCTGCGGCAAATCCAATGTGATTGATGCTGTACGCTGGGTGCTGGGGGAAAGTAGTGCCAAGCATTTACGTGGCGATTCGATGACCGATGTTATTTTTAACGGTTCATCTTCGCGCAAGCCTATTTCGGTGGCAGGGGTAGAGCTTGTATTTGAAAATACCCAAGGACGACTTACTGGTCAGTACGCTAGTTATCAAGAAATATCGGTTAAGCGCCAAGTCAACCGCGATAGTGAATCAAGTTACTTTTTAAATGGTCAAAAGTGTCGCCGCAAAGACATTACCGACTTATTTATGGGGACCGGTCTTGGGCCACGAAGCTACGCAATTATCGAACAGGGGACGATTTCACGTTTAATTGAATCTAAACCTCAAGAGTTGAGAGTATTTATTGAAGAAGCCGCCGGCATTTCGCGTTATAAAGAACGCCGCCGTGAAACTGAAAATCGGATTCGTCATACCCGTGAAAACCTTGAACGTTTAAATGATATTCGGGTTGAGCTCGGCGCTCAGTTAGATAAATTATCGCAACAAGCTAAAGCGGCGTTGCGCTATCGCGAATTAAAACACAGCGAACGCCAGTTACATAGCCAGCTCCTCGTTATGCGCTATCAACAACTATTACAGCAAACCGACAAGCTCGACACCGAAACGGCTGCAGGTGAACTGAGAGCTGAAGCGTTAGCCAAGAATGCCCAGCAGGGCGATACCAGTGTTATTCAGCTGAAACAGCAATTGGCTGAACTCAGTGATGCCGAACATAAACTGGTTGAACAGTATTACCAAGCTGGCAATACCACCACCAAGCTTGAGCAACAGCTTGCGCATCAACAGCAACAAGATAACCAGCTGCAACAACAAATTCAGTCGTTACAACAGCAAGTTGAGCAAGCTGAGGAACATATTGTTAGGATGACTGACGTTCACCAGCAGTTAATTGAACAAGTGAATACTCATCAACCCGCTTATGATCAGGCAAACCAGGCGCTTGAGCAGA
Organism: Shewanella sp. SG41-3; assembly: GCF_014164545.1. Lineage (NCBI taxonomy): Bacteria > Pseudomonadati > Pseudomonadota > Gammaproteobacteria > Alteromonadales > Shewanellaceae > Shewanella > Shewanella sp. SG41-3. The sequence goes on from NZ_JACJFJ010000008.1 coordinate 188,654, forward strand.
TCGATGAGCAGGTTTTTGCTATTGAAGAAGCTTGTGATGATCAGCAACGCCAGCTAACCCAGTATGCCGAAACCTTGGCGAGCAATAAAATGCAGTTGGCACTGAGTCAATCAACCCTCAGTCATCAACAGCATAGTGTTCGGCAAGACGAGCAGCGTTTATCTCAATCTCAAAGCGAATTCGCTGCTTTGGCACAACAGAATAACCATCAAGAATTGCAACTCAGTGAGACCGAATTAGCCAAATTTGATCAACAACTTACTGATAAACAGCTGCAACACAGTCAACTTAAATTGACCTTAGTTGAACAGCAGCAAGCTGTGACTGAAGCAAGCGAAACCTATCAAAAACTCAAGCAATCGGTGACTCATCATCATTCGCGCTTGCAGTTTATCGACGAGCTACTGGCTGAGCACACTCAAGATGAGGGTCAACAATTATGGCAAGTGATTGAGGTGGTGCCCGGCTGGGAAAAAGCGGTCGATAAAGTCTTGCAAGGGTTAAGTCAGTTACCTATTTTAGCTGAGGACATAACGTCTTTGGTGGATGAAACCAGCCCAATAATGGGGTTTGAACAGCAAGAAACCGTGGCTTATCCTGCTTTGACCACGCCGGTGAATTTAGCGCCTTGGTTACAACACGTGGTGTGGGCGACGAGTATGGCTGAAGCCAAAGTGTTATTGCCGACATTAGCCCCCGAACAATATATTGCCACCCAAGAAGGTTTTTTGATTGGCCATGGTTTTGTGCTTAATCATACTCAGTCGGGGCAATCAGCTATTGTGCTCAGCCAAGAGCGCTTAAGCTTAAGTCAGCAGTTAGCAGAACTTGAGCAACAGCAGATATCGTCTCAGCACTCACTGACATCGTTAACTCAACGGGCCGCAACCACTCAGCTAGAACTGAATCAATGCCAACAAGCCTGTCATCAGTTACAAATAGAGCAGACAAAACTGCACTCTTTGGTCACGAGTTTAACTCAGCAAGTCGCTGATAAACGTCAAAAGCAACAACAATATAGTCAGACTATTGACCAACTTACTCAGCAAATAAACGATAAACACATACAAGTTGATGCGTTTGAAGAGCAGATCCTTATTCAAGAAGAAGCATTGTTACAGGCAATGAATCAACACGAGCTGGCCCAACAAGCTTGGCAAACGAGTCAAGCTAAGCTTCGAGAAACCAAAGCTATTCGCTCTGATGCTGCCAATCGTGTTAAGCACCAGCAAGCACAAGTGCAACAGCATGTCACTGAACAAGCATTGAGCGAGCAAAAATTAAAGCAAAAGCATGAAAAAAAGACTGAATTAATCAACCAATTGACTCAGTTACAACAAATGTTACTCGACAATCAGCAGCAACGCGGTCAACATGATTTGAGCCAACTTTCAACTCAGTTAGCTCAAGTACTCGAGCAGCAGCAAGCTCTGCAGCAGCAATTACAGCATAATCGTTCTCAACAAGCAGAGCTGCAAACCAGCTTAGACAGTTTAGTATTGATGCAAAAACAACAGCTTGTAGTGCTACAGGACTTGACTCAAAAGATAAGCGCGTTAAAGTTACGTCGTGAAGGTTTAAAAGGGCAGGCCAATGGTCAGCTGCAATTACTACAAGAACAGCAAATCCAGCTGCAACAAGTGATTGCCGACATGCCAGAGCAGGCATCTATTGACGCTTGGTCGCAACAGCTTGAAAAAGTGAAACAGAACATTTTACGTCTTGGTGCCATCAACCTTGCAGCCATTGAAGAATTTGAATCGCAACGAGAGAGAAAAGCGTATTTAGACAGTCAGGATGACGACTTAAATAAAGGATTAGCGATATTAGAAGACGCTATCCGTAAGATAGATAAAGAAACCCGCAGTCGTTTTAAAGCAACATTTGAAACGGTAAATCATGATTTAGGTCTGCTATTTCCTAAAGTCTTTGGTGGCGGAAAAGCGTACTTGGCCTTAACGGGTGATGACCTTCTCGAAACGGGGGTTACCATCATGGCGCAGCCGCCAGGTAAGAAGAATAGCACCATACATTTACTTAGTGGTGGAGAAAAAGCGTTAACCGCTTTATCATTGGTCTTTGCCATTTTTAGACTGAATCCAGCACCTTTTTGTATGCTAGATGAAGTTGATGCACCTTTGGATGACGCCAACGTCGAACGTTTTTGTCGGTTACTGAAAGAAATGTCACAAAGTGTGCAATTTATTTATATCAGTCATAATAAAATAACAATGGAAATGGCTGATCAACTTATTGGCGTTACTATGCATGAACCTGGCGTTTCAAGAATAGTCGCAGTGGACATTGAAGCCGCAGTCGCCATGGCTGACGCGGTATAAATTAGGAAGACAGGGAATCTATGAAAGATCTACAACTGGTGTTATTCGTATTAGGCGCAATCGCAATCATTGCGGTGTTAGTGCACGGTTTTTGGTCGATTCGTAAGCAACAACCTAAGTCAATGAAACAAAGTCCTATGGCTGGGTTTTATAAAGAACAAGCTAAACGTATCGACTCTGACGGTTTTGACGCCGATGGTATTGGCCCGGTGCGCGTGCGTAAACCTGGCGAGGTTGAAGAGACGGTCATTAAGCCGATATTAAAAACTAATTTAAGCCAAAAGCCTCATTCAAGTGATGCAAAGCTTTCCAATACACCCTTGCAAGACTCGCTCCGTCAGCCCGCGATTAAGCCATCTGAGCCTAGCCATGCTGAAGCTAAAACTGCGCAACCAACACAACAGACATTGTTTGTTGAAGATGATCTTCAAGCTGCTGTGACGTCAAGCGTATCAATGAATACGCCTAAAAAGATATTTAATCCTTCAACCAGTACAGCCAAGTTAGAAAGCTATACCGGTAAGCCTCTGGCAGCCAAAGCCGAACCCCATAAAGCAACGCAAATGGCAGAGCCAACACCTGCCGCTGAGATTAACCCTGAGGTTAAGTTAGACAATAACGCTAATTCAACTCAGCCAGCTGATGCCCCGGCTGATGAACCGCTAGAGCCGACCGATGTCTTAGTTCTACATATAGTGGCAAAAGAAGGTGAACAAATTCAGGGCGCTGAATTATTACCAAGTTTGTTATCGCTTAATTTTAAATTTGGAGACATGGATATTTTTCATCGTCACATCGATAATGCTGGTACAGGTAAAGTGCTGTTTTCACTTGCCAACATGTTAAAGCCAGGCGTATTTGATCCAGATGAAATGGAGCAGTTTGTGACTCAAGGTGTGGTGTTATTTATGACCTTACCTGGATACGGCGATCCAATGATGAACTTTACCATTATGTTGAACTCGGCTTATCAAATTGCCGACGATCTCAATGCACAATTACTAGATGGACAACGTCAACCTTGGACCGATGGGACCAAAAAAGAGTATTTACGACGACTCAATGCGGCGTAGGTTGATGTTTTTATTAAGGCCGCAGCAGCGGCCTTAATTGTTTTATACCTGTTCATTTTTATAAGAAAATTACGGTTACAACTCGTATTACGGATACCACAATGCACGCTATTCAAACTGAAATGGATCAACTCACTCATACTATTAATCAGCATAATATTCGTTATTACGTTGATGATGCTCCGTCAATTCCCGATGCTGAATACGATAGATTAATTAAGCGCTTAACTGAGCTAGAGCAAGAGTATCCGCAATTTAAGTCAGTTGACTCACCGACACAGCGAGTCGGTGGTATGGCCTTGCAAAAGTTTGCTCAAATTACCCACCTTAAACCAATGCTAAGCCTTGATAATGCTTTTGAACAAGCCGACTTTGCTGCCTTTAACAAGCGTATCACTGATAAAGTCGATAGCGTTGATTATGTCTGCGAACCCAAACTCGATGGTCTCGCGGTGAGTATTACTTATCGTTTGGGTCTGTTTGAGCGAGCAGCAACACGGGGTGACGGCAGTGTCGGTGAAGACATTACTGAAAATGTGCGCACTATCCGTTCCATTCCTCTTAAATTACGTGGTGAAGGATTTCCCGATCTTGTTGAGGTGCGTGGCGAAGTGTTTATGCCTAAAGCGGCGTTTGAGGCATTAAACCAACGTCAAATCAGCAAAGGTGACAAAGTGTTTGTGAATCCGCGTAATGCGGCTGCAGGGAGTTTACGCCAGTTAGACAGTAAAATTACCGCTGCACGCGCACTAGGGTTTTATGCTTATGCACTCGGTGTGGTTGAAGGTGAATCACAACCGATGCAAACCACTCATTTTGGCCAGTTAACACAGCTAAAACAATGGGGGATACCGGTTAGCAATGAAGTGAAAGTGACTGAGTCATTGGAGCAAGTGTACGCTTATTATGCTGACATTATGGCCAGACGCACTGCACTTGAATATGAAATCGATGGCGTAGTCATCAAGGTTAACGACATTGCTAAGCAGCAAACTCTTGGTTTTGTCGCTAAAGCCCCTCGATGGGCCATAGCCTATAAATTTCCTGCTCAAGAAGAAATGACTTTACTGGAGTCGGTTGACTTTCAGGTCGGCAGAACTGGCGCCGTTACCCCAGTAGCCCGTCTAAAACCAATATTTGTTGGTGGCGTGACGGTATCAAATGCTACCTTGCATAATGCAGATGAAATCGCTCGCCTTGGGGTTAAGATTGGCGACACTGTGATCATTCGCCGCGCTGGCGACGTTATCCCACAAATTGTTGCGATAGTCCCAGAGCAGCGCCCTGATGATGCTCGAGATATTGTGTTTCCTCTGCATTGTCCTGTTTGCCAAAGTATTGTTGAGCGTTTAGAGGGCGAAGCCGTTGCGCGTTGCAGTGGTGGACTATTTTGTGAAGCGCAACGTAAAGAAGCGATCAAGCATTTTGCCTCGCGTAAAGCGTTAAATATTGATGGTATGGGCGATAAAATTGTCGAGCAACTTATTGATAAAGAATTAGTTAAAACCCCTGCCGATTTATTTACCCTAACGGCTTCTGCGGTGACCATGTTAGATCGCATGGCAATGAAGTCGGCGACCAATATCGTGGCGGCAATTAAAGATGCTAAAACCACTACCTTGGCGCGTTTTTTATATAGCCTAGGTATTCGAGAAGTCGGTGAAGCAACCGCAGCTAATTTGGCACAACACTTCGCTGATTTTGAACTAATCCGCAGTGCCAGTGTGGAACAGTTACTTGAGGTGGCAGATGTTGGTGACATTGTTGCAAAGCACATTCGTCAATTTTTTGCTCAGCCACACAACATCGAAGTAATACAACAATTGCTTGCTGCGGGTATTACTTGGCCGGTTATAGAACAAGCCGATGAGTCACAATTAAGCCTAAAAGGTCAAACATGGGTATTAACTGGCACATTGACTCAACTTAATCGTAATGATGCTAAAGCCCAATTACAGGCCTTAGGTGCAAAAGTGGCCGGCAGTGTGTCTAAGAATACCGATTGTGTTGTTGCTGGTGAAGCTGCTGGCTCTAAGCTTGCTAAAGCACAGGAGTTGGGGGTTAAGGTCATCGACGAGCAAGGTTTGCTGGATTTACTCAATGGATCAAACTAACCGAGCTGATATTGATGCTAATAAAGATGTTTTATTTATACTTGTGACAGCCGATAAGAGGCTATTGTGAATTTTAGTAATATTACTTGGCTTGATGATCGCGGTCATATTAAACCACCGTTGTTTTTGTATTTAATCTTAGTTTTTTTAGCCCGTGGTTGGTGTATTTTTATCGCCTCACTCACCCAGTTTAATGACCGCGCTGGTTTAGTTCGGTTGTTTTATCCTGAAAAAAGCGACTTTGTCTTAGCATTAATTGCTGGCGTTGGCGCCGTGTTGCTTTATGGACTTATTATTGCCGAACGAAAACGCAGTTGGCCGATACTCATTCCACTGTTTAAGAACAGTGGTTGGTTTTTATGGGCATTGCTTATCCTTGATGGCATATTTTTATTCCAGCGGATGATGCACGATGACTTTTTGTTTAAAATTGGCTATTCAATTGACGCACTTTTTCTTTTTTGGTCAGTGATTTATGTATTAAAGTCAAAACGATTATACTACTACTTTGCCGATTGGACTGAAGATGAGACCGAGGCGCAAGTTGCAACGTCATCAATAGATGAGAGTAAACAAGATACGAAATAATGTACGCCTAGGCATAAATGCACTATATTTGATCATCACCAAAGGTAAAGATGTAACACCTTGATACACATAAGTCTATTTGTGAAAATGTCAGTGTAACAATGGCACTTTCATTACCGCCATCATTCGGCGAATGTGAAAAGGATCGATATTTTGGCTAAAGCAGAATTACTAAAAATACCTGTTTCGCAAATGGTGCTCGGGTTAACCGTTAAGCTGCCTTTATCTTGGACTAGCCATCCTTTTTTCCGCAGTAAAGTTAAGCTTGAAAAACAAATCCAAATTGAGATGATAAAAGGTCTCGATTTGTCATACGTTTATGTGATTGAAGGTCATGATTTATTGCCGCAAATTGCAGAGCCTGAAGACATCGAATTACCTGAAGAAGTGGTTGATGAAGAAATCGATTATCGGCCATTAGCAAAAAAGAGTATGCGCGTTAGCCAACAACATTTTCTTAAATCAGTTAATGATAGTCGAACCGTGTTTGGCAAAATCGTTAGCGATCCTGAAGGCGCTTATCGGGAAGCGGCCACTTTAGTCGAAGATTTAGTTGATCATTTGTATGAAAGCGAAACCCCTCATTTAACCTTAGTGGGCAGCGGTGAAACCGATATCAGCGTCACACAGCACGGTATTTCAGTGGCGGTTATTTCTATGCTGATTGCTCATACTTTATTACTGACTAAAAGTGAGGTGCGTGACATTGCATTAGGCAGTTTGTTTCATGATATCGGTAAACTCAAAGTGCCCGAAACCATTAGGCGCAAGCGGGGTGAATTAACCGATCACGAAAGTAATTTTTTGAAAATGCATCCTAACTTTGGTTATGACATTCTTAATCGAACCGGATTGTTTCCTGAAGCCATGCTGGATATTGTGCTGCATCATCACGAGTTTATTGATGGCAGTGGATTTCCTAATCATTTAACCGAAGCAAAAATTTTACAGACAACCCAAATAGTGTCTTTGGCCAATAGTTATGAAATCCTTTTACATCAACATCAGAGTCCACAAATTGCATTGGGCATATTATTTAAAACTCAAAGCAGTAAGCACAGTAACAATTTGATTTCGGTGTTAGTTAAAATATTAGGTATCTATCCACCAGGCACAATAGTGCGCTTAACCGACGATAATATTGCCAAGGTGATGATGACGACTACCGATGTCAAACAACCTCATGTATGGTCCTGCCATGACAGCGGTTCAGAGCCAAGCTTTCGATTTTTAATTGATGAAGATGTGCAAATAAAAGAAGTCATTAAGCTAGAAGACTTATCAGAAGGCGCGATTAAAACATTACAAGCCAACAGCCCAATCAGCTTTTATTTTAACCACTTCAATCACTAAAACATCACTTAGTTACACTGAGAACACATGAATACAATTACCATTATCGGATGTGGTTGGTTTGGTTTCCCACTAGCCACACAGTTAGTTAAACAAGGTTTCAAGGTAAAAGCTTCAAAGCGTGATCCTGATGATTTAGCTCAGTTACAGCAAGCGGGTATCGAGGCTTATCAACTCGATTTGGCCCATATTATTGCTGATGCAAAGCACTCATCTTTATTCGATGCCGATGCGATCGTGATTAATATACCGCCTGGACTAAGGCGCGGTGATACTGACTATCTTGCTTATTTAACTCAATTGAAAAACTTTATCGGTGAACGCCAATACCAAAAAGTGATTTTTATCAGTACGACAGGGGTTTATCCGTCGCTAGATCAAATCGTCACCGAACAAGATGCGGCGGCATTTAATGATAGCAGCGATATTTTACTACAAGCAGAAGCGGTATTTTCTGCAATGCAAAACAGCTGTATTGTGCGATTTTCAGGCTTAGTTGGACCGAAACGTCATCCTGGACGTTTTTTTGCGGGTAAAACCGATGTGAGTGGTGCCAATGTTGCGGTAAATTTAGTGCATTTAGATGACTGTATTGCTGCCGTTAGCTTGATTTTGTCACGTAAAGATACCTCAGCTATTTATAATCTTACTGCAAATGAGCATCCTACTCGCGGTGAATTTTATGTTGCTGCGACCGAGCATCTGGGATTAATTGCGCCGCAGTTTAATCAACAGGAACAACCCAGTAAAATTATCGACGGTCAATTAATCTGCCATCAGTTAGGCTTTGAATATGCCTTTAGTAGTCCATTTAAAATGCTTGATGCTTGCTAAACTGGCATAGGCTATAATAGCCGATATATTTTGATAAAAAGGCGATTATTGTGACGACTCAAACTCAAGCGTTTGCATTACTTCAAGGTGATGAATTCGTAGAACTGTACAAAGTACTCAAAGTACTTGGTTTAGTTAACGGTGGTGGTGAAGCAAAGCATGTCATTACCGAAGGTCAGGTTACCGTTAATGGTGAAGTTGATACGCGTAAACGTAAAAAGTGTGTTGTTGGCGATATGGTGTCGTTCAATGGTACAACAATTGAAATTGTTCCAGCAGAGTAAGGATTGATAAATGCAATTCCCAGAAGATGATAATGGCCAAATGTTGGCAGCAATGGCGGATGCCGGTATTGATCTTACTAAGTCAATAGAAGTCGATTTCTTCTTAGTGTTTGATGATCAACGTGATGCAGAGTCAGCCTTAGAGGCATTAAGCCAAACCGATATGCAAGGCGAGCTTGAGCTAAATTTTGATGAAGAAAACACTAAGTGGGAAGTGATTGTTTGCTTGCAAATGGTGCCAGAATACGCGGCACTGGTTGGTAAAGAGACCGAGTTAAATAGCTTTGCGCAAGAATTTGACGGTATTTCTGATGGTTGGGGCGTAATGCAAAATCAAGGTGGCGATGATGAATTTGCTGATGATGACCATGTACACGGTGAGCATTGTAAACACTAATATCGCCATTTAGTCATGATTAAAAATTGAATTGTCCAATTCAAAAAAAGCCGTTAATGCCACGCATTAACGGCTTTTTCTTAGTTTATACAACGGAATTTAGTCATCTTCTCTTATGTCATTAATGACTTCTTTAGTTTCGTGACCAATGGCCTTTACGGCATCGCGCGTACCGTGACCGATTGCTGTGGTCACTTTTTTTGTGGTGTGACCGATTTCTTTGCCAGTGTGTTTTAATTCAGCGCAAGCTGACAAGCCAAGAAGCAGGTTGATCGACACCAGTATTACGACGACTTTTTTACACATTGTGGTGGCCTTATCAATAATCTAATATTAAATGTATCATCAGTTAACGATATTGCTATTTCAGCATAACGGGCTTGATGATTAAAGGGTAAAATCATGAATTTAAATGCCACATTGATTGGCCAAATTATTTTCGTTCTAACCTTGGTTGTGGTGTTTTTCACCTTAAAGTTTGCCAAAGGTAAAACCACTAATTTACCGCTTGTCGGATTTTATGCCTTAGTGTTAAACATTGTTTTTGCTCCAGCAGGTTGGATATATTGCTGGTATTGGTCAACAAAGCCAACTCTTTAATCAACAAACGGCTTGTTAACTACGATTAAGGGTAATGTCCGACACATAACCATGCTCAGTAGCGATTAAAGCTTGTTTAAGCATCGTGGCTGCTTCTGCTGCAGTCATAAAGCTTGAGGTATCGATGTCTTTGCCACTGGTTTGCCAAAAGTCGGTTGCCATGCCTCCGGGATAAACGGCAACTAATTTCATGGGACTGTCTTTTAATTCTAGTCGCAAGGATTCAAGCAACCCTTTTACCGCCCACTTCACAGCACAATAGGTTGACTCATTTGCTTTGCCAGCCTGCGCTGCCGTCGACATGACTACAACAACCGTCACCTTGTGATGACGATAACGACTTACTAGCTCTCGTAACATTAGAATGCTTGAGGTGAGGTTATTGTTAATTAGTTGATTAATCGCATGTGGAGATTGTTGTTCAATTGGGCCAAAGTAACCACTACCTGCACAATGAATTACCCGACTAGGCGGCGTCGATAAACGCGAAAATAAATCACTAACATCCTGAGCCACACATAAGTCTGCTGCGTGAGCGGTTACATTAGCTTGTTCAAGTGGGGTTAAGTCTGCCATGACATTAGCCAATTTTTGCTCACTGCGACCAGTGATCAATAGACTGTGTTTTTCTGCAGCGTAAAGATGGGTCAATGCGGCACCTAAGCCGCTGCTCGCGCCGGTAATAACAATCATAATAAAGCCTTCAGCTAGTGTTCATTAGGTCGGCTACTATATCAATGCACAACTGAAGCGCAAAGTGCCAGTGTCCTAAAACGATAATCAATGCAAACATTGAGCTGTTTGATAATTATTTATTTATGCGAGTAGCGATTAGTTAAGTTAAATCGAATAAATAACTCGGAACGCTTTGTATTTTGACGTTAAAGATTGTCTAATAACGCCTTATTATTGTCTTACTGACTTCACATTTGTTGCCATTATAGAGAACTTTCATGTTTGAACTCACGCTCCAACTCGGCGTTATTTTGTTTGCTGTTGCTTTAATTGCAGGTTTTATTGACGCAATAGCTGGTGGGGGCGGTTTACTCACCATTCCGGCATTGATGTGGGCTGGGCTGCCGCCAGCAGCGGCTTTAGGTACCAATAAGTTACAAGCCTGTGGTGGGAGTTTTTTTGCAAGTCTATATTTTGTCCGTAAAGGCTTGGTCGATTTACGCAGTATAAAACTGTCGTTGATTTGCGCCTTTATCGGTGCCTCAATTGGCACCATATTAGTACAAATGATCGACGCGAAACTGTTAGAGGTAGTGTTACCTTTTTTGATTTTAGCCATTGGTTGTTATTTTTTATTGTCTAAAAAAATCAGTGAGCAAGATCGCCAACAAATTCTCACGCCAAGCGTATTTGCATTTACTGCTGCATTAGGCGTTGGCTTCTATGATGGTTTTTTTGGCCCAGGTACTGGGAGCTTTTTTGCCTTGGCATTTGTCTCATTAGCCGGTTTTGGTTTAGCTAAAGCCACTGCGCATGCAAAACTACTCAATTTTGCCACGAACATTGCTTCGCTCATTTTCTTCTTAATTGGTGGTCAAGTGGCGGTGATATTAGGATTAATTATGCTGGTAGGCCAGGCCATTGGTGCCACATTAGGCTCACGCCTTGTGGTCACTAAAGGAGTTAAAATTATTAAACCTTTGGTGGTGATCATGTCATTGGGAATGAGCGGTAAATTATTGTGGTCGCAATATATGTGATCGTAATAGCGGCAATTCGGGTTTACTCACGCCATTATTAAGCGTTTTTGATTAAAAGGGATGTTATGCGCATTATTCACACATCAGATTGGCACCTCGGCCAATATTTTTATGGCAAAAGCCGCGCAGCCGAGCATCAAGCTTTTATGGCATGGTTACTTGAGCAAATCGACCTTCATCAAGTTGATGCCCTTATTGTTGCGGGCGATATTTTCGATACTGGCACGCCGCCAAGCTATGCCCGCGCCTTATATAATCAATTCATTGTTCAAATTCAACAAACAGGTTGTCAGCTAATTTTACTGGGTGGTAATCACGATTCAGTATCAACCTTAAATGAATCTAAAAATCTGTTAGCCTGCCTTAATACCGTGGTTATCCCAGGGGCTCTTGAACGTGTTGAAGAGCATGTCTTTACTCTCAATAATCGCATGGGTGAAGTAGGAGCTATTTTATGTGCGTTACCTTTTTTACGTCCACGAGATGTGGTGTTAAGTGAATCTGGTGAATCTTCAATCGATAAACAACGCAAATTAGGTGATGCCATTAGTGAGCTCTATCAAAGTTGTTTTGAGCAAGCAAAGCTTGTTAATACAAGGCTGGCAACACCAGTGCCTATTATTGCGACCGGCCATTTAACCACTGTTGGTGCAAGTACTTCTGAATCCGTACGTGATATTTATATTGGCAGTTTAGATGCTTTTAACGCGGCACTTTTTCCGGCAGCAGATTACATTGCCTTAGGCCACATTCATCGGCCACAAGCGGTGGCGAAATCTGCCCATATTCGTTATAGCGGCTCACCTATTGCACTCAGTTTTGATGAGCTATCAAGCGACAATACGCCAAATAAATCGGTATTTCTGGTTGAGTTTAGCCATGCCGCACTCAGCCAGGTTACGCCGTTGCTTGTACCCATTTTTCAGCCGATGCAGGTGCTCAAAGGCGACTTAGACAGTATTGAACAACAGATAAGTGCATTTGCTGTGCAAACCGATGCCACAACCATGACTTGGTTAAGCATTGAAGTCTCGCAGCAAGATTACCTCTCAGATCTGCAATCGCGTATCGCCGACATGACTCAAGGTCAAGCGGTTGAGGTATTGCAATTAAAACGTGCCCGTAGCCAACGTCAACAACACATTAAACAGTTAGATAATGAAACCTTATCTGAGTTAAGTGTTGATGAGGTCTTTGCTCGACGCTTAGCCCAAGAAACATTTGACAGTGAGTTGCAGCAGGCGCAGTTAGGCCGCATTAAGCAGCGCTTTAGCCAAGTGGTTGCTGAGGTTGAGTCTGAGCGACATACTCAAGAAACCGCTGCAAGTCATGTGTTGCAAGAGACTATGTCTCATCAGGTTAACACTGAGGTTGTTACACAAAGTGCGACAGACGGTGAACAGTCATGAAAATTTTAAGCCTTCGTTTTAAAAATATTAACTCGCTTAAAAATGAGTGGAAAATCGACTTTACCCAATCACCTTTTGCTGAAAACGGTTTATTTGCCATTACTGGGCCCACAGGTTCGGGTAAAACCACCATACTGGATGCTATTTGCCTAGCGCTTTACCATCGCACGCCACGGTTAAATAATATCTCTAAAACCACTAATGAGTTAATGACTCGCGGCACCGCTGAATGTTTAGCTGAAGTTGAGTTTGAAGTTAAAGGCGTTGCTTATCGTGCTTTTTGGAGTCAAAGGCGCTCGCGTGATAAAGCCGATGGTAATCTGCAAGATGCACAAGTGGAGCTGGCACAGCTAAGTGACGGTAAAATTCTTGCCAGCCAAATAAAGCGTAAAACAGAATTAATTGAACAAATTACTGGACTCGACTTTGCTCGTTTTACCAAATCAATGATGTTGTCTCAAGGGCAGTTTGCGGCCTTTTTGAATGCCGATGCCAATGATCGTGCTGAATTGTTAGAAGAGCTCACCGGCACCGAAATTTATGGACTGATCTCAGAACGAGTTCACCAGCATTTTAGCGAAGCCAAAACCAATTTGAAATTGCTCGAGGCAAAACTTGGCAGTGTCGAGTTGTTTGATGAACAGCAAATACAGCAACACAAAGACCAGATTGAACAATATAGCCAAACCTTGCAGCAGCAACAATTACAGCTGACTCAATTAAGTCAGTTTATTACCTGGGCCAATAGTTCTGAGCAAGCCCAGCAGTCATTAGCTAAGCTTGAGGCTGAGCAGCAACAGGCGCTAATACATCAGCAACAACACAGTGACGCGTTAATGCAATTACAGCGCAGTGAACCTGCGCAGCAGATTTTGCCATTATTTGAACAACAGCAGAAAGCTCACGAAAAAGCGCAACTATTGACGGCGCAGTTGAGTGAATTAAGTCAACAAACCGAGCAAGCTGAAACGCTACTGCAAGAGCATAAACATAAGCAGACTCAAAGCCTACTACAGCTTGAAAATGTTAATCAGGCACATAACGTTTTACTGGCATTAATTGATGAGCAAGTGTTGCCGTTGGATCAGCAGATCCATCAACACAATTATCAATTAAACCACATTAAATTAACTCATCAACAAACCCATGAGCAGCAACAAAAGACGCGCGAGCAACAACAAGATTTATTAGTGCAGCAAAAGACACTGACCGCCGCAAAGCAACACATTCAGCAACAGCTCGAGAGTTTGCCACAAGGCCAGGAAGTGGCTAAAAAGTTTGCCGCTTGGCAAAACCAGTACACACAAGTTGTGCAACTTAGCGAGCAGCTGAGCCAGATTAATAGCCTATGTACGCAGCAACAAGATGCGATTAAGCACAATCAGGTGAAGCTAGGGGCGTTCGCGCCACAAATACAACAAGCTCAAACTGAGCTTGCTCAAGCAAGATCACAGCAAGAAGACAGCCAAAAAGCATTAGCAGCATTATTGGCCGGCCAAGATGAAGCACAAATTAATGCTGATTATCAGCAACTGATTGAGCAGCAAGCGGGACGTTATCAATTAACCCAGTTGTTGAGCCAATTTATCCGCCAGCAACAGCAATGCCAGCAGTTAACTGCTCATTCGGTGCAATTTGAGACTGAGTTGCAAGCTCTGGTGCAGTCTCTTTCTGGGGTAAGAAGCCAGTGGAGTGATAAAAATCAGCAAGTTAAAGATGTGCAAATGTTATTGCACCAAGAACAGCAAATTGCCAGTTTAACCATAGAGCGTGCCAAACTTAAAGCCGGTGAGCCTTGTGCTTTATGCGGTTCAACCGAGCATCCCTTAGTTGAGCGCTACCAAACACTCAATGTGTCAGCGACAGAACAAAGAGCACAACAGTTGCAGGCTGAGCTTGACGCGATTAAACAACAAGGTGAGCAACTTAAACATCAACAAACGGCGCTGCAAATTAATTATGACAATACGCAACAACAGTTAACTCAAACTCAAGCAGACATCCAAACCATAGTTCATCAGTGGAAGCAGCAAACAGAGGCTTTATCAATATCTCTTGAATTGGATTTGCAGCAGCAGTCCGCTTTAAGCGATTACATCGACCAAACTGAAACCAAGCAACAGCAATTAGCGCTCACAATCTCTCAGCTTAGCCAATGTCAAAAAACCTTACATAAGCATCAGCAGTATGTGGTGCAAGCTCAACAAGCGCTTGCTGAGTTGATTAATCAGCAAGCGCTGTTACAACAACAGCTTGATAACTTGCAGCAAGGCATACTCAGTCATCAGCAGCAAGTGGAGACGGTGACTGCGCAGCAAACGTCATTACTCAGCGGGCTTGAAAAACAGATTATCGCCACAGGGTTAACGGCGCCGACAATAGCCGATGCCGTAGATTGGCTAAACCAGTTACAACAGCAACTCGAGCTTTGGACTCAAGCGCAGCAGCAGGCAAATGATAATCAGCAGCAATTGAGTATTACGGCTGAAAAGCTCATGGCCAATAATCTGCAAGCGGAGGATTTGAGTACAAGGTTAAGTGCAGTGACAGAGCAATTCGATAATGCACAACAGCAGCTCAGCAACCTACAGGCACAACGTAAGCTTATTTTTGCAGATAAAGTGATTGAGGATGAAAAACAGCTAAGCCAAACAGCATTAGAGCAAGCTCAGCAACAATTAGCGACAGTACAGCAGCAATTACAAGCAGCGGATAAACATCTTGCGAGCTTAAGTGCGCAGCAAAGCGCCACCCAAACTCAGACAACACAAGTTAATCAAGAATGGCAGCAATTACACCGCCAATGGATGAGTGCCTTACATGCTAGTCCATTTGATGATCGACAGGCTTTTGAGCAAGCGTTACTTAGCGCGGATGAACGTTATCGATTGCAACAACTTAAACAGCAATTAGACAATGAAATTGTTAAAGCCAAAACCTTGGTTGAGCAGGCCGTTGCGCGCCAAACTGAGTTGATGCAGCTTGGGCAACAACATCGTTATGATTTAGCCCAACAAGGTGAAATATTACAGCAGCATCAGACGCTCGATTCAGAGCATCAACAATTAACCCAAACTTTGTGGCGCTTAACGCACGAGCTCGAACTTGATGCCAGTAGGCGAGAAGGGCAGCAGCAACTGTTAAAACAGCAGGCGCAATCACTGCAAGTTTATGACGATCTTGCCTATTTGCATGCTCTCATCGGCTCACAAAAAGGCGATAAGTTCCGCAAATTTGCTCAAGGGCTTACTTTAGATCATTTAGTAGCGTTAGCTAATCGACAGCTTGAACGTCTCCAGGGCCGTTACTTATTAGAGCGCAAAGAGTCGGATGCATTAGAGTTACAAGTGCTCGATACCTGGCAAGGTGATGCCGTTCGCGATACCCGAACCTTGTCTGGCGGTGAAAGCTTTTTGGTTAGCCTAGCGCTTGCGTTAGCGCTATCTGACTTGGTAAGTCATAAAACGAGCATTGACTCACTGTTTTTGGATGAAGGCTTTGGTACCTTAGACAGCCAAACTCTAGATACCGCACTCGATGCATTAGATAATTTAAATGCATCGGGCAAAATGATAGGCGTGATTAGCCATATTGAAGCGATGAAAGAGCGGATCGACGTGCAGATAAAAGTGAATAAAATGAATGGTCTTGGTATAAGTAAATTACAGCATGAATTTGCGATTAACGGCAGTTGATCTACCTCAAACTCCCGTTATTACTGCCATTGAGTTCAAAATTAATATTAATTAAATAACATTTTATATTTGTAATATGATTTTTTTTTGATATAAAAGAGCGTTGAAATGCAATTTGAGTACAGAAGCCCGCGTTTTAAGCTGTTTTTACCGGACTGCGAAGTATCAAATATTAGGCCATATTGATGACAAAAATGACCTAAACGTAACGTGTTAGCTCATTTTATTCTCAGTATCGCAATAACAGTTTGCAGTAAAAGAAAAAACAATAAATATAAAACGTCATCTTTTAGGGTGGATTAAACATTGCTAATGAGTAAAATAATGGCCTTCCAACGGCCATCGGTAAGTCAATTGAACTTACCAAACTTGCACAAGAAATTCTTGCTAGCAAGCGTGTTTGTTGTCGGTGCCGCCTTATTATGGCCAACACAACAAGAGTTTTCATCTCAACGAATTCCCGTGGCTATTGATATCGATTCACTATTGCCACATATCGCTCAGCAAGACAGTACCTTGAAAATTGTTAAGCCGACATCGCCAATTTTAGACCGCGTGATCCAAAGTGGTGATACTTTAAGTCAGTTATTTGAGTTAGCTGGTATCGACCAACGAACCATGTACAAAGTCCTTGAGGCTGATTTAGAAGTGTTAGCGTTAGATACTTTGTTACCCGGTAACCGTATCCAGTTCTGGGATAACGCGAACGGCGAACTTGATAAGTTAGAGTTATATTTTAATCCTGCTCATCAAGTGGTTTTCACTCGTTTTGAAGACGGAACTTACGCTGTAAATGACATTAATATTGATGGTATTTGGCAAAATCGTATCGTCGGCGGCGAAATTAATGGTTCTTTTTATGTGTCAGCTAAAAAAGCCGGTTTAAGTGCTGCTGAAATTCAAAAAGTGGAGTCATTACTAAAGTCGAAATTAAACTTTTCACGCGAGTTACATGCAGGTGACACCTTTTCGGTTTTGGTAAATGATCAGTTCGTTGAAGGTGAACTAACGGGGATGACAACGATTGAAGGTATTAGGATTAATACCAGTCGTCGCGATATAACCGCATTTCAAAATACTGATGGCAACTATTACGACATCCAAGGCCAAAGTTTAACCCCAGCTTTTCAACGTGTACCGCTTAATAGACAATACCGTTTGAGTTCTCGCTTTAACCCTAATCGCAAACATCCTATTACCGGCCGCGTGCGTCCTCACAATGGTACCGACTTTGCGACACCAATTGGCACTCCTGTTGTGGCTCCCGGTGATGGTGTGGTGACCTTGGTGACTAAGCATCCTTTTGCGGGTAACTATGTTGTGATTCAACACGATAATAAAGTCAGCACTCGCTACCTACATTTGTCGAAGTTTTTGGTTAAAAAAGGACAGCGAGTGACTCGCGGTCAAGTGATTGCCCTATCGGGTAATACAGGTGCTTCAACAGGCCCTCATTTACATTATGAATTTATTGTAAATGGTCGCCCTGTTGACGCGATGAAAGCCAATATCGCAGAAGCCAAAGTATTACCTAAAAAGCAATTGCAAGCCTTTCAAGCTTTGGTTAAAAGCAGAAGCATGATGATGGATTTAGGCTAATTAACTTCGATTAATCCACGCTATTTATCACAATTGCTTAGCGTTAGTACAAAATAAAAATGCAGCCTGATGGCTGCATTTTTATTTTATTTCTTAAGTTTAATCATACACCGTATTTAGTTACGCTGATGTCATGATTCATGGGCATGTATTTCCTGGCCATTAGCAAATAGCCATTACAGTATTGCCGCTAAACTGGCATTTTTATGTTTGGTTGAGTCGTGTTTAGCTGAGTGGGTATTGGTTAAATGGGTTTGAAGCTTGTAGTTTCATTGTAGTCAATCACCTGCATTGGGCTGATGTGCAGATACTGCTGTGACACGCTTTACGCCACTTAACGAAGACGTTCCTGTTTTCGATACCTTCAGTCGCATCTTCACTGGTTCATGCTATCTCTTCGATTTAGCTTCATTTGGTACGAATGTTAAGTTAACAGCTAACTTGGTTTTGCCTCGTTCCAAGTTAGGAATAGCGTTCTATTTCATTTATGGGTCATCATTTCTCGTTAATAAAAAAGATCATAATTCCTCTGTAGCAAAGACCATTTATGGTTAATTTAATGAACATATTGGTTAACTGTTTTTATATACAGTTATAATAAGTTTTTAGGGCAAATTGAATGAGAACGATGAATAAGTAAACGAAAGTAGTATGATGGAATAATCTCGTTACCCCCTAAGTTGTTGATAGTTATTTATTTAAAATAATTATCATTTTTTAGCCACTTTTATCGTGCAACCTCGATTTGTTTTTATGGTTCAATAATAACTTATTGTTTTACATCAATAAGATAAAAAATGTAGGATGTTATTAATCAATAATTTGAACAGCCGACTTTATCGGGTGAGCCGTTCAATAAGCTGTTATAGCTCTCAAGGAAAGTATGCGTAAGATTCTCGTTTTTCTATCAATCATGCTAGTAGCAGCATGTGCAGCAAAAACCGAAAACATGTCACATCATTATCCTGAATATATTGGTGGAGACTTTTATCTTACCGAAGACATGGCATTGTTTGAAAACAACGAACATAACTTTAGCTTTTTTAAAAGTGCGTTAGTGCGCCAATCAGACTGTTGCGCTAGCGGGAGACTGATAGTTTTATTACCTAAAGGTACTAAAGTCCAAATAAACAACATTCTGAGGTACATTAAATTTACCAAGGATTGCAACGAAGCTGTTGGCAACCTAACAATTAATGGTAAACGGTTGGACTTTGAATATTTTGTAAATTGCAATTATCAGGGTGTAAAGGTAGCTAAAGATATACCGTGGGAACGCGAGCTATAACAAGTTACTCAAAAGGACGCAAAACGCTTGGCTTGTGCTCCTTCGTCGCTAATTTTAGCCAAGCATTTATGCGCCCATTAGTAAGGCGTTAAATGGCAATAAATATGTGCAAGCCTAAACTGATTGGAGAAGTAACATTGGAAGATCTACAGTCTCATCGATGGTGCTTTTACCAAAATGACGAAGAAGGCTTCGATGCTTTTGAACATGTAATTCCAGATACCCATCCTGATTTCTCAGCAGACACCATTGAGTTAGAGTTGGCTGAATTTAAGTTCGCAAATGGAAAGGTAGCCTTAGGTATTTACGATGGTGCGTCATCATTTACTTTAGTAGCAAATGATCAAGGGTTTTCATTTTGGTATGGCGTCGTCAAACCTGAGCAAAAAGATATTGAAAGTATGTCTAATTTTTTGTTAAGTAATGACTACCAACTTCCTGTTGAGGCAACCGCTAAATGGTCAAGAACAACTAAAAAATATAGTGGCATTCAATATATAAATAAAGATGGTGAAATCATTGAACTCAGCATTTAACAAGGTAATCTTGCGGAACTCCGTGTGCAAATTGCGGCGTTATACGAATAGGCATTTATGAAAGCGTCGTTTTATCAAATATGGGATGAATTTTGTGATTTTCGAAATATCTATTTGGAAAGTTTAAATTTTACCGATGACAGATCAAAATTTATTTTGGCTTTATGGGTAAGAATAAATTCACTTTGTGAAGAAACCATTGTATTAGTTAAGAGTGATTGTTTTGTTTCACCTCAGATTTTAATGCGGAGTACTCTGGAGTCATTCGTTGATCTTCGGTGTTTAATTTCAGATGAGGACTATGTAAAAAATATCATGGCAGCGGAAGCTGACTCTATGTATAAAAACTTAAAAAAACATTCTGAGTCTAACCCTTATTACAAGGGTATAGCTAAAGCAAGTCCCAAACATATTGAAAACTTAAAAGAAGAAAAAACTAATAGTATTAATATCTTTGAACGCTTCAAAAAAGCTGGTTGTGAAGATCTTTATTCAACTGTTTATAATACTTTGTGTCGTTATACCCACGGAAATATAAGTGCATTAGCATCTAAAAATTTTGAAAATGATAGAGTAGTTATGACCGCTAAAATTAGTGATGCTGATTTACTCTTTATTTTGTCATCCACAATTAATGTTGCAATATCTTCAACTCACGATGTTTTAAGTTTTTATAATACTTCAGAATCCGAGCTTGTAAAATGTATGGATAGTCATGATAAAGTTAAGGCTCTATGCAGAAAATTCGTATAACAAGTTACTTAAACTGACACAAACAGCTGGCTGTGCTCGTTCCTCGTTATTATAGCCAGCCATTTATAGCCGCTTAGCAAAGCGTTATGCACTTGGAGGATAGATGGAACTTAATCAGGTAACTTTACCCGTTAAAAATATGGAAGATGCTGTTCAGTTTTATCTAAAGCTGGGCTTCACTCAAATAGTTGATACCCCCCATTATGCTCGTTTCTCTTGTCCAGACGGCGATTCTACCTTTTCTCTTTCTCTCGAAAACGACAAATTTGAAAATCATTCAGTTATCTATTTCGAGCACGAAGACCTTGAAGAACTATGTGAAAACCTAGCACAAAAAGGTATTGTCTTTGAACAAGAACCAACAGAACAGCGTTATCTTTGGAAAGAAGCGATAATTAAAGACCCGTCTGGTAATAAAATAAAGCTTTATTGGGCTGGTGAAAATCGTTTAAACCCACCATGGAAAGTAGACAAACGTGCATAACAAGCGCCTTATATTCACCCAACAAGTTGGGCTTGGACATTACTCGCTGCAACTTCGTTGCAAAACACTCATAATTGCAGCATCGGCGGGCGTTATGTGTTACTGGAGGTTTTGTGACAATAATTTTTGACCTTAAGTCAGAATCTTGTGAGTGGGCAACAGATATAAATGAAGAAATTGCTGCTGCCTTTCCCAGCTTTTTCGATCAAAACCCTCTTGTGGGTTCAGATGAGTGGTGGGAGTCTTCTGAATTTGAAATTACAAACGGGAAGATTAGCCACGCAGGTCCCTTGCTTGAAGATGGTGAATTGGTTGATGTTATTTCCATCGAAATATTAGATAACGACTACCACAGTGCCGGTGGATATCCAGAACAACTTATTGATCGTGAAGACTTCTGGTTGCATGAAGCTGTAGCGGTCGATAAATTAGTTGAAACCAAGTCAATTACAATTATGCCATCTGGAGAGTTGGACGAAACCTCCATTTATTTAGAAATAAAGGTACGAGTTTGGTAACACATAACAAACCAAGTTATCGGACAATCAGTCACTGGCTGCGCCACAGCGTTCGCGCTTTCCGCTGCTTGGGGTGTTATGAGTAAATCTTGTATTAAGGAGCTTCATCAAGTGTCAGAAAAATCAAAAATGCTAGCAGGGGAATTGTATGATCCTAGCAATAAAGAACTTGTTGAGATGAGATTAAGTGCTCGCCTAACGACAGAGAAGTTAAATCAAACCTCTGTAGCAGATTTACAGGTAAGAACTAAATTATTAAAGTCTCTGTTCGGTAGTACGGGTAAAAATATACATATTGAGTCAATATTTAACTGTGATTACGGTTCTAACATTCACGTTGGAGAAAATTTTTACGTTAACTTTGGGTGTGTTATTTTAGATGTAGCAGAGGTTCGAATTGGCGACAATTGTATGATTGCACCACAAGTAGGCATTTATACTGCAACCCACCCCTTAGACCCAATTGAGAGAAATAGCGGACTAGAACTTGCCAAACCAATTACTATCGGAGATAACTGCTGGATTGGGGGGCACGCAACAATTAATCCTGGAGTGACTTTAGGTGATAACGTAGTTGTTGCTTCAGGGGCAGTAGTTACAAAGAGCTTTGGTAGCAATGTTGTCATCGGTGGTAATCCTGCGAAAGTAATTAAACAGATTACAACTACGGTGTAACTTACTCATAATAAGTCGTTTAAAAGGACAAAAAACCGTTGGCTTTTGCTCCTTCGTCGCTAATTTTAGTCAATAATTTTTTTCCTCTTAACTATTCGTTACACATAGAAAATTTAACCTGAAACTCACGAATTAACATTAATGTTCCAACTCGGAAATGTCCAAAAGTGAGTTTGAAAGTGATCAAACTTTATAATCAAAAAATGATATTCGGTTGTCTAATCTTTGTTGATATAAGTTATCCAATAGCCAGTTTGGTTGATGGATAACGCAGCTTGGTAGTCCGAGGGCTCGCGAGGAAATAGGCCAATGTTAATGGTCCTAAGCGTCCCATAAACATCAGGAAGATAATGATAAGTTCGCCAGCGCTAGACAGATTGGCAGTTAAACCTCTTGATAAGCCAACTGTACCTAGGGCTGAGATTGCCTCAAAAATGATATCCAACATGGGGGCTTTCTCACTGAGTAACAGAGAAAATATGGCTAAACAACTGACTCCGATAGACATGATGGTTAACGCAAACGCTTTGCTGACGGTTTCTTTTGGAATTTCACGTTTAAACACGTAAACCGCTTCATCACGTCTAAAATAGGAGTAAGTGGCTAATATTAAAATCATAAATGTCACTACTTTTATGCCACTTGCGGTACTCATCGAGCCGCCACCGATAAACATTAACATCAACATGACTGCCGTAGTTGCATCTTCAAGTTGATCAATCGCCAGTGTATTAAAGCCCGCAGTTCTGGGGGTTAATGCTTGAAACCAAGACGCTAACCATTTTCCTGACTCGCTCAGTGGCGCTAATGTATTTGGGTTATCATATTCAATAAGGTAAATCAGGATAACAGCGATTGCGTTAATTAAGATGGTTCCCAAGATCATCATTCTGCTATAGACAGTTAAACGCGCCCATTTTCGATTTCGATTAAGATCAATCCAAACAGAAAATCCTAGTCCGCCAATAACAAACAGCGACGTAATCGTTATATTCACCACTACATCATCAACGTAAGGCATCAAGCTGTCCGCACTGAGTGCAAAACCAGCATTGTTAAATGCACTTATAGTATAAAAAAAGCCATGAAATAGGCTTTTTTCCCAACCTAATTCATTACGCCAATACAGGGTCAAAATCAGCATACCAATGCATTCAACAATGAGCGCAAAAATGATCACTGATTTCGCTGTTGAAACTAAGGTTGACGAGTCGGTTTGATTAAATGCTTCTCGTGCGACAGTACTTTGTAAAAAGCCAATCTTACCCCCTAATGCGATTAAGGTCACAATGGCAAACGTCATCAAACCCAAACCACCACATTGAATTAATATGGCAATAACAATCTGACCAAAAGGCGTGAAAGCCGTGCCAGTATCAACAACGACTAATCCTGTTACCGTTACCGCTGAGGTGGCAGTGAAGATACTTTTAAGCCAGCTTATTGGGACATAAGTGGCTATCGGTAATTTTAATAACACTGACCCGAGCAAGATTAATACGACAAAGCTGCCACATAAGATAAGCGGCGGTGCTGCAAATAATTTCTTACCCGCTTTGGGTTTTCGCTCAATAGGCGTGATAGAGGGATGCCATAAAATCATGTTATACCAGCCTGGGCGCAACGTATTTTAATTGAGCACGCGTGCCACACAGCAGTAAGATGTCATTAGCCTGTAATACAAATAAAGGCTCGAGCTGAGAGAAAATAGTTTCCTCCCGTTTAACCATTATTGGCTTAATGGTGTTTTTTACGTCGCCTAATACTTGCGATAATGTCTGACCGTTGAGGATCTGTTTTATATGGATCTCCACAACATAAATGCCATGACCAATGGCAAGATAATTATTCACCATAGGATAATTGAGTGACTGAGCCACTCGAATGCCCATTTCATCTTCGGGATGAATGATCCTTTGTACCCCGAGTTTAGACACAATAGTATGATGGGCTTTGGTACTGGCTTTTACCCAAATATTTTTAACACCAATATTTTTAAGGGCCAGAGTACAGAGCAAACTTGATTGCATGTCCTCTCCAATTGCCACCAACACCGCCTCACTCGTACACAGATTAAGCTCCCTCAAAACGCTCTCATCAGAAGAGTCGCATATAACCGACTCGGTTAGATCTTCTGCGTATTTCTCGACAATTTTAGGGTCAAGATCCACGCCTGTTACCGTGTGCCCTAAATGGATCAGCTCTAAAGAAGCTGACACTCCAAAACGGCCTAAGCCAATTACTGTAAAATGTGCCATTTATGACCTGTATTTTTGTTGATAAAAAGAAAACGAAATAGCCTGATCGATAACTTGATATACCGAGCGATCACTGATCATCAGGATCCGCCGCTATATTTAATCGATAACCTAATCCGGCTTCGGTTTTGATAAATGGTTGCTCAGCAGTGTTATTGAGTTTTTTACGTAATTGGCTAACCATAATTCTCAGATAATGAGTGTCCTCCTGATGACTCGGTCCCCAAATCCGTTTGAGCAGGACTTCTTGCTTAACCAGATTTCCCGGCTGAGCCAGTAAGAGCTCAATAAAGGCGAACTCTTTTTTTGTTAGCGCTAATTCATTACCATTAAGCCAGAACTGATGGGTACTTTTTTGTAAGCTTAATACCCCATGTTTGATTACATCCGTGACAGGCTCATTGATGACTAAATCTCTCACTAATACCTTAATACGTGCGATTAACTCTCTTACACCAAAGGGTTTGATCAGATAATCGTTTGCTCCAGCCTCTAATAAGCGGATTTTTTCGTCTTCCTGATCTCTTGCTGTCAAAATAAGCACAGGTGTTTTGCTGCTGTGGCGGACATAGTTAAGGAAATCTATGCCATCTCCATCAGGTAAACCTAAGTCTAAAATAATCACTTCAGGACGCTGTTGATTGAATATAGTTTTAGCTTCTTCAATAGACTGCGCACCAACATAGCAATAACCTTCAGCCGTTAACGAAATACGAATAAAGGTATGAATTTGCGGTTCATCATCAACGACCAGTATTTTATAAGTCATTTATGCCTCAGGTTTACTTATGGGGAGCGCAATGCGGATTAAACAGCCTTGCTCAACAGGGATGAATGAAATATGGCCTTGATGCGCGGCAATTATGCCTTTTGAAACGGCAAGTCCAATACCCGATCCACTGCCAGAGTCACTAGGTTGGTGATCGTGGCTTGAATAAAAAAGCTCAAATATATTGTCTGCGTATTTTGGATCAATGCCTTGGCCATAATCTTGGACATCAATATGAACATAATCTTGGGCGCAATAAAGACTGATACTGACAGGTTTATTTTTCGGGGAATATCGGAGAGCATTATCAACAACATTAAATATCGCCTGCTCAATCAATGAGCTACTAATGTATAACTGCGAAACCTTTTCTGTGTTCAAGGCAATTCGGTTCGAGCCATCGCTAAAACGTTCAACAACACGATCAATCACACTAACAATAGACACAGGCAGTTTTTTAAACGTTAATGTTCCATGCTGCATCCTGGTTGCTTGCAGTAAGTTTTCAATGTATTGATGTAATCGATGACTTTCAGCTGTTGCACTATCGAGCAACTCCTGCTTTTCAAACTCGCTAAGTTTAGCCATGTATTCTTTGAGTGTCGTTAATGTGCCAATAATGGTCGCCAGTGGCGTTCTCAGATCGTGAGACACAGACAACAAGATACTATTTCTAAGTTGCGCCTGCTTTAATTCATGCTGTTGACGACGGTAATGTTGCGCCAGTTTGCTGGTAGCAAATGCCACAAAAATAAACACCAGTAAATTCATGATGTCGTTAATGTTGAACATTTGTAGTGAATAACGCGGCGTGGTGAACAAAAAATTGAAGCTTAATGCTTCAATGATGGCAGAAAAATAGGCAAGCTTGATGCTACATTGCAACGCGATAACCACGATGGCCAATTGTAATAGCAATAATATTACAGCTGGTGAACCCCATATATAATCGATAATCCAGGTACTTGTTAATACCAAAAATAGCACTACAAAACTAAAAATATAGCGAGTTGAAATTAAATTTGCCCACATAATGCTGTTTATCACTTAAAATTCAGTGAAGTAACAATATCAAATGACAAGCAGTATATCGCGTAAAAAAACCGTAAAATTATCAATTGTACTGAATACAATAGAGCAGTAGGCTACACTGCAAAATAGCGTGTAACGGCTATTTTTATCGTGGTGATAACCTAAGTCGCGTTGAATAAGTTAGAAACCACAATGAGGTAGTACGATCATAGATGGATAAATTACTGGCGTTGAAAATGTTTGTTGAGACAGTTGATGCGAAGGGATTTTCATCGGCGGCTCGCAATCTTTCGGTGGCTACGTCATCGGTAACCCGCATGGTCGATTCGCTTGAATCTGAGCTCGGTACCGTGCTGTTAAACCGTTCAACTCGTCAAATTACTGTGTCTGATGCGGGCATGGCTTATTACATGAGTGCGAGGAAAATTCTCGACAGTGTGTTAGATGCAGATGAACAAATAAAAGACAGCCAAGATGAGGCATCAGGTCCACTGCGCGTGACAGTGCCAACAACATTTGGCAGTTTTGTTATTGCACCACACATTGGCCGTTTTTTGCATCAATACCCCAAATTAGATTTGGATTTGCAGCTCAGTGATGACATTACTGATTTATTTACCCAGCGCATCGATCTCTCCATCAGGTTGGGCTCTGCTGCACCGACCGAAGAATTAATCAGTCGACCCCTAGGTCAGTTTCGACGGCTAGTGGTTGCCAGTCCAGAGTACATAAAACAATATGGCCTGCCACAGCAACCAGCAGATTTGTTACATCACCTATGTTTGCGCTTTAGTAGTCAGCTGGTCTGGACGTTTTTGTCTGAAGACGAAGAGCAACGGATCCCTATTAAAGGTAAGCTAAAGACCAATAATGTCGAAGTGATCAGAGAAGTGGTGTTATCAGGCCATGGTATTGCTTTATTACCAGATTGGTTAATTCAACAAGACATTAATAGTGGTCAAATGATCAGTTTACTGACGTCATATCAAGTTAATCCCAACAGTTCCAGTGCAGCAATTTCGGCCTTATATTTACCTAATCATCGTGGTTCGAGAAGGGTTAATGCGTTTATCGATTTTATTAGAGAGATAGTTACATAATCAGTGATTAACTCACAGGTTCATAAACTGATATACGTTACGGGTGAGTGTTGCAAAATAAGCAATAGTGTTTTGCGTCCAGTCGATATTCTGCTGTGATAGTTATTCCTTTATCATGTCTGATTAAAATCATCACTACGCTTGAGCTCTCGTCTCTGGGTAATAATCTCTTCGTTAGCGTGATTATTACCAGCTAAGCTATGGCACAATTTTACGTATCTACCTAAGCCACTTGAAACAATTTTATCAACGGGTTAACAGTATTTAGCTGATTGTTGATAAATAGGCTAATGGTGTAGTGAGGAAAAATAAGACTAAACCTAAGTCGTTTAGATCTATTGTTACCACGAATATATATTTACTACTGACGCCGATCCATGAGTCACCTGTGTCACCTTATACCAACAAGGAAACCTTTTTATGAGTCATTTGTTTGAATCCCTGAAAATGGGTCAGTTAACTTTGGAAAACCGGGTCATTATTGCGCCAATGTGTCAGTATTCAGCAGATGAAGGCGCCGCAACGGATTGGCATACTTTGCATTGGGGACGATTTGCATTATCTGGTGCAGGATTTTTCATTCTTGAAGCCACGGCGGTCAATCCTACTGGGCGTATTACCTATGCCGATTTGGGATTATGGGACGATAGAACAGAGCAGGCAATCGCTAAATCATTGGCTGTTGCTCGCCGTTATTCCACTATGCCCATTGCCATTCAGTTGTCACATGCTGGCCGTAAGGCATCAACTCAAAAACCATGGGATGGTGGCAATATTATCGCTGCTGATCAACCGAACGGATGGCGACCCGTTGCCCCCTCACCAATACCGTTTACCCTTGATGGACCGCGACCAGAAGCTGCTAGTATTATCGATATTGGTCATATTGTGGCAGATTTTGCCGCAGCGGCTAAACGTGCAGAGCGATTAGGCATTGATGCCATCGAAGTGCATGCTGCCCATGGATATTTAATTCATCAATTTTTATCTCCATTGTCGAATCAGCGTGATGACCAATACGGTGGAAGCATTGAGAACCGTATGCGTTTATTGCTCGAGATCATTTATGCCATCCGCGCTGCAGTATCCGATAAGATCACGCTTGGAGTGCGTATTTCAGCTACCGATTGGGTCGATGGTGGCTGGGATCTTGAGCAAAGTATTATATTAGCCAAAGCCCTTACCGTTAAGGGTTGTCAGTTTATTCATGTCAGCACAGCAGGATTAAGTCCTCAACAACAGATCCCCGTTGCACCAGAGTTTCAGGTGCCATTTGCTGACGCCATAAAACACGCTGTTGATATCCCGGTTATTGCGGTGGGCTTAATAGACAAGCCAAAGGCGGCCGATGAGATCATCGCCACTGGCAAGGCCGATGCCGTGGCATTAGCTCGAGGGATCCTTTACAACCCACATTGGGTTTGGCATGCGGCCGCTGAATTAGGGGCGCAAGTGACTGCACCACCGCAGTATCTTCGCTCGTCACCTCATGGTATGCCTTCGCCCATTAAGTAGTGTCATTTAAGCGCTATCCCTTATTACGCCAGCGTGCTTTGTATCAAGGGTTAATGTTTGCATCATTCAGCTTGTTTTGGACCGCTGCGCCATTACTGTTGTCATCTGTCTACGGGTTAAGCCAAACGCAAATTGCGTTGTTTGCATTAGTTGGTGCAATAGGTGCTGTTGCTGCGCCTATTGCAGGACGAATGGCGGATGCGGGGCACACCGAAAAAATGTCAAAGTTTGCCATGGTGTTAGCCGTGATTAGTTTTGTTCCGGGGTTTTTTAACCTGCCGTATGGTGTGATATTTCTGGCGCTAACCGGCGTATTACTCGACTTTGCCGTGCAAATGAATATGGTGCTAGGTCAGCGAGCCGTCTACACACTTGATCCACACAGTCGTGGTCGTTTGAATGCACTATATATGACGAGTATTTTTATTGGTGGCGCCCTTGGTTCTATATTGGCCAGTGTTGTGTATGCCCATGGTGGTTGGATTTACGTCGCGGCAATTGGCTGTGCTTTGCCATTGTTGGCACTCATCCTATTTATGAGAATATCAGCGCTAAGTAGTTCAAATAGTCAAAAACAGGTGCATGTCTAAGTTCATATAACCAAGAGGGGGATACACCAACCGTTTTCCCTCAAACTCAGGCATCTTTACCCCCTCACTGTTATGTCTCAAAGCTTGTTTAGAGCATCAATTAAATACAATCAATTGCTGCGGCAGAGTGTAATAAATATATACCTAAGTATTTATAAATTTGATTTTTAAATGAATTTAATGGATGGATCCTGAAGGTTTACTGTTTTCGACCGCCTCAGAGATATGGCCTCAATCACTTAGCTCTGTAGCTTTTATCCGTTTTCGGTACTCATAACCTTAAGAAAAAAATCGCAAACGGTGTTCAATTTATTTGACCGCTAAAAGTACAAGCTAAGCACTTTTAAAAATAAACCGCCTCACCGTTTCACGCACAAACTTAGACGCTTTTTATCAACAAACAAAGGTCTGCGTTAATAAAGTCACTCATATTTAGGCCAAAGGTAGGCTTAATGGATAAATTACTGTCCCGCAGTGATTGAGTTGACATACTTGTCTGATTAATTCGTCTACAATCAATGCATGCATAATAAAAAGCTCACCCAATGAAAAACCAAAGTAAAACATTGACTAAGCCACTTAAGGATTACAGTAGGTTGGCTGTGGTGAATACACCTATCATTGTGGGTATTGGAGCTTCAGCTGGTGGCTTGGAAGCATTGGCAGATTTTTTTTCCCATGTATTAACTCCTAGCAGCATTGCATTTGTTGTTATTCAACACCTTGACCCAACTCGCAAAAGCATTATGCCTGAGCTTTTGCAACGCACCACCTTAATGAAAGTCACCCAAGCCAGCAATGGGATGGAAGTTAAGCCGAACTGTGTATATGTGATACCACCTAATAAAGATTTATCTATGCTTCACGGATCGCTATTTCTACTTGATCCAACCGCCAGTCGCGGATTGCGTTTACCGATTGATTTCTTTTTTCGGGCCTTGGCTAATGATCAGAATGAGCGGGCTGTAGGGGTTATTTTGTCTGGTATGGGGTCTGATGGCACCCTAGGTTTACGCGCCATTAAAGAAAATGCTGGGGTGTCTGTGGTGCAGTCACCTGAGTTTGCCAAATTTGATTCAATGCCTTATAGCGCGATTAATACTGGACTGGCTGACATCGTTGCTCCTGCTGAAGCTTTACCAGAACAGATTATCGCTTTTCTCAAACATAGCCCTCGCGGTGTACCAAACGATTTTGAATCGAGTGCGGAGCTCATGTCAACAAGCGCGCTTGAGCGGATCATTATTATCTTACGTGGACGCAGTGGCAATGACTTTTCATTGTACAAGAAAAATACTATCTATCGTCGTATAGAAAGACGTATGGATTTGCATCAGCTTAAAAACATTGTACTCTACGCGCACTATTTGCGTGATAATCCGCAAGAGCAAGACCTGCTGTTCAAAGAAATATTGATAGGCGTTACTCATTTTTTTCGAGACCAAAAAGTGTGGGCGCAGCTTAAGCGCGTCTCACTTCCTGCACTGTTAGCCCATTATCCACAAGGTAAACAACTTAGAGCATGGGTAACGGCTTGTTCTACCGGCGAGGAGGCTTACTCGCTTGCGATGACGATTATGGATGTATTGGATGACGTTAAGCCAAAAGGGCATTTCACACTACAGGTATTTGCAACTGATCTTGGTGAGGATGCCATCAATGTTGCACGAAAAGGTTATTACCCAGCAAGTATTGAGGCTGATGTCTCGCCAGAGCAATTGAATCGATACTTCATTAAAGATGGAAGTGGTTATCGCATCAATAAGCGCATTCGAGACATGGTCATTTTTGCGCCACAAAATATCATCATGGATCCACCGTTCACTAAGTTAGATATTGTTACCTGTCGTAATCTGCTGATTTATTTGGGACCGGAATTACAAAAAAAGTTAATCCCCTTGTTCCACTACTCATTAACTTCTCAAGGTATGTTAATTTTGGGAAGTGCTGAAACCATTGGTCATTACACTTCGTTGTTCTCAGAGCTCAAAGAAAATACACGCATATACACCCGCATTGATGGCCCTGCACCGCAGACGGAAGTCGACTTTTTACCCAGGATATTTCCGATTATATCTTTGGTAGAAAGTGAACCTGAGAGAACCAGTAAGATGACTACAACGATTACTAATCTACAAATCCAGGCAGATCAACTTCTCCTACAGCACTTTTCTCCAGCAGCGGTTTTGGTTAATGCGGCAGGTGACATTATTTATATTAATGGCCGCACTGGAAAATATTTAGAACCCGCGGCAGGAAAAGCCAACTGGAATATTCATGTGATGGTGCGTGAAGAACTGCAATATCAACTTGATCTGGCTATGAAGAATGCCCAGATGCAAGTCGATCCCGTAATCATTAAAAACCTAAGCATAGACACATGTACGATCAATTTGACCGTACAAGCTATTTCTAAACCAAAAGCTTTGCTCGGCTTGATGATGGTGGTCTTTACTGAGGTGGCGACACCGCCCCCATATCCGCGTAGAAAAAGCGATTCACTAGCCAAAGAAACTCAGGCCGAACTGCAACAGGCCTATGACGAAATACAATCGCTTCGCGAACAAATGCAATCTTCTCAAGAAGAGCTAAGGTCTGCCAATGAAGAGCTGCAATCTGCCAATGAGGAATTGCAATCCACCAATGAAGAATTGACCACATCCAAAGAAGAGATGCAGTCAATGAATGAAGAATTGCAAACCGTCAATAATGAGCTGCAATCAAAAGTGGATGATTTGTCATGGGTCAATAACGACATGAAAAATCTGCTTAATAGTACTCAAATTGCCACCATTTTTCTGGATAATGAACTGCATGTTCGCCGCTTCACTAACTATGCGACGCATTTATTTAAGCTTATCCAAAGTGATGTGGGCCGTGCGTTGTCTGATATCGTTACGGAATTAGATTATGTCCTGCTACAAGAGGATTCAAAGGAAGTATTGAAGACGCTTATCTTCATCGAAAAAGAAATAACCGCTAAAAACCAACGCTGGTTCAAAGTCCGTATCATGCCTTACCGTACCCAAGATGATGTAATTGATGGTGTGGTGATCACCTTTACCGATATCAGTGAAGCCAAGCTGCTTGAATCAGAGTTACGTAAGATCAGGCCTAGCTTATGAAGACTACTCCTAAGTCAGCCAAGCCGTCTACCAAAGTGCTACGTGAGCGTGCGGAAGCTAAACTGAAAAAACAAACTAGTGATACGCAATCTCCTTCTAGTGACTATGAAGCCAAAAAGATGCTCCATGAGTTGCAGGTTCATCAGATTGAATTGGAAATGCAAAATGAGGAGTTAAAGCAAGCTCGGATAACAGAACGGTTATATTATCGTTACACCGAGTTATTTGAATTTGCTCCGATTGCTTACTTTGTATTTGATCTCAATGGCATGATTAGTCAAGTCAATTTACGAGGTGCCAGCCTATTGGGTATTGATCGTGATCACTTAGTCGGCAAACCGTTTTCACACTATGTCACAGCACAATATCGGGAAATTTTTAAACGTTGCTTAGGAAAAGCCTTTAGCGGTAGTGGTATTCAATCTTGCGAAGTATTAGGCCAAGTGAGTAATAATACGCTTTGGCTCGATATTGAGGCTAATCTCGGTATCACAGGCACAGACTGTCTTGCCGCTATGATTGACATCAGTGATAGAAAACAAGCTGAAGATAGTCAAAACCGAGCTAACATAGAGCTGGCCTTTCAAAACCAAGAGAAAGATAAGCGGGCAGACGAGTTGGTTCTGGCCAACGCAGACAAAGAACAGCGCGCCAACGAATTAGCCCTTGCTAACATAGAGCTGGCTTTTCAAAACCAAGAGAAAGATAAGCGGGCAGACGAGTTGGTTCTGGCCAATGCAGACAAAGAGCAACGTGCTAATGAATTAGCCCTTGCTAACATAGAGCTGGCTTTTCAAAACCAAGAGAAAGATAAGCGGGCAGACGAGTTAGTTCTGGCCAACGCAGAGAAAGAGCAGCGCGTAAAACAATTAGCCCTTGCCGCCAAGGTATTCACTCATGCCCGTGAAAGCATTATGATCACGGATGCTGAAGGTCTTATTATCGAAGTCAATAAGACCTTCAGTGACATCACAGGTTACAGCCGTGAAGAGGCCATAGGGAAAACCCCTCGTATTCTCAAGTCAGAACGTCAATCACCAGAGTTCTATGTTGATATGTGGCAAGCCATCGTCAACGAAGGATACTGGTATGGCGAAATTTGGAATCACCGTAAAAATAATGAAGTGTATGCAGTAATGCAGACCATCAGTGCAGTTCGTGATGTAAACGGTATAACGACCCATTATGTCTCTTTAGCGAGCGACATTACGCCGATGAAGCAGCATCAAGAACAATTAGAACGTATTGCGCATTATGATGTACTGACCAATTTGCCCAATCGGGTATTGCTGGCAGACAGATTATCTCAAGCCATGCTGCAGTGCAGTCGGCACGGGCAGTCCTTAGCGGTGGTATTTCTAGATTTAGATGGTTTTAAAACGGTCAACGATGCCTATGGGCATGATATCGGTGATGAACTGCTTATTGCACTATCGATCCGGATGAAAGAGGCGCTTCGCGAAGGTGACAGCTTAAGCCGTATTGGCGGTGATGAATTTGTCGCTGTGTTGGCCGATTTAACCAAAGTTGAAGATTGTGAGCCAGTATTGGAGCGGTTATTATTGGCCGCGTCAGAATCTGTAACCGTTAGTGGTGTGGTACTCAATATATCCGCCAGTATTGGTGTTACGCTTTATCCGCGAGATAATGTAGATGCTGATTTACTGATGAGGCATGCCGACCAAGCTATGTATATGGCTAAAGAATCCGGCAAGAATCGTTATCATTTATTTGATACCGCGCAAGATGATGCCGTTAAAGTGCAACGAGAAAGTCTAGAGGCTATTCGCTATGCTTTAGATCATCATCAGTTTGTCCTCTATTACCAACCTAAAGTTAATATGAAGATAGGTACTGTGGTGGGCGTTGAGGCGCTTATTCGTTGGCAACATCCAGAGCGCGGATTATTAAGTCCAATCGAGTTTTTGCCTGTAATTGAAAATCACACCATGATGATTGAAATAGGTGAATGGGTTATTGATACCGCATTAACACAAATTGGCCAATGGCAAGCTATGGCGCTTGATCTCCCGGTAAGTACTAGTGTTAACATTGCGGCAGTACAATTAATGCAACCTGGCTTCATACAGACGTTAACGGATCTTCTCGCTGCCCACCCCAATGTTGAGCCTCGCTATTTAGAGCTAGAGATGCTGGAAACCAGCGCATTAGAAGATGTTAATCATGTGTCAATTATCATGAATGACTGCATGAGCCTAGGTGTCCATTTTGCTTTAGATGATTTCGGAACTGGCTATTCGTCGCTAACTTACCTTAGGCGCTTGCCTGCCAGTTTGATTAAGATAGATCAGAGCTTTGTCAAAGACATGTTGAGTAATATTGATGATTTCGCCATTGTTGAAGGCGTAATCGCCCTAGCGAAATCATTTAAACGTGACGTGATTGCTGAAGGCGTTGAAACCGTTGAACATGGCACTGCATTATTACAACTAGGCTGTGAATTAGCACAAGGTTATGGCATTGCCAGACCTATGCCTGCCTGTGATATCCCCGCGTGGATGAATAACTGGAAGCCTGATGCGAGTTGGCAATGATTAAAATCCTTCGATTATTTTCCGTAGGGCGATTGGCCAACTTCTTCAGCGACTAACCATACTCGCATATCAAATTCTAATTGATGGTAATCGGCGAGCATAAAAGTACACAGCTGATAAAAAGCTTTGTTGTGTTCTTTTTCGCGCAAGTGGGCCAGTTCGTGCACCACGACCATTTGTAAAAGCTCAAACGGAATATGCTTTAAGTGTGAGGCTATTCTAATCTCATTTTTGGCTTTGACTTTATTGCCTTGACGGCGATTAACATAAGAATGCAAACCTAGCGCGTGATGGCTCAAGCTAATTTTTTCATCAAAAATGACTTTGGCTAATGGGTCTGACTGACGCATGTAGGTGTTTTTTAATGCGATGGCCATATCATATAAGGCTTTGTCTGTACGTACTTGGTGTACTTTGGGGTAGCGGGTTAGAAAGTGATCACCCAATGCATTGGTATCAACCAATTGGCGGATTTTATCAACCACATCAGGCCGATAACCGTTTAGGTAACGTAAAGGGCTCTGTTCACTCTGCTGTTTTTTGATATCTGCGCTAGTGACTAGCAGGCTGAGGTCTGCTTTTGGTTTTAATGACTGGCTCGCCGATTTGACTGGCATTTTAGGCGGGGCTTTGAGCGTTTTAGTTTTAGTGTCTGTCATAAATCAACTGATTAGTTCTGGCGCTACCGCGACCGTTTTTTCGGTATGGGTAACGCCACAATACAACGGTTCTGTGTTTACACTTTACCGAAAATGAGTCGATTATGTTGAACATAAGCAACGTCAAAAGCATTTAACTGGACGCGTTTTAGGTCCAATGAGTCAAAGTCAACTTGTGGTGGGTTGCGCTTTAGTTGCTCTTTAATGGTTAAAGGAGAAATAAGCGAAACCGGAAGGTCCATTAATTGTAGTGTAGCTTCAAGTTTGAAGCTGGTGGCACTACCAGCAAATTTACCTTTTTGCTCACGTTCAATAATGGCGATTTCATCAACTTTATAATCGCTCATTAGTTTTTTAAACGCAAAATCAAATTCACGAATGGATTCAGTGCTAGCTGATTGTGAAATACTGAATGAAACTTTACGACATGCTGGCACGTTAAACGTTTCGCCTTCATAGGTCAGTAAACAGATAATGGCTTCGCCGCCTTTTAATTCCACACCACAAATTTTCATGTTAATCCTTACTGGTTTATTCATACGATAATGCTGTTAGCATGCTCGTTATTGTTCATTTGTTGTAGGGCAGTGTTCTGCCCTACATTGATTATTCTGTCACCGCAGTTTATCAGCGATTGATGTGCCGTTTAGTCTTCTGTTGTTCCGTCGTCTTCAATAATGACAATCGGTTTAACTTTACGGCGCACAGGTGCATCACCCACATCAACCCCGGTAATAAAGCGTTTATCACTTTTAGGGGCTGCTTTAGCTTTTTTCGCCACGCTAGCTCTATTGCTGGTTACGGCGTCTTTTGCACTGGTACCGGCTTTAGCTGCTTGAGGCTTGTCTTTTAGGCCATTAAATTTGGCTTTTAAACCTTCAACCACAGTGAAGTCAAAGTTTTTACGTAAAAATAGTTGGATTTTTTTAAAGCTGTCCCAATCTTTAGGGCCCACAAACGACACAGCATCGCCTTTAGCGCCTGCGCGACCTGTTCGGCCAATACGGTGGACGTACTCTTCTGCAAACTTTGGCATATCAAAGTTAATCACTAAGGAGACGTTGATTAAATCAAGGCCACGTGATGCCACATCGGTAGTCACCAGTATTTGCGATTGGCCTCGAGCAAATTGATCCATAATCTGGTTACGAGCCGATTGCTTCAAATCACCACTGAGCGCTGAGGTCGCAAAACCTTGAGCGGCTAACAGGGTCGCTAAACGGTCTGTATCTGAACGCGTCGCGGTAAATACAATTACTTGCTTATGCTGTTCTTGGCTTAATATATGCTGCAACAAGGCTTGTTTATGGTCTAAATGGTCAACCAAAATAATCCGTTGTTCAATATCTTTGTGTTCACTGTAAGACTCACCAATGGAGACATGGCTTGGGGTTTTCAGTAATGTTGCTGCAATATCACCTATGCTGTCATGATCTAAAGTGGCCGAAAACATTAAGGTTTGGCGACGTTTATGATCGGCGGCATCGTTGATGGCCTTTAATTGCGGTGCAAAACCTAAATCGAGCATGCGGTCTGCTTCGTCTAGCACCAACAATTCTAAGCCGTTTAAATATAAATGGCGTTGTTGTAAGTGATCGGCAATACGCCCTGGTGTGGCAACGATAAAATGCGGATCTCTGGCCAAGGCTTTAGCTTGGTCGTTAAAGTTCTCACCACCAAGTACGCTAATGGCTTTATATTGGGTATTAGCAACTAATAAACGTAATTGGCCATAAACTTGTTGGGCGAGTTCTCGCGTAGGTAACAAAATCAATACCCGCGGATCTTTTTTCGACAATGCTCTGGTGGATATCACTCGCTGCATAGCAGGCAACAAAAACGCTAAGGTTTTACCTGAGCCGGTTTTAGACGATGCCATTAAATCTTTACCTGATAAGGCAATGGGAAGTGCTTGCGCTTGAACATCGGTAGGCGTAGAAATGCCAAGGTGCTTTAAACTGTCAAGCAGGCGCTTGTCCAACGAAAAATCGGTAAATTGCAAAGGTAGATCCCCTAAAAAATGTAAGCCGACGATTATAGCTGTTTCACCTTGCTATAGCCAACAAGAGTCGCTTTAGTTATGCTATTTTTTAGCATTATATTATTGCCTGAGTTCGACGAGGTCATTGGTCGACTAAGCCGAGCTTTATGGTAAAGATGAATACAGAGTATGGAAGGAACAAAGATGACAAAGCTCACCGTGGGATTAGCGCTAGGCAGTGGAGCCGCTAAAGGTTGGGCACATATTGGGGTATTGAATGGATTAGCCAAGTTAGACATTTACCCAGACAAAGTGGCTGGTTGTTCGGTGGGGGCGTTAGTCGGCGCAGCTTATGCCAATGATCATTTGGCTGAGCTTGAAACTTGGGTCAGTGGCTTTTCAAGCTGGGATGTACTTGGCCTAATGGATTTAGGCTGGCGTAAAGGCGGACTTATTAGTGGTGAGAAAGTGTTTGATGTTTTAGCTAACCGTATTGGTGACCTTAATATTGAACAATTGCAGCGCCCGTTTGCTGCGGTGGCGACAGATTTATATTCTGGGCAAGAGATTTGGTTTAAAGAAGGTGACTTGCGCCATGCCGTGCGTGCTTCATGTTCGATGCCTGGATTTTTACCACCCGTGCAGCAAGGTAATCGATGGGTTGTCGATGGTGCAGTCGTCAATCCGGTTCCTGTTTCATTAGCCCGTTCGATGGGCGTTGATGTGGTTATTGCGGTAGATTTAAATGCTCATCGCCGAGGCCAAATGCATTTGATCCCAGAACAAGTAAAAAGCCGCAAAGCCAGTAAGTCAGAACCTATTGAACAAAAGCGTGAGCTTGAAACCGGCTTTATGGATTTATGGGGGAAAGGCAAAGAGTACATGAGTGGCTTAACCGATAAGCTGGCCATGGGCAGCTCAAAATCTCATCCTGGTATGTTGGCGGTGATGTCACAATCCATGGATATTTTAGAACAACGCCATAAACGTTCGCGTTTAATGGGCGAGCCACCTGATATTTGTATTGTGCCCGATGTGGCTGATATTGGCACCATGGAGTTTCATCGCGCCAAAGAAGCCATTGAAGCGGGTGAGCAGGCAGTCAAAGATATTCACCATTTAATTGAAGCAACCTTAAAGTAACACTTAGGCGATGTCGGACTGGTGTATTGACGGCAATATACCCGTTCGCGTCTAAGTGCTTAATGGGTGATTAATCAGTCAGTGCCTGTCAATCGTGGTACCGATATTGGTATCACATGGATGTTCAGCATCAAGGAGAGGGTGCTTATTTATTCTGGGATGCGTTTAATCGGCGCAATCTGTATTAGTTTAACTTATTCAATCTCATGTCGCGCCTCTTCGTCCTGAGTATTCATCTTGTCGTAATGAATCAGTCACTTATGCGGTTGATACTGTCATTAACGCTGCATTTGATGCCAGGTTATCGAAATGATCATCATTTTGAACGGCTAAAAACCACAACTACACGGTTACCTATGAGATAACTTGTTTGCCAAAATCTTACATCGCGATGCTATTTTCAATTTTTTCTACCATGCGATCTCCCGTCATACAAATCATTTTCCACACCTACAATATTTATTGCGAATAGCAAGTTATTTGCAATAAAAAGTACTGCCGACAATTATGATCTGGATCAAAGTAATACTCAGCGTTAATGTATCTAATACACTCTATATTGTGTCTTTTGTAAATTAAAGCTCTATATATAGTGCTTGTAAGGATGGTTGTATGCTTGTAGTCGTGAAAAGGGATGGATGCCGGACAGCATTTGATGGATGTCGGATCAAAGAGGCTGTTGTGGCTGCAATGGAGTCTGCAGGTCAAGCTGACCATCAATATGCGCTGCAGTTAGCGCAAACGGTTGAGCAGCAAATGGCTTGCAAAACCGAAGTTGATATTCACGAGCTACAAGATGCGGTTGAAAACTTATTAATGTCAGGACCGTTTAAGTCGGTGGCACGTCACTATATTGAGTATCGACACGACCGTGACACTCATCGTGAGACTCAGAGTAAATTAAACTGCGCTATTCGTGGTTTGGTTGAGCAATCAGACAATGCCATTTTAAACGAAAATGCCAATAAAGATGCCAAAGTGATCCCAACTCAACGAGACTTACTCGCAGGGATAGTTGCCAAGCATTACGCTAAAACTCACTTGTTACCTAAAGATGTGGTTAGCGCTCATGAGAAAGGAGAAATTCACTATCATGATCTCGACTATGCACCATTTTTCCCGATGTTTAACTGCATGCTAATTGATTTAGCTGGCATGTTAACTCATGGTTTTAAAATGGGTAATGCTGAAATTGAACCGCCTAAATCCATCTCAACAGCAACGGCGGTGACTGCGCAAATTATTGCCCAAGTGGCGAGCCATATTTACGGCGGTACAACCATTAACCGTATTGATGAAGTGTTGGCTGAGTTTGTGCAAATTAGTTATCAAAAACACCTTGCTGTGGCTCGCAAATGGCAAGTAGCCGATGTCGAAGGTTATGCAATGACGCAAACCGAAAAAGAGTGTCATGATGCATTCCAGTCGTTGGAATATGAAGTCAACACCTTGCATACCGCCAATGGCCAAACGCCGTTTGTGACCTTTGGCTTTGGTTTAGGTGTGTCGTGGGAGTCTCGCTTAATTCAGCGGTCGATGTTAACTGTGCGCATGGCTGGTTTAGGTAAAAACCGCAAAACGGCCGTCTTTCCTAAATTGGTGTTTGCCATTAAAGATGGCGTCAATCATCAAGCTACTGACGTCAATTACGACATCAAAAAGATGGCCTTAACTTGCTCAACTATGCGTATGTATCCAGATATTTTAAATTATGATCAGGTGGTTAAAGTCACTGGTTCATTTAAAACCCCCATGGGTTGTCGCTCCTTTTTGGGGGTTTATGAACAAGATGGTCAACAAGTACATGAAGGTCGCAATAATTTAGGTGTGGTTAGCCTTAACTTACCGCGCATTGCGTTAGAAGCGGGTAAAGATGAGCAGCGTTTTTATCAATTACTCGATGAACGTTTGTTAGTTGCTCGCAAAGCGTTAGATACGCGGATTGCACGCTTAACCGGGGTTAAAGCCCGTGTTGCGCCGATTTTATATATGGAAGGTGCTTGCGGTGTACGCTTAAATGCCGATGATGATGTTAGCGACATTTTTAAAAATGGCCGTGCGTCAATTTCGTTAGGCTTTATTGGCCTGCACGAAACGGTTAATGCTTTATATGGCAATGCTGAGCATGTGTTTGATAACGCGCAACTACGTGACAAAGCGGTCGCCATTATTCATCATCTAAAACAAGCCACTGAATCTTGGAAGCAAGAAACCGGTTATGGT
The DNA here is from genome assembly GCF_014164545.1 of Shewanella sp. SG41-3. Taxonomy (NCBI): domain Bacteria; kingdom Pseudomonadati; phylum Pseudomonadota; class Gammaproteobacteria; order Alteromonadales; family Shewanellaceae; genus Shewanella; species Shewanella sp. SG41-3. Next base: position 229,858 of record NZ_JACJFJ010000008.1, read on the forward strand.
TTTAGTTTGTACAGTACCCCAAGTGAAAATTTATGTAGTCGCTTTTGCCTACTTGATACCACCCAGTTCGGTGTAGTACCTGGGGTGACAGACAAAGGCTATTACACTAATAGTTTCCATTTAGATGTTGAAAAGAAAGTGAATCCTTTTGATAAAATTGATTTTGAACAACCTTACCCAGCCATCGCTAATGGTGGGTTTATTTGCTACGGCGAATTTCCGAACATGCAAAACAACATTGAAGCACTGGAAAATGTCTGGGACTACAGCTACAGCAGGGTGCCATATTACGGCACTAACACCCCGATAGATGAGTGTTACGATTGCGGCTACATTGGTGAGTTCAATTGTACCAGTAAGGGCTTTGTCTGCCCTAAATGCGGTAACCATGAGCCTAGTAGGGTATCGGTGACTCGCCGTGTATGTGGTTATTTAGGCAGTCCTGATGCGCGGCCGTTTAACTTTGGTAAGCAAGAAGAAGTTAAACGCAGAGTGAAGCATTTATAATGCATTACAGTGCTTACCATAGTGTTGATGTGATCAACGGCGAAGGTACCCGTTGCTGCTTATTTGTTAGCGGTTGTGAACATGCCTGTAAGGGATGCTATAACCAAAGTACTTGGCGTGTAGATGCTGGCCATGTATTTAGCCAAGCGTTAGAAGATCAGATTATTGCTGATTTAACCGACAGCCGTATTTATCGGCGCGGCCTATCGTTAAGTGGTGGTGACCCACTGCATCCGGCTAACCTGGAAGCCGTATTGCAATTAGTGACTAGGGTAAATACCGAATGTCCCGATAAAGACATTTGGTTATGGACTGGTTACCAACAGGCCGATCTCACGCCACAGCAGCAAGCTGTGGTGGCATTAGTCGATGTACTTATTGACGGTAAGTTTGAACAAGATAAAGCCGATCCCGCGTTATTATGGCGCGGAAGTAGCAATCAGCAGATTTATCGTTTTAAGCGCTAGCGTTTTTTAAGACTAGTCGTTTAATGCCAGCGCTTTAATGGTTAGCTGGTTCATTATTAGCACGTTAATTTTTAAGAGGCTAATCGTTTACATGTTGATCATTAGAAAGACCTAAACCATAACGATAACGTTTAGTACGTTGTCTGGTGTTAAATTGATCGACCAATAAACTCCATATGGGGGAGTCATTAATTTGAGGGTGTTTGCCTTGGCTTATACGGCGAAGCTGGCGTTTAATGACTGCCATAGTCGCTAGCCCGGCTAAAGGTTTGCTCTGCCAATTCACTGTGGGCATAGTGGGGGTGAACTCAGGTTTACTGCGCCATATATTGGCTAAGTCAGGATAAAAGGCAAGGGCGCTGGCAATGCCGCATAAGGTAAAGCCGGCATCAACGACTTGTTGCGCAACAGGCAGGCGATAAATGCCTCCCGTTAACATCAACGCAATTGGACTACGCAGAACTAACTGTGCGGTTAAATGTAAAAAGTAAGCTTCTCGAGCTAAGGTGCGCTCATCGGCGCTGCGACCTTGCATTGCGGGGGCTTCATAGCTGCCGCCGGATAACTCGACCATTTCAACTTGATGCGGTGCGAGCATATTAATCACTTTTTCGGCATCGTCGACATCAAAACCACCGCGTTGAAAATCGGCTGAGTTAAGCTTTACCGCAATATCAAAATCTGCACCACATTTATGCCTAATTTGCTTGACCACTTCAATTAATAACCTGGCTCGATTCTCTAAGCTTGCGCCCCATTCATCATCGCGCTGATTAGTTAACGGTGATAAAAACTGCGCTAACAAATAACCATGTGCGGCATGAACTTGTACACCATCAAAACCCGCTTGTTGAGCCATGCTTGCGGTCGTGACAAAGCGTTGGATAACATCATCAATGTCAGTGGTTGTCATTGCTTTAGGCTGAGAAAACATCGATGAGTGTTTACCTAAATCAAGTGCGACAGCTGAAGGTGCAATATTTTTGCCCCCCATCGCTTTAAATACCTGACGGCCTGGATGATTAATTTGCATCCACACCCTGGCGTTATTTTGCTTGGCTATTTTGGCCCATTGGATAAACGGCTCAAGTGCGCTGCTGGATGTGAGTACCACACCACCAGGGCCTGTCATGGCTAAAGGGTCAATCATCACATTACCGGTAATCATTAATCCAACACCGCCCTTGGCCCAAGCATCGTATAAGTTGAACAATGCTTGATCTGGTTGTTGCTGAACGTTGGCAAGATTCTCTTCCATTGCCGCTTTGACTAAGCGATTGGCAATGATCGCACCATTGGTCAAGGTGTATGGACTAAAAATGGTATTAGCCATCAAATAACATCCTAAGATAAGCTATTGAATTAATGCTTCGTTTATCCTACATGTAGCCTAAATAGTCAATTATGCTCATTAGATAGCGATAAAAAAAGCACTGCCACAGGCAGTGCTTTCATCATCTCGTTACTCAATTTAGCGCTAAATTGAGATCTAGATTTCGAGCAAACAAAATCCAGATTGATATGTTTTTAAATACGATAAGTTAAGGTTAACTTCGCATTACGCTCTTCGCCAGGAAGACCCCCTAAGAACATGGCCTTATCGAAATACGTTTGATTAAATAGGTTATTAATGTTCAGTTGAATTTTATAACGTTCAACATCATAGCTAATAGCAGAGTCGATGACGCTATAACTGGGGACATAACCGTCAGGTATGCCAAATGAGCTAGACTGCGTGCTGCGTTCATCGACATATTTAGCGCCTAAACTTAATGACAGTGGCGCAGGTAAGCCCAATGCTGCGGCATAAGTTACCCAAGCGCCTGCAGTAACATAAGGTATGCCTTTTTGGCGTTGTCCATAATCATTACTATTGGGGTTTTGGTTGTCTCTGGCATCTTGGTAAACTGCGTTTACGTTGACTTTCCACTGTTCGCTTAAATATGCATTAAGATCTAATTCAACTCCTTTGGTGTCTTCGCTACCATTATAAAAGTAGGGGTCAATGTTAGGCGTGACTGCGCTACTGTCGTAATCTGGATTGCTGTAGGCTACATTGGTTCGTGAGGTTTTAAACAATACTAATGATGCCAGTAATTGGTCATCAAATGCTTTAATCCGAATACCCAAATCATTACTGATTGATTGTGAATCATCACGATCAGCTTCATTACCTTTTACATCACCTAATACACTATAAGTCGTGCGACCTTTAGAGTGATTAATGAATACAGAGATATCATCAGTAGGCATATAAGTTAGGCCTAAATTGTAGGTTACACCGTTATCTGTGGTGTCTGCTTCTGGTTGTGGATCCGCTAGGCTACTGCTGTAACGAGCATCAACGCCTAAGTGTTGGTAAGTTTGTTTTATTTCGTTAAAAGCAAACCCAATACGACTGGTAAATCCGCCGCCTAAATAGCCCACATGTTGTATACCTAACCCCCATGCCGTTACTGATTTATTATAATTACTGGTTAATAACGGATCGTACTCTTCAAACTCTTCCTCGCCCCAATTAGGGTTACGGATGTCATAAATGTACGGCAAGCTTCCTTGATAGGATTGATTGCCATTGGCATCTTTCAAAGTGTAATCGGCATCGTAAATCGAATATTGTTTAAAGCGGATGTCGCGGTCTTCAAAGTTAGCATTGATCAGTAATTCGTTACTGATATTGCCGATATCGAAGTCATAGCGCAAATCAGCAAAATACTGCCACGACTTTTCTTCTGCCGAGACTTTGCGATATTCCTGACGACGGGCGGCAAAAGGGTATAAGGTGCCATCCTCAACTAAAGGCGCACGGGGATCGGCATTAATAACGCCATTTCGTCGCCAATAAACGTAATTATAAGCACCAGTTTGACGTGCAAAGCTGGTTTCGTAATCACGGTGTTGCAACTGCTGATTTAAAAACAAATTATCGGTTAAGTACACATTATGGCTGAGTTTAAAGCGTAACTCTTCACCCTTGTTGTCTTTCGCCATCGGTGAAATAAGACCATTATGGCCAAATTGATAAGGTGTTAAGCCATCGTTTGCACTTAATGAATCCGCTAATTGTTGACGTTGTTGATCTGTTAGCTGTAAGCCATTATTGGTTGGATCATTGACCAAATCCTGCCAGTTCACTTCACCTGCGGTTTTGCCCTCGACAGAGGCGGCATTATAGATGCGGATAGGATGGCCTATTGAGTCGACGGGAATAGCATCATTAATATAAGCCGTTGATAGCATAATGTTTTGATTTTCATTAAGCATATATTTAAGCGAGCCATATATTTCATCGCGATCGGTACCTAGATCTCGATAACCGGTACTACGGGCGGTTTTCGCCACTAGACGGTAGGCTAGGTCGTCAGATATACCGCCAGTAGAATCAGCCATAAGAGAGTAGGTATCCCATTGACCTACTTCGGCTTCAAACAGTTGTTTGCTGACAAACTCAGGCTTTTTCTCAATAAGGTTAATTACACCGCCCGCGCTGCCCATACCATAAAGCCCTGTTGCTGGACCTTTGAGAACTTCAACAGAACTCACATTAGTCAATGAACGAGTGGGATTAAAGGTGTTACCTAAACCTGCGCCGCCATACATACCATCGTAAGTGTAGTTTGCACCTAACCCTCGCACGACTATGTTATCGCCAATACCATAATTATTACCGGCTTGGGTTACACCACTTATGTTACGCACTAAATCCTGCATATTGGTGATGCCTTGTGAGTCGATGAGTGTCTCATCAACGATCACTACCGCTGCAGGCGTTTCCATAAGCGACATATCAGATTTAGTCGCTAATCCTGAGTTCATTACTACTTGATTTTGTCTGCCGTAAACCGTCATTCGCTCATAGTGTTCTGAGTCTGATGCACTGCTCGAATCACTTGATGCTGGTGCAATAATCTCTGGCGATGGAATAGGTGTTTGGGCATGAACATAAACGGGAAACAATACACTTTGGCAAGCTATAGCAAGTAGTGATAAACGCAGTGGCGACATAACATGGGACCTCTATTAATATTTATGCGAATGATAATGATTATCATAAGTATTGCAATAGTGGCTTGACGGAAATGCTGTAGAAAGCGGCTTTGCTAGATGTGGTTGCTGAACAATTAAACAAGATGAGTGGTAATTAGACAGCGGTGAGGAGCTTTTAAAGTGTTACATCAGCGAGGAATTAGTGAGTCGAGACCATAAAAATCATTAATTATGCTCACAAGGTCAGGACAAAGTGGAATAGTAGCGTTGGTTTTTCGCAGGGTAGTACTGGCTAAATTGTGTATCGAGGTTGAAAAACTTTACCAGTACATGTCTATAAGAAGCGTTTCCTATTCGCATCTTAGGGGGTTTTGGGTATATAATCTGCCTCCGAAACGGTGTTGTGATAAACGTATAAACGTAAACGATTCACTAACACACCAAAGCACTTAAGGTAATCAAATGAATTTAAAGCTAGAACTGCAGACATTGAATGATAAATTAGACAAGTTTCGTCGCAAATTAGCTGCGGCTGAAGCACGTGGCGACGCCACGATTGTCCTGCAGTTTAAGAAAGAAGTGGCCACTGTTACTAAGCGAATCGCGAGTATTAAAGGCCAACAAACGCGTCAGTTTAGTCAAGAAGGTACAGCACTAAAAGCGCTCGGTTTTAAGCGCACTTTAACCAAAGCTGAACAAGCTGATATGGGTAAGTTAAATAAATCGGTTAAAGGCTTAGTGGTTGTGCATCCTTTAACGGCGTTAGGCCGTGAGATGGGCATAAAAGAAGTCACGGGTTTTGCTCCTGCTAAGTTCTAATATTTTCTTTTACAGTTAGTTGTCGTAAGGTTAATTCATGCCGATAAAATATATCGCAACATCTAAGTTACCCACACCTTGGGGTGTTTTTGCCATGCACGGTTTCGAAGAAATTGCTACTGGTAAAGAACACGTTGCGTTGACATTTGGTCAACTGGATCCCACTCAACCTATGCTAGGTCGTGTTCATTCTGAATGTTTAACCGGTGATGCATTATTTAGTTTACGTTGTGATTGTGGTTTTCAATTACAAGCCGCCATGCAAAGTATCGCTGAAAAAGGCCAAGGCTTTTTGTTGTACTTACGTCAAGAAGGGCGTGGGATTGGCTTACTCAATAAAATTCGTGCTTATGAGCTCCAAGATGCGGGTGCTAATACCGTAGAAGCCAATTTGCGTTTGGGTTTTGAAGCCGACATGCGTAAATACGACATGATTTTGCCGATGTTAACCCAAATTGGGGTGACCAAAGTAAAGTTGATGACCAATAATCCGCGTAAAGTGATGGCAATGCAAAATGTGGGCATTGAAGTAGTGGAACGTATTCCGTTGCAAGTCGGTAAAAATCGCTACAACGAATCATATTTAAAGACCAAGTCCACTGAGCTAGGTCATATGATGTCGGAATATCATTTTCACGATGAATAGTTTGGCACAGAAATAGTTTAAATGATGATGAGACAAGGGCAGAACACACAGCTTATTGGGTCATCATCATTTGCTTCTGCGCGCTTTGCAGCGGTACTTTTTCGCTTAATCTTGGTAGCGCTTCTGTTTTTTTGCAGTAGGGGTAGCTATGGATCTGAATTACCTTCACCAACATCCCCTCAATTAATCACTGAACCTGATGCTTCACATTATGCGTTTGCCAATTATTTAGGCAGTGGTATTTATCGCACCTCAGGCCAAAGTGCTGCAGTGGCCAATATTCCTTTGGGGTTTGTGCTTGACTCAACCGACGATTATTTACTTAAACTTCGCTTTACCGCATCGCTGGGTTTTTTTGATTATTCATTTAACGATTTACCTCAAGGCAGCATTCCTAAAAGTGTTGGTACGATAACGTTAACCCCTGGGCTTGAATATCACTGGCGAGTGGATGATAAGTTAACCTTAGAGAGTTATGTTGATTTAGGTTATGGACATAATTTTTCAACTTCCAGCCATGTAGGCATTTTTTCAACTGGCATTTCTGCACTCTATAAGCTCGATGCGCCTTTATTTACTCCAGTATGGGTCAATCGGATTTATTATGCGGGTTATCAAAGTAATCAAAATGACAGTACAGAAGGCTATTCTGTGTTTAAAAGCGGTATTGATTTTGGGGTTAATTATGATTGGCAGTGGCAGGATACTCGGGTTGAACCGAGATTTTTTATTGCCGGACATTGGTATTTCGATAAGCTAAAATTTGTCTCGCCGGTTGGGGATAATGTATTAACCTCATATACTTATGAAATTGGTACTACGTTGGCTTTTTCTAAACCTATTACCTTGAGTGCAATAGGTTTAGACAGTGTTGAAATAGAGCATTTTGGATTAAGTTATCAAGTAGGTGGTGGGCTTAAAGTGTGGCGATTGATTTTTGAGTTTCCGTTATAAGCCCCTGCAATGGTTACCTCTTAATACATTAATTTGAGTTTGTTCCCCAAATATCCGCATTGACAGGTGTTGTCGATTTTTCTGCAGCTGTGCTTGAGCTTGGTTTTGCTGTAGTCGCTTTGTGGGTTGCAGGTCTCGTTGAGGCTACTTTTCCCTTTGATGGCCGAGGTTTGGTCGTAAATGCTCCGCGACTATCTTCTTTCGGTGGCGGCAATGGCAGCTTGTTAGCTTTAAGGTACAAGTATTCAACTTTGTCGCGGGCCCAAGGCGTTTTACGTAAAAACTTCAAGGTTGATTTTACACTCGGGTTATCTTTGAAACACTGAATGTTTATCCTCGATGCGAGTTCTTCCCAGCCGTATTTTTCAACCAGTGAAGTCACTATCGTTTCTAGTTTTATGCCGTGAAGCGGGTTGTTTGCTTGTGTCATGGACCGTGCGAGCTAATTGAGTTTGGTGATATTATACCTATATTGCAACCAAAGAGATATCTACACAAAAACGGCAGCCTAGGCTGCCGTTTTTATTTAATATGAGCGATTATTGCTCTTTGACGAATACGACTTTTTCTTCATCATCTGAATCTATATCGCCTTTACCTTTAGTATTAATAATAATCATTGCGGCAATAATTGCGGTAGTGACTAAACCTGCAATGGTTGATACTGTCATCGGTAAACCCGCACCTAATGTTGATGAGTTCAACATAAAGCTAATGACAACACAGGTCATGAACATCGCTGGTACAGTACAAATCCAATGAAACTTATTATGGCGCAGTAAGTAAGCCGCTGCAGTCCATAGCATCAATACCGCAGTGGTTTGGTTTGCAACACCAAAGTAGCGCCAGATAATGCCAAAATCGACTTGAGTGAGCATTGCACCAACAGCAAATAATGGTAATGCTAGCAGTAAGCGCTTAGGTAGCTCGACTTGTTTAATGTTAAAGAACTCAGCCAAGATTAGACGTGCTGAACGAAATGCGGTATCACCTGAGGTGATAGGTAATACAATCACACCCAAGATAGCCAAGAAGCCACCAAATGTGCCTAGTAGTCCATTAGATGCTTCGTATACCACGTTAGCGGGGTTGCCACCCATGCCGGCATTTAATCCTTCCACACCACCAAAGAATGATAATGCAATAGCACACCAAATTAGCGCAATCACACCTTCACCAATCATGGCACCAAAGAACACAAAGCGACCATTTGACTCATTTTCAACACAGCGCGCCATTAATGGAGATTGTGTTGCATGGAAACCTGATACGGCTCCACAAGCAATGGTGATGAATAATGCAGGCCATAGTGGCATGTCATTAGGGTTTAGGTTGCTAAAAAAGTCGCCCATTACAAAGCCTGGCAACATGGTATGTTCACTTGACACTGCTAGGGCTATGATAAGACCCAGTGACATAAATACCAGTAATGCACCGAAGAATGGGTATAAGCGGCCAATGATTTTATCGATAGGAACGATAGTGGCAACTAAGTAATAGACAAAAATAATACCGACAAAAATGGTGACATCTAAACCAGTTAGTTTACTCAACAAGCCCGCAGGAGCAGAGATAAACACCACTCCAACTAACAATAATAAGATAATGGCAAAAAAGTTCATAAAGTGTTTAGCGCTTTTGCCTAAATACTTACCCGCTAGGTTAGGAACTGATTGACCGTTATTGCGTACCGATAACATCCCCGAAAAATAATCGTGAACGGCACCAGCAAAAATACAACCAAATACAATCCACAGCATAGCCGCTGGGCCGTATAGTGCGCCGAGAATAGGGCCAAAAATTGGGCCGACTCCAGCAATGTTTAATAATTGAATTAAGTAGACTTTGCCTTTAGACATTGGCACGAAATCGACGCCGTCTGTTTGTGTAAAAGCGGGTGTTTGTCTTTGAGTGTTAATGCCGAATACTTTTTCGACAAAGGTCCCGTAAATAAAGTAACCGCCGATGAGTAAAGCAACACAGAGTAGAAACCAAGTCATTTTTATATCTCCCCATTTATATCGTGTGACCACTTTAAAGCATCAAGGTGGTCAATTGGGGGCGAACTCTGTGACAGGTTGAATGTCTTGCGTAAGCGGTAAATATTCACTGTGAGCGGTTTGACCAGCAGAGTAAATGTGGCCTGTATCACATGTCTTTTGAACTAAATACTATTGAAATCCAAGCAACAGTTTCAACTCTTTGAGATATCTGCGTGAAACAGGAACTTTAGCGCCGCTATGGGTAGTGACTTCTGCGCCGCTGTCGGTGATTTCAATTTCAGAAATTGCACTCGGTGCCAGTAGGTATTGTTTATGACAACGAAAAAGTGCGGTTTTTTGCTCTAAGACTTTTAGGGTTAATTGAGTATGGCTTAAACCTTTATTTGAACACACATGAATACCGCCAATATCACTAACAATAAATTCAACGTCAGCGGTCGCGACGACTTTGAGCTTATTACCACTGTAGCAGGGTAAATGAGCTAATTGCGTCGGTAATATCTGAGACATCCGTTGCGGCGCGATATTGGCTCTAACTTTATCTAAGGTTTGGTTAAAGCGTTTCTCATCGATGGGTTTTAATAAGTAATCGAAGGCATTGTTATCGAATGCTTTTATCGCATATTCATCAAATGCGGTAATAAATACTGCTCGTGGCATTTGCTCTGGATTGAGCATCGCAAGCAGCTCCATACCATTGATCCGCGGCATTTGAATATCAACAAAAATAAGATCAGGTTTTACAAGGTTAATTTGCTGTAGAGCTTCAATGGCATTACTGCATTGCCCCAACACTCTTATATCAGGATGTTTGTCGAGTAAATCGGCCACTTCTTGGCGGGCAAACGGTTCATCATCAATGATTAGACATGAGATCATTGGTCAATTTCCTTTAACGGTACACGCACACTGACACGGGTGAATTCATCTGCTTTACACTCAACTTCAATACCGTATTGGCTGCCAAATAAATTTTGAATTCGCTTATGGACTAAGTTCATTCCTAAGCCGTCGGTGTTGTTCGATGGTTGATACAAACCGGCGTTATCCGTGACATTAAGCATAAGATCATCACCATCAATTGTCGCCTGTACATTAATAACACCGGCTTCAAGCATACGTGATGTTCCATGTTTCACTGCATTTTCAATTAAAGGTTGTAAGGTAAATGCAGGCATTTTTAAGTGATGATAAATACTCGGTATATCAATGCTCACTTGTAACTTATCAATAAAGCGAGCACGCTCAATCGACAAATAAGCGTCTATATGTTCAAGTTCATCAGCCATGGTGACTAGCCCTGTTGTTCGGGTTAGGTTAATGCGTAAAAATTGCGATAATTGCTGCAATAACTGTTTAGACATTTGCGGGTCACGCTTAATAATCGCACTAATAGTGTTGAGAGCATTAAATAAGAAGTGAGGATTCACTTGGGCTTGTAACAACTTTATCTCTGCTTGCATGAGTAAACTTTTTTGCTGTTCAAAGCGCCCATAAAGTATTTGGTTAGACAGTAATCTGGCAATTCCTTCGCCTAAGGTGCGATTAATGTTTAAAAACAGCTTGTTTTTCGGCTCATACAATTTAATCGTGCCAATGACTTCGTCATTACTGCGCAGCGGGATCACTAAGCTTGAGCCTAAGCTGCAGTTTGCGGATAGAGAACATGAATAAGGGGTGTCAACGCCATCGGCAAACATGACACTATTTTGTGCAATGGCCTCGAGAGTGATTTGAGATGAAATGGGTGTATTAGGAATATGGTGGTCAGCGCCAATACCAATAAAGGCGAGTAATTTATTCCTGTCTGTAATGGCTACCGCACCAACTTGGGTTTCTTCTATGACGATTTGCGCAACTTGTTTGCTCGACTCTAAATTAAAGCCCTTTGACAGCAATCCGACACTGCGCTCGGCAATTTTGAGGGCTTTGGTTGAAAAACTGGACGAGAGTTTATCGAACATCGCTTTTTGGTCGCGAACAATACTCATAAACATGGCAGCACCAAGGGAATTAATCAATAACATTGGCGGAGCGATGAGCTTAACTAACTCCCACGCTTGATCAAAGGGTTTGGCGATTAATACAATAATCGACATCTGCATAATTTCAGCCATAAATGTCACTCCAAATACCACCATTGGCTGATAAGCCATTTCAGACTTGCCGGCTTTTTTGAAGTAATAGCTGATCATTCCTGCAGATAAACCTTCTAACGTAGTCGATATTGCACAAGCAACATCGGTAAATCCACCCATAGAATAACGGTGTAAGCCGCCGGTTAAGCCAACCAGAAGCCCGGTAATTGGACCACCCAATAATCCGCCTAATACCGCGCCCATTGCACGAGTATTGGCTATCGCTCCTGAGGTTTGTTCTCCAAAGTAAGTTGCCATAATACAAAAGCTTGAGAACACTAAGTAGATGAAGATTTTGTGAGGTAATCGTTTCGATGTTTCGGCAAAGAATTTAAATAATGGCGTTTTACTGACTAAGTAAACGATAACTAAGTAAACACACATTTGCTGTGTTAGTAGTACTATTAACGCCATATTATCTCTTTAGGATGTAATTAAATGCAGTCAAATTGGATTGTTAACACCTGGCTTATTATTTTGCTTAGGCGCCATCAGTAATTAGTTATTGATTACTGACATATTAATATTGATTTACCATTAGGGTGATGAACATAAGTGTTCAATATTATATCCTGACTTATGTCGCCAAATATCACCTGCCTAATCTGACAATAGAGCCGTGAACCTAATAATTAACCCGTTGAGGTTAAGTGAATACTCTTATGTTAATGATTACTTTCTGGCGAGTAAATTTGTTTGCTCAGTGCTGCTTTGTTGATAAAACTCATCAATGAGTATTCTGAGTATTTTTGATTTAGCCACTTTACTGACTTTCGCTATTTCGTCTAATTGCGAAATACTTTTTTCAGTTAATGTAAATGTGGCATGGCGATAAATTTTAGTGCTTTTTTTATCTAGCCCTCTTAAGAACTCTTGCGTGTTTGAGGCGATATTGCTTTGGCCATGGGACGCGTCAAGACCTAATGCATATTTATTAGCATCCTCAATAAAGTCATCTACAGATACCTTGACTCGGGTATCTTTGGGTTTCTTGCGCTTAAGATCAGTTAAACTCATAACTATTTTCTGGTGGTATGGCAAAAAGCTCATCAGCAATAGCACGAATTTCATCAGCCGCTTTACCGCTAGGTTCGATTTCCAACACAGAAGAGCCGCTTTCTTCACTATCATCATAGATATTACGGCTAAATGTGACCGAATTAAGGGCGCGTAAACCAAAAGACTCAACCACTTCTTTCGCTTCTAAAATACGCTTACCTTGAGATGGCAGAGCAGGGCACTGTGTTATCACAATGGCAGCAATCATCTTGGGATTAACCATTTTACAAGTACTGAGCATGTCTTCCATGTGAGGTAAGGTTTTAAGATCGCGACGTTTGGGACGAAGTGGGATAACAACATAGGTGGCTACCGACATCGCGGCGCGCATTGCAAGGTTATCTTGGCCACCACAATCGACAATCACGTAGTCAAATCGTTCATTTAAACTCAGTAAGTCATTACGAATTTTGCCATAAAGCTGGATGCAATTAATCGCTTTTAGGCTGGGGTCATTATTACGAGCTTGGATCCAGTCTGACGTGGTACGTTGCGGATCGCAGTCAACCATGAGCACATTCGCATCGTGCTTTTGGCTAATATATACAGCAATGTTCTGTGCTAAACAGCTTTTACCACTGCCACCTTTTTCACCGCCAACGAGCAATATCATGTTGTGATCCTTGATGATAGGCGCCTTGTTGCACCGAAAGTTTCGCTAGGTATGTAGCTTGATTATAGAGTAGCCATTGAGAGCTGCATAAAAATAATCAACTAAATTAGCTGTAAAGCAATATGGTAACTATTTACTGAACATTCGGAACTACGGCAAACTTGGCCTTTAATGGTATTTTGTTTATCAGTCTTTTCATTAAATGTTAAGGCGATCAAATCCCCAACTTTAAAAGCAGCCTTAAAGTCGATTAACACCCCTTTCCGGGCCAGATCAATACAAATAGCATGATCTGTGCATGATTCACCTTGTGAATTGATCCAATCTAGGCGGATCCGCTCTGCTTCCATATCTACACGTAAAGAACTGCGTTTTTCTTCGAATCCGGTTGGCTCTTGCCCCATTCTGTTTCTCCTTGAAATGATGAGTCTTTATGTATGTTTTTCTGCAATTTGATGTTGATTTTATTTACACGACTTATTTCAATTAATTGGTAAAGTTATAGCATTCTTTTCTAAGATGTTCGTTTAGGGTTTTATCTTTAGCATTAACTCAGTTAATTGTATTCATTTTTAGCATAACGACTTTGTTAAGCAAAACTAAATTTAGCAACCAATGCCGATAAAAAGACTTGGCATTGGCTACCTGAACCACCAAGTTGATTAAGTATCGTAGTCTTGGTTTTTAGGGTAAGGCATTTTTAATTGACCCCAACGGATCACAATTACTGTGCCTGCCAGTAAAATAGTCGACAGTGAAATGGCTAAAATACGCCAATCTTCCATTGCTTTCATGTCTAAAATTAAGTATCGCGCCAATGCCACAATCGCGATATAGAGCGGCATACGAATAGGTAACTTACCTGATTCAATATAATTAACGACCATAGCCAATACTTCAAGATAGATAAATAGTAAGAGTAAATCGGCTAATTCGACAGTCTGAATGACGATCATGTGAAGAATTTCTTCGCCAATAGCAAATACTGTCGCCAGAGCGATAATTAATAACACTAGATGTTCGATATTTTTTAAGGTTTTTAATCCTACTTTTCGCAGTAACGGCATACTCATCTTCATCAATAAAATCAAAATACTATTATTGACGACTTCAGGGTATTTTCCCAGTGATCTCGATCGATTTTGTGAGATAAGCTGTGACTTGTTTAATCGCTGTTTAATTGAATGAACAACACGGCATCGTTTGCATTGTTATTACATAGGTTAAACGCGCATTGTTAGTGATGGCGATTAGCTTACCTGCAAAGCTTCTTTGCTGTATACCGGCCTATTGAGTAATCGTTTGGTTTAGTGCACTGATTATGGGTTTGCTATTGATGGCGGGAATATCTAAGTCATCGAAAAATGAGCTTTTAACAGCGGATTATGTACCATTGTGGCTAACAGTCATGTCATTTTATAAACATAAAAAAACCGCTCAAGCGAGGCTTGAGCGGTTTTTTTATCAATAAAGGTTAGTTAGCGATTAACGCTTTAAACCTTCATTCAGTAGAGGACGCATAATTTTGACTATCTGAGTGGTTACTTTTGGGCTACCTGCCACAATGTTACCTGAAGTCATATAGTTATGTGCACCCGTAAAGTCGGTCACTGTACCGCCGGCTTCACGACAAATTAAGTCGCCTGCTGCGATATCCCATGGTTTTAAACCTATTTCGAAGAAACCATCTAAACGGCCTGCTGCAACGTAAGCTAAATCTAATGCCGCTGAACCGCCACGACGAACATCGGCACACAATGAAAATACTTCGCCTAAAATGGCCATGTAGCTTTCTGTGTGTTGACGAGCTTTAAATGGAAAACCTGTGCCAATCATAGTGTTGCTTAAATCATTGACGTTAGTTACGCGCATGCGGAAGTCGTTAACCTTAGCGCCTTTGCCGCGAACAGCTGAAAATAATTCTTCACGAACAGGATCGTAAACAACGGCAACTTCAATTTTGCCTTTGTACTGAAGAGCGATAGACACCGCAAAATGAGGAATACCACGAACGAAGTTGTTAGTGCCATCCAAAGGATCAACTATCCAAATGTAGTCTTTATCAGTACCACGGTTTTCACCGTTTTCTTCACCAATAATGGTGTGGTCTGGATAAGATTTACGAATTTGATAAGTAATAGTTGCTTCTGCTTCCTTGTCTACACTAGTCACAAAATCATTAATACCTTTACTGCTTACCTCAACACGGTCAAGTTCAGTATAGGCGCGCATAATAGTTTGGCCAGCAGCGCGTGCAGCGCGTGTGGCAATAGTCAGCATCGGATGCATTGCAATCCCCTGGATGTTAAAGAACGAGTAAAATAGCGCCCGCATTATACTTAATTTAGCCGTTATATCAAATGCAGATTTTCATATAACGTAATTTTTAACGATTGTGTTAATATACGGGCAATATTTTTTGCTAAAAGAAAGTGCTACATGCTCAGTAATATTCGTGTTGTTTTAGTTGGTACCTCACACCCTGGTAATATTGGCTCTACAGCTAGAGCGATGAAAACCATGGGCTTATCAAATTTATATCTCGCCGAGCCAAGAGCTGAGCCTGATGGGCAATCGATAGCACTTGCTGCAGGTGCATCTGATATTCTAAAAAATCTAACTCGTGTTGATTCATTAGAAGAGGCCATTGCCGATTGTAGTTTAGTGATAGCAACGAGTGCTCGCAGTCGTACCCTTGATTGGCCCATGCTTGACCCTCGAGAAGCGGGTTTAAAGTTAACTCAAGAAAGCCTAAATGGTCCGGTTGCTATTGTCTTTGGTCGTGAAAATCATGGGCTGAGTAATGAAGAATTACAGCAATGTACTTATCATGTGGCGATTCCGGCAAACCCAGAATACAGCTCGCTAAACTTGGCTCAAGCAGTACAAATTATTTGTTATGAAACTCGCGTCGCGCATTTAGCGCAAACAGCAACGCCAGTTGTCACAGAAGAATACCCATTAACATCTGAACTTGAACGCTTTTTTGTTCATTTAGAGTCGACCTTGTCTAAAACTGGTTTTGTGATTAAAAATCATCCTGGACAAGTCATGACTAAATTGCGTCGTTTATACACTCGTGCCCGTATTGAAGCACCTGAGATGAATATTCTTCGTGGCATTTTGACTTCCATTGATAAGAAAATGGATAAACAAGATTAAGCAGTAAAGGAACACACCATGGCCATCATCGCTAGGTTAAAAGAAGACATCGAATCGATTTATCATCGTGATCCTGCTGCAAACAGTACCATAGAGATAATATTTAATTACCCGGGTATGCATGCTATTTGGATCCACCGTATTAGTCATAAACTGTGGCTAGCGAACTGGCGTTTTACAGCCCGTTGTTTATCGACATTTTCTCGCTGGCTCACCGGTGTTGAAATTCATCCCGGTGCGACGATTGGCCGACGTTTCTTTATTGACCACGGTATGGGCGTTGTAATAGGTGAAACTGCCGAAATTGGTGATGATTGCACGCTGTATCATAGTGTTACTTTGGGCGGAACAACCTGGCAGCCAGGTAAACGTCATCCCACTTTAGGCAATAATGTGGTGATTGGGGCTGGGGCCAAAGTACTTGGACCTATCACAATGCACGATGGTGCACGTGTTGGCTCTAATTCTGTGGTGGTTAAGGATGTCGCCAGCGATCACACTGTGGTGGGCATTCCTGGGCGTGTGGTGTCTTCGCCGACCAACCAGTCAAAAGAAAAAACTGAACGTCGCACTGAGATGGCTAAAAAGTATGGCTTTGATGCGTACGCTGTGTCACCAGATAATCCTGATCCTGTGGCTAATGCCATAGGACAAATGCTTGATCACATGCATTTAATGGACTCGAAAGTACAAGAACTGTGTAATGCCATTCAGCAAATGGGTGGTGAAGTTTGTACTAAAAAGTTGCCAGAGTTAAATGTGGATGCATTTGATGAGGCATCGCGAGAAGCCGCGACCATTCGTAAACAAGACATTGATAAGTTCGACCCGAGTATTTAAAATTCAATAAGTCATTGTCGATTCAAGTCAAATAATCAGTTAATAATGCGATTAATTGCCTTGTCGGCATTGAATCTTACAAGATAAAAAGGTTAAATACCCGCGGCGAAATTGGGATCGTTTATAGTCAAACAACATCATAATACTTGAGTGATTTAGTAGGATTAATACTTGACTAAATTACTCGGGTATGTTGAAATTACTGCATACTTTTTGGGAGCAGTACAAGTTATGAAACTTACATCAAAAGGTCGCTATGCAGTGACAGCTATGCTGGATGTTGCGATTCACTCTGCTACTGGTCCTGTGCCTTTAGCTGATATTTCTGAAAGACAAGGAATTTCTTTGTCTTATCTTGAACAACTCTTCGCTAAGTTACGTAAACATGGTTTAGTGTCGAGTGTCCGCGGACCCGGTGGTGGTTACCGTTTAGGTTTAGAAGCCGTAGATATCTCAGTTGGCATGGTCGTGCATGCTGTTGACGAATCTGTAGACGCCACCCGTTGTCAAGGAAAAGGTAACTGCCAAAGTGGTACTCGTTGCCTAACCCATTCTTTATGGGGTGACTTAAGTAAACAAATTTCAGATTTTTTAGATGGTATTTCTCTTGCAGGTTTGATGCAAAAGCGAGATGTAAGATTTATTTCGTTAAAGCAAGATGAGATACAAAAGGAACATAGAGTGAGTCTATAACTCAACTATGTTGATTGATATATCATTATTATTTGTACGTTGTATGTAGCCTCATCTGAGACTGCTGAGTACGGAGTGTATTATGAAGCTTCCTATCTATTTAGATTATGCCGCAACAACGCCTGTAGACAAGCGTGTTGCTGAAAAAATGATGCAACACATGACGATGGACGGCGTATTTGGTAATCCAGCATCGCGTTCACACCGTTATGGTTGGCAAGCTGAAGAGGCGGTTGATATCGCCCGTAATCAAGTTGCTGATTTAATCAACGCTGATCACCGTGAGATTGTATTTACCTCAGGTGCGACAGAATCAAGTAACCTTGCGATTAAAGGTATTGCCCATTTTTATCACAAAAAGGGCAAGCACATCATTACCAGCAAAACTGAACATAAAGCTACGTTAGACACGTGCCGTCAGTTAGAGCGTGAAGGTTACGAAGTCACTTATATGGTTCCTGATGATAATGGCATCATCCCAATGGAACGCTTAGAAGCGGCGATGCGCGATGACACTATTTTAGTCAGCATTATGCACGTGAACAACGAAATTGGTGTGATTCACGATATCGATGCCATTGGTGAGTTATGCCGCGCAAAGGGGATTTTCTTCCATATGGATGCTGCCCAAAGTGCGGGTAAATTACCGATTGATGTGCAAACCACTAAAGTTGATTTGATTTCGATTTCTGGCCATAAAATGTATGGACCAAAAGGTATCGGCGCATTATATGTTCGCCGTAAGCCACGTATTCGTCTTGAATCGCAAATGCACGGTGGTGGACACGAGCGCGGAATGCGCAGTGGCACATTAGCAACTCATCAAATCGTTGGTTTAGGTGAAGCTGCTGTGATTGCCAAACAAGACATGGCTGCTGATAGCGAGCGTATTACTCGCCTTCGCGATAAGTTATGGAACGGTATTAAACACATAGAAGAAACCTATATCAATGGTGATATGGAACAACGCTACAGTGGTATTTTTAACGTGAGCTTCAACTTTGTTGAAGGTGAATCGTTAATGATGGCCTTAAAAGATTTAGCGGTTTCTTCTGGTTCAGCCTGTACTTCAGCAAGTTTAGAGCCAAGCTACGTATTACGTGCATTGGGTTTAAATGATGAAATGGCACACAGCTCAATTCGTTTCTCAATCGGCCGTTTTACTACCGATGAAGAAATTGACCATGCTATCAAAACGATAACTGAATCTATCGATAAGTTACGCGAAATGTCTCCATTATGGGAGATGTTCAAAGATGGTATCGATTTGGATCAAGTTCAATGGGCACATCACTAATTTAGATGGTTAAATAAGTGTAATACCATTATTCGTAAACTGATAACGACACAGATTTTGGAGCAGTATCATGGCTTATAGCGAAAAAGTAATCGATCATTATGAAAACCCACGTAACGTAGGTTCATTTGATAAGAACGACCCATCAATTGTTACCGGTATGGTTGGTGCACCAGCATGTGGTGACGTAATGAAGTTGCAACTTAAAATTAATGCTGATGGCATTATTGAAGATGCAAAATTCAAGACTTATGGTTGCGGCAGCGCAATTGCATCAAGCTCATTAGTGACTGAATGGGTTAAAGGCAAGAGTGTTGATGAAGCAGCGACCATTAAAAATGCTGACATTGCTGAAGAACTAGCACTACCGCCAGTTAAAATTCATTGCTCTATTTTGGCTGAAGACGCCATTAAAGCAGCAATTGAAGAGTATAAAAGCAGACAAGCTAAGTAATACCTGGAGTTAAGATGGCTATTTCAATGACCCCCGCTGCGGCTGATCGAGTAAGATCGTTTCTTGCTAATCGCGGGAAAGGCCTCGGCTTGCGCCTTGGGTTGAGAACATCAGGTTGTTCAGGTATGGCATACGTCATTGAGTTCGTTGATGATCTCAATGACGATGATGAGCTTTATAACATCGATGGTGTGAATATCATCATCGATGCCAAAAGCTTCATTTATTTGCAAGGTATTGAACTTGATTTTGTCAAAGAAGGCCTAAACGAAGGTTTTCAGTTCAATAATCCTAACGCAAAGGGTGAATGTGGTTGCGGTGAAAGTTTCACTGTTTAACCATTATTCACCTGTTAAGTCGTTTTATATCAAACAGTAAGCATGATATCTGCCCATGAATTATTTCGATCTGTTTAATGTTGCACCTGCCTTTGATATCGATACCGCCTTACTTGCAGAGCGCTACCGCGAACTGCAACGGGCGGTCCATCCCGATAAATTCGCGAATGATACCGAGCAAAAAAAGCTGCTATCTGTTCAGCGTACTGCACAAGTTAACGACGGCTATCAAACGTTAAAAAATCCCTTACGCCGTGCTGAACATATGTTGAGCCTGCGTGGTATTGAATTAAGCCACGAAACCACTACGCTCAAAGATGGTACATTTTTGATGCAACAAATGGAGTGGCGTGAAGCGCTTGAAGATATAACTCATAGCAGTGATCCGCAGTCTTCAATTGATGAACTGTATGATTCATTTGCACAGTTTGAGTCGGTATTATCGGTTAAATTAGCGACGTTATTAGCCAGTGATGATAATGCAGATGCATTATTAGCGGCTGATCAAATTCGTAAGCTAAAATTTATGGCAAAATTGCAAGATGAGCTAGCTCGTATTGAAGATAGCTTGCTCGACTAAATTACCTTAAATTCTGAACCTTATTTATGATTAGCTTGGCTAATCGATAACACAACAAGTTGGAACACTATGGCACTGTTGCAAATTGCAGAACCTGGCCAAAGCGCCGCACCGCACCAGCATCGTCTTGCGGTTGGAATAGATCTTGGTACCACCAACTCACTTGTTGCTGCGGTAAGAAGTGCTCAAGCATTGACCTTGCCTGATGAGCAAGGACGTCATTCTTTGCCTTCTGTGGTGCATTATGGTGATACCAATGTACTCGTTGGCTACGAAGCTCAACAACAATCAGCATTAGATCCACAAAACACTATCGTTTCGGTTAAGCGTTTTATGGGACGAAGCCTTACTGATATTCAGTCTGGCGTTCATCGATTACCCTACGCTTTACACGCGAGTGAAAATGGCTTGCCGGTGTTTACTACGCCTATTGGGCAAGTTAATCCAATTCAAGTGTCTGCCGAAATTTTAAAACCTTTAATTGCCCGTGCGGAAACAACGTTAGGTGGCGAGTTAGAAGGCGTGGTCATTACCGTACCTGCGTATTTTGATGATGCACAACGTCAAGGTACTAAAGACGCTGCAGAATTATTAGGCGTTAAAGTATTACGCTTACTTAACGAACCTACTGCCGCTGCTATTGCCTATGGACTTGATTCGAAGCAAGAAGGCGTGATTGCCATTTACGATTTAGGTGGCGGTACTTTTGATATCTCTGTTCTGCGTTTGAATCGTGGTGTATTTGAAGTGTTAGCCACAGGCGGTGATTCTGCTTTGGGTGGTGATGACTTTGATCATTTACTTGTTAGCCATTTGCAAACAACGTGGAACATCACTGAGCCGAATAATCAGTTAGCACGTCAGTTACAGATTGAGGCTCGCCGGGTCAAAGAAGCATTAACTGAAAATGACAGCGTTGAAGCCTCTGTTGTCATTGGCGACCAAACCGTCAGCTGTAGTGTCGATAAAAACCTATTTAATGAACTCATTGGCGCATTGGTGAAAAAAACCATTGGTAGCTGTCGTCGCACTTTACGTGATGCAGGTGTGAGCGTGGATGAGGTGATTGAAACTGTCATGGTCGGTGGTTCAACTCGAGTTCCTTTAGTTCGTGAACAAGTTGAAATATTCTTCAAAAAAACACCGTTGACTTCAATTGACCCTGATCGCGTTGTTGCCATTGGTGCGGCTATTCAAGCCGATATTCTCGTTGGCAATAAACCCGATTCAGACTTATTACTGTTAGATGTGATCCCATTATCGCTCGGTGTTGAAACCATGGGTGGCTTGGTTGAAAAAGTGGTTACGCGTAATACCACTATTCCAGTTGCACGGGCACAAGAGTTTACCACTTTTAAAGATGGTCAAACTGCGATGGCATTTCATGTGGTTCAGGGTGAACGAGAGCTGGTTGACGATTGTCGTTCTTTGGCGCGCTTTACACTGCACGGTATTCCGCCGCTCGCCGCTGGAGCTGCTCATATTCGAGTGACATTCCAAGTCGATGCTGATGGTCTGCTCAGTGTTACTGCGATGGAAAAGTCCACTGGAGTTAAGACATCGATTCAAGTTAAACCTTCATTTGGTTTATCCGATACTGAAATCGCCACCATGCTAAAAGATTCGATGAAGTATGCTAAAGAAGACATTACTCGTCGTATGCTAGCAGAGCAAAAAGTTGAAGCCGCGCGGGTGATAGAATCCCTTAACGCAGCCTTGGCTAAAGATGCTGCACTACTGGATGAGCAAGAACGTCAACAGTTAGTGGTAGCGATCGCAGAACTTGATGCCGCCGCGCAACAAGACGATATTGATGCTATTGAAAAAGCAATTGCAAATCTCGACGATAAGACTCAAGATTTTGCGTCAAGACGTATGGATAATTCTATTAGAGCGGCGCTTAAAGGGCAGTCGGTCGACAACATATAGGTGAAATGATGCCACAGTTAGTATTTTTACCCCATCAAGAACTTTGTCCAGACGGCGCAGTACTTGAAGCTGAAGTAGGCGAGACGATTTTAAACGTTGCATTGCGTAACGGTATTCATATTGAACATGCCTGTGAAAAGTCTTGTGCTTGTACTACTTGCCATGTAGTTGTACGCGAAGGATTTGATCAACTCGAAGAAAGTGATGAGCTAGAAGATGACATGCTCGATAAAGCATGGGGCTTAGAACCTGAAAGCCGCCTATCTTGCCAAGCTAAAGTGGTTGATTGCGATATGATCATCGATATCCCTAAATACACAGTGAACATGGTGAGCGAAGGCTAGCCTTTACTGGTAGATTAACCCATCAAAATCGTTATTCATTGTGAGTAATTGGTCACAAAAAAAGAGTCAATCTATTAGGATTGGCTCTTTTTTTATCTATGGATATAGCAGTCATTGATTTTAAATATACTCAGCGTATGATGCCGGAAAATTTCTCTTTTGGAGCACTCTGTGCGCATTGCAATACTGTCTCAAGGCCCGCAATTATATTCTACTAAACGCTTAGTTGAAGCTGCATTAGCCCGGGGACATGAGGTCAAGGTTATCAACCCGTTAAAGTGTTATATGAATATTAATATGACCAAGCCTAGCATTCATATGGCGGGCAAAGATTTAGGCCATTTTGATGCGGTTATTCCACGGATTGGCGCTTCAGTAACCTTTTATGGTTCCGCTGTATTACGCCAATTTGAAATGATGGGTGTGTATGCGGTTAATGGCTCCATTGGGATTGCACGTTCACGGGATAAATTGCGTTCAATGCAGCTGTTGTCGCGGCAGGGGATTGGCTTACCGATCACCGGTTTTGCCAATAAACCGAGCGACATCCCTGATTTGATTGATATGGTGGGCGGAGCACCTTTGGTGGTTAAACTACTGGAAGGGACTCAGGGTATTGGCGTGGTATTAGCGGAGACTCGCAAAGCGGCTGAGAGCGTGCTAGAAGCCTTTATGGGCTTAAAGGCTAACATCATGGTACAAGAATATATTGCTGAAGCCAAAGGCGCAGATATTCGCTGTTTCGTGTTGGGTGATAAAGTGATAGCAGCGATGAAGCGCCAAGCAAAGCCGGGTGAGTTTCGATCTAACTTGCACCGTGGTGGCAGTGCAACTTTGGTTAAGTTAACCCCAGAAGAACGTTCTGTTGCACTTCGTGCCGCCAAAACAATGGGGTTGAATATTGCTGGCGTTGATTTACTGCGCTCAAATCATGGTCCTGTGGTGATGGAAGTCAATTCATCTCCTGGTTTAGAAGGCATTGAGAAAGCGACACAAAAAGACGTTGCTGACGCCATCATTAGCTTTATGGAAAAAAGTATTAACAAAACGGTTAAGGCTGCAGAGTAAGATGAATGTTTGCTCATGGAGCATAAATTGCGCCATGTTAATATAAATGACGCAATTAAGTGATGAAATATCACTGCTTAAGCGGATATGGCTAGGAATATACCCTTAAATTACGTATAATCCGCGCGAATTTTTTAAACTTGCTCACATTAAGGAAGCTCGTTATGTCGATCGAACGCACATTCTCTATCATCAAGCCAGATGCAGTTGCTAACAACCACATTGGCGCTATTTACAACCGTTTTGAATCAGCTGGTCTTAAGATCATCGCTTCTAAAATGGTTCACCTATCTAAAGAACAAGCTGAAGGTTTCTACGCTGAACATAGCGCACGTCCTTTCTTTGGCGCTTTAGTGTCTTTCATGACATCTGGTCCAGTTATGGTTCAAGTGTTAGAAGGCGAAAACGCTGTTCTAGCTAACCGTGAAATCATGGGTGCAACTAACCCAGCTGAAGCTGCTCGTGGCACGCTTCGTGGTGATTACGCTGCAAGCATCGACGAAAACGCAGTTCACGGTTCTGATGCTCTTGAATCAGCAGCTCGTGAAATTGCTTACTTCTTCAGCGCTGATGAAGTGTGCCCACGCACTCGTTAATTATTGCTGTAAGTTGATTAAAAGGAGCTTCGGCTCCTTTTTTTTGTTCGTTTCCTCAATACCTCCTCTATTTATGTCTACTCTGCGATTTATAAAGCAGCCAGTCACATCAGAAACGCTACATTTATGTAACATTCCACCTTCGGTGTGTGATGTGAATTGACAGTCTGCTATGTTCGAAACTCTCCAACTTTAATGAGTCATAATTGGGTTAAATATAATCAATCTTGATTTTTTTAGGGCTAATTAGCAGAGCATATGTCGGTTTATATTAGGTTTTTTGAATGGAATTCAGCTAATAAAATAGGAGGAGAGTTAGTTTTTGAATAAATAATCAATAATATTGAAATGTCATTCTGATGATTTTTAGGGCAATTATTAAATTTTTTTGTAAATATTAAAAATTAATTTTTGATGCATTTCATGATCAATTGTTATTTATTTGTTGCCTTTGTTTTAAGTTTGTTTTTTTATTGGCTTTTGTTTGTTCTTTTGTG
>NZ_JACJFJ010000009.1:0-122957 GCF_014164545.1 Shewanella sp. SG41-3
CGACCGAGTTCGGTGATTTTTGCACTGCGACGGCCTAAGGCATCATATTCGTATTGCGTCAGCTTGCCGTTAACGTTGATTTGCACCAGTTGATTTAAGCCATTAAAGCTGCGCTGTTGTTTATCACCCGTACCCACTTGGCTGATTTGGTTACCACTGGCGTCATAACGATAATCTACACCCGCCATGCTCATCAAACGGTCGTTGTTAACCACCACATCATTAAGGTTTTTATTGGGCCTTACTGTATCAGCAGATTGACTGCTAGCCGTTTCATTAGCGCTAACATGTTTACTACTTATACCTTGGGTAT
The DNA here is from genome assembly GCF_014164545.1 of Shewanella sp. SG41-3. Classification (NCBI taxonomy): domain Bacteria; kingdom Pseudomonadati; phylum Pseudomonadota; class Gammaproteobacteria; order Alteromonadales; family Shewanellaceae; genus Shewanella; species Shewanella sp. SG41-3. The sequence goes on from NZ_JACJFJ010000009.1 coordinate 314, forward strand.
GGATATCACTAGCACGAATAGCCTGTAATGGGTTACCAAAAGCATCCCATTGGTATTGCTGACGAGCATTAGATGCATTGTCAGCAATATTTGGGTTTTCGCCAGACACGCCAGTATCACTATTACTGATTAACTGGCTTATTTTGTTATAGCTAAACTGTTTAACCTCTAGCTTGTGGTTAATATGCTCAAAAGATTGACCATTCACAGCACTATCGTTGCCCAGCTTACTTTCGCAGCGTTGTAATTGATGCTGTTTATCGTATTGATAACGTCTTGATTCAAATAATCGAGTCTCTTTTTGTGTATGTCGCCATGTCTGCTCAATTAATCTTGAATAGCTATCATAGGCATGACTGAGTTCAAGTTGATTACCCTGTATCGTTTTATGCAATAACCCTGATGACAGATAGTAATAATGAGCAAGCTGTATACGCTGTTTCGATGAGCCATTGTCTGTAAAGCTAATGCCGCTTAATTGACTGTTTTTATTGTATTGATAGTCAATCTGTTGCCCGTCTGGCAAGGTTAAGCCACTGCGGTTACCTGAGTCATCATATTGATAGTCAAGTTGCCACTGGCTTTGCAATACCCGATTTATTCGCCCTTGTGGGTCAAGGTGTCGCTGCACAGTACGGTGTTGGTTATGGGCACGAGTGATTTGCCCTGTGGGATTATATTGATAAAAGTTCTGAGTATTCAGTAGCGCGGATGTGGCACTTGGCTCAAGTTTGACATGGCTACTTTGCTGACAAATTCGCCCCATGGCATCACGTTTGAGCTCAACAAACCGAATATCACTGTCGTTCACGGCAACTAATTTGTCATTTGCGTCATATTGAAAATGTTGCTCACGGCCATCAAAACCAATTAAGGTTTTAGGTTGCTCTGTTGGCGTGTATTCAATGCGGTATTGCGCCCCGTCACTGCGTTCTATGCGATTTAAGTTACGTTCTTTATCATAAAAAAACTTCAGCCAACTGCCATCGGCAAACGTTTGCTGGCGCGGTTGGGCTAAACCGTCATAGTCGATGATGTTTTCAATGTACTCACTATCGTTACTAAGTTCGTGATCGCCTGCCACATCAGCCTGTTGACGCTGGCGAATAATGCGTCCGGCATCATCGTACTGATAATAATGACTAATGGCTTCTTCAGGCTTGTCTTGTTTATCTTGTGGATAGGATTTACTTTCGATAATCTGACCTTTATTGTCACGAATAAATTCAGTGACTAAGCCTTGGGGATTAATAGTGGCATTAACACGCCCCAGTCTGTCATGACTAAAACGGGTAAGCGCATCACCGACTTGTGTAGCAAGTAATTCACCGTCGCGGTCCCAATGGTAGCGATGTGTTACACCATTAACATCGATTTTTTGGGTTAACTGCCCAGCATCATTGTATTGATAATGACTTGGACGACCATCGAAACCTGTTTCAGACAGTAATCGCCCAGTGGCATCATAATGTCTTTTAGCTGTTCGGCCGATGGCATCTCGGGTGACAATTCTTTGACCTAAACGATTATATTCAAACCGCGTAGTGCCACCATCGGCTTGAATAACAGCCAGTAACTGTCCTTGATGGTTATAGTTATATTGTATTTTGTTATCACAGGCATCAATGGTGGCCACTTTACGACCAACTGCATCATATTGATGACGTATTATGCTGCCATTCGGGTTGTGGTGTTCAGTCAACAGCCCTTGTGTATTGTGAATAAAAGTTTCGCTATGACCTAAAGAGTCAGTACAACGGCTTTTTACGCCGTGAACGAGTGCTGTATATTCAAAATGATAATGATAGATATCATCATCACCCCATTGCTCAATGCACTTGGCTTGGTGATCTTGTCCGTCCCATGCAAAGTGATGGCTAAAGCCAGATGCGCGTGTTCGGCGCTGCAATAAATAAGTGGTACTTTTAGGGTTATATTGATGATCACTGTCAGATGTGATGTCGGCTGACTTGACCTTGACATAACTGTAGCGCTCTACTCGGCCATTAATGTCAGTGGCGGCAATAAGTGCTTGAGCGTCGTCATATTGATAACTGGCTAACAAATTTTGATGAACTTGTTTGTTACCTTGGTTATCTAACATGTACGAAGCCACTTTTAATAAGTTGCTCTGTGCATTATAAAATAACAATACGCCACGTTTTGGGCCTGTGGTTATTTGGGTTAAACGACCTTGATGATCATAATACAGCTGAAAATATTGGCCTTGATGATTACTAATGCTTTCTAATTGCCAAACATCTTTGCCTGCAACCTGTTGCTTTACAAAAGCCCAATGACTGTCATCTGGCTTGATGAGTACTTGACGACCATCGGCTTGATGAACTAACGACCAACCTGTTGAAAGTTGAATGCTGGTCTGGCCACGTTTGACCGAATCAAAAACATGCACTCGGCCTTCATCGTCGGTTAATTCAAACCAATATTTACCAGGTTTTTTAGGCCCTACTTTCGCAGGTGCTTGATATTGATGATCTAGCTGTACACAAAAGTTATGACGCCAGCCGTACCCCATACCAACGTTAGTACCAACTTTACTCGAACGATACAAACGGCGCCATGTTAGCGGCATTAAGCCATTAAGCTCAAAATCGACTAACGGTAAAATTTCTTCGCCACTTAGCATCGAAACCGGATCGCTGCGGCACTCTTGTTTATCGATGCTCACTTCCGTCGGAGAATGATTGGTCACAGTACCAGACTGAACTGATGCAGAAGTTTGTTTACCCTTGCTGGCTTTGGGGGATTTTTTATTCGTCGAACTCGCCCCAACGCTAGCGATTTCTGTTGAGGATTGAATCTGTTGTTTGGGCATTTCGAGATACACTCGGAGTAAATTACGCCCAATAATGTCACTGAGTTTATGAGTAATATCTCTGGCAGATAAAGTCACGTTTACGCCGGCGTTCATCACCAAACTTCTGGCATGAATTAAAGCGTTACGGTCGCGGACTAAATGAGGCGAGATTTCATTAATAATGGTACTAATATTATTATTTTGTTCAAACGTAGATAATTGAAACCCAGCAGGGGTTGACGCGCTGGCAGGCGCGATAACAATGTAACGGTTATGACCTTTAAAATAGAAATTACTGACCGCCATGTTCGTTTATGCCTTCTCTATCCATGAGTACATTGCCACACCAAGATGAAGTTGTTGAGACACTTCAAGTTGTAAACTTATTCCTGTAACTGTCTGTTGTTGATAGCGATTATAGATGTGTAAAAAGTTATATAATCCTACCACGCAACCTATGTCGCCAGTAAAATAGCTGGATTGGGTAATTTGTGTGTCTTGATTAATTTTACCCGCTAATTGCTCGTAAGCATTAAGCCAATTGTCTGTCACTGTCGAATGGTTACCGGGTAAATAAAGCTGCGACAGTTGATCAATATCGTCGACTTGGCAAGCTCGGTTAAATAAGGTTTTTATGGCCTGAGTTTGCTGAACCAAGCTGCATGACTCTTGGAATGAATCCAAAACGTGCATACCATCAGTTGCAACATTGATGTTGGCCATGATGACCGCTTCAGCAGGACAACGACCGCTATCTTGATGCTGGGTAATCAGCTCTTGCTCATTTTGCAAATCTGAAAGAACAAAATACAGGCTGTCTACAGCAATAAATATCGCACTTTGACTATCGACTGGTAATGCCTTTAATGCGCTCAATGCAGAGAAAAACCCAGCACTTCCCATAGGGAAAAATCGGCTATGTGGGTGTTCAAAGCAATGTGGGAAAAGTGCATGTAAACGACTTACCCAATCCACAAGTTGTTGTTTTTCTAAATGAGGTAAAATCCAAAAAATCGGCTGAGTTCGGTAAGGCTGCCACTGAGCTTCGTCATGGATCGGCAACTTGTGTAACATATCAATGATACGGCTTAATTGAGACTCAGTAGCCAGGCCTTGAGCCATTACCGCAGCGATGTGTTGACCATCAAATTGATACTCAAAATCAACCGCCTCAGATAAAGGTAGGTTGAGCAACTGTAGTGGATTTTGATAGGTCCCCACAACGATTTCAATGGCCTCTGCATGCATAATCATAAGGCGACTTTCACTCGTTGTGGGCTGTGATTGACCACATTATTGAGCCTAAGCTTGTGTAAATAAGCGATTCGTTGGTGAACAGGACTAGAGTAACGAATGATTTTATCGATACTAGCAGGATTGACTTCAATACCATTAATCAATCTAACTTCAGGCATTTTAAGGGCTAATAGCATCCAACGATGCAATAATTTAGCACTGTAAAATTGTAAATATTCACAACGTTCGGCTTCATCTTCCTCAAACTGCCATTGATAAGGAACCGATTGATCTAACTCGGGGCCTAAAATAGTTCTCAATGCGCTAAAAGCCACTAAAGTTTGATTTGGTTGCTGCATAGCTCGAGCTAAAAAAGGCACAAATTTACTAAAACCTGAATATCCCATTAGCTCGATGACCCTTAATGTCAAATCAACATTCTGACTCATTAAATTGAACACTTTGGTTAATATGGCTTCGTCTAATGAAATAATAAACACTTCAAAAAGAGCACTGTGGCAATAATCTAATTGACTGAATAAGCCATAGAGTTCTATCGGTTCATTAATGCTAGACATCAGCATTTCAATATATAAAGACGTCAGTGACGACCGAGGGATGTTCAGTGAATTAATGCCATCGTTACGCTTTAAGCGTTTACCACGATAGATGCACAACAAGATATATTGCTGAATTTGCTCAGGAGTCTTATTGCTTGCAGTAAAACTGACCTTATCAAATTGAAGTTGGCTAGCCATTAATGCAAATGCAGGGCTATATTGGCTAGCATCAACAAGACTACTGGCAAATAATGCCTCAACGATATGTGATTGCGCTGTAGGCTGAGCCTTGTAGTGCAGTTGTAACAACAGAGATAAAATGACTACCTTGTCAGTTGGGCTAAACTGCACATCAGTTTCAAAAGCATCAACAATTTGCTCCTGAGTATTGGCACTGAGTAACGGCCAATTAGGATCTTTTTTTTGCTGGATCATCTTTAAAATGACCGTTAACGATTGAGTATTATCTTCAATGTTTTTTGGCATACACTGAAACGACGACAACATTACTTGTCGTTGCGCCAGCAGAAGATTAAAACTCTCAATCAAATTCATTTACCACGATCCTTGTTCGTTCTAGCCAATCATCACTGTAGGATTACCTACAATAATCTTCCCACCATGAGCGGTACCATCTCCCATTCGAGCTGCGGGTTTGCCATTAATCAATACCGAACTTGAACCTGCATTAATCGTATCAGGCGGCCCAACACAAATTAACTTGTCACCTTTACGTGCTGCGGGTAATGAACCAATAAGAACATTGCCAGACCCCATTACAATAGGACCGCCAACATGAGGAACAGGACCGGGATTAGTTTTAGGACAAAGATGCATGCATGTAAGCGTTGCTGCGGGCATTCCCATCAAATATTCCTTTATTTGTTGTAATGTGTTGTTCCAGAGGTTTACTCGTTATCTAAAGGGATAACCAATAAAGCACGCTGTTCCAACGCCAATGCAATGATACTGATAATTTGCGCTTCAGATTGTTGAACAGCCAAATAGGTATCATTGTGTAAATAGCAATAAATTAGATACAACAAATCTGGTGAATTCTTCCAGCTGTGTCGATTTACTAAAAACTGTTCACCAAATGTTGCACTAACCCACAAGGTCATATTAGGTGTATTAAGCAGTGGATCTTGCGGTTTATCGACCGGTTTACAGATTAAGTGTCGATACCCAAATTGACAGGTAATTTCATGGCCTCGACAAAAAGGCCCTAACAGGCCGACTCCAGGATAACGAGATGATGACATGACTAATTCAACTTAATTTGAGCAGCTTTTAAGGCAATGCTGGTGCCGTTAACCTTAACATTGGTGCCTTTTATGGTGATGTTTGTCCCTTCTATAGAAATAGAACCATCACTGCTCATTTTGATAGATGCACTGCCCGTTTTAATCACAATCTCTTTGCCAGCTTCAATATTGAGCACTTTGCCAACGTTTAAACTGTCATTATTACCAATATCTTCTAAGCGATCGTTGCCAATTTTAACGTTATCGTTATTAACCACTTCAGTAAAACGGTCATTACCTATGGTATCTTTTTGATCATGTTTAACATTGAGATGGTGATCTTTTTCTGCTTGAAAAAATAGTAACTCTTTACCCTTTTCATCATCAAAACGTAATTCATTAAAATTGTCTGTACCACCGTCTTTAGTACTGTGTGTTTTAATACCAGACTGGGTCTTTTTAGCTGGTAAGGCATAAGGTGGCATTAAGTCTGCGTTATACACAGCACCACTAATAATTGGTTGATCCGGATCACCATTAATAAATTCAACCAGCACTTCTTGACCAACGCGAGGAAAGAAAAATGCGCCCCATTTATTACCCGCCCAACTCTGTGCTACACGGATCCAACACGAGCTTTTACTGTTAAATTCACCTTCACGATCCCAGTGAAACTGCACTTTAACGCGGCCAAATTTATCAATATGTTGCTCGTCACCAGGCTCACCAGTAACCACAGCAGTTTGCACACCATTAATTAATGGTTTGCGCAAATGAAGTTGTGAACGGTATGGGGTACTTTTTGGAACACATTCAAAATCATTTTGATACACGCACCCAGACATAGATTGACCTGCGCCAGACTGATTAGGTTGTGTCGCTGAGGTTCTTAAAGAACTTATAACAAAGCTCTTACCTTTATAGCTGACGTTTTCGTGATCTTTAAATGTAAAAAATTTACCTATCATGAAACTGCGGCAATCACCTTGACCACTGCATTTGTTCATATCTTTTTGCAGGGCTTCAAGCTGATTATTGGCAAAAGGCTGAGCACGTTTATTAAATTCTGATTCACCTAGATAGTCATACACTTCAAGGGCACTTTGTTCTGGGAGATCCGCTTTATTATGATTACCTGATGGATAAAGCTTAGGTTGTTCATAGTCATAGCCTTTTTGAATAAAGCCACCGCTGACTATGCTCATTCCACCTTGCCAGTTTGATACATGTGACTCAGCTAAATGTCCTGAAAAACATCGGACTTTCTCTTCTGCACAAGGTTTATAGGCGTTAATATCATCTGCAAGTACAAGGGTATGGGCACTAAGACTGTGCTCAAAGAAGAAGAAAATACCCTCTTGTTGCAATAAGCGACAAACAAAATCTAAATCTGATTCTAGATACTGCACGCAGTATTCATACTGAGGATAAGTGTTGGTAGTTTTATTTTGAAATTCGACTTTATGTTGACCAAATAAGTCTTTAATAATGTCAATTACAGACTTATTTTGAAAAATTCTACAGTTGCTGCGTTTTTTCATTAGTGCCATTTGAGGCACAATAACAGCTTGATAATCAATATAATTTTGCGCATCATCTGAAGCAGCCGTCCGCATACCTGCAGACTCGAGATGACTTATGACCCCATGAAAGTACCGAGCAGCACCATCACTTTCGGCATTACGTAATGTAATACAGACGTTTTTACCCACTAAACTATCGAGACTAATCTGAGTACCAACAGTAAACATTGATACGCTGATTGAAAATAACTGTGAAATAGCTTCAGTGGCAGTAAAATGCGTTAGGTACAGAACATCCTTACCTAATGGCGTAGTGATACTGATGATATTATTTTTTTGAGTGGCCTTAAGCATTCCTTGCCTCAGTCGTTAAGAATAAAGATCTTGGGGGAAACAAGTTCCCCCAAGATTTAAGATCACAAACAACTTACATTTGTTGACCTTTAACACCGCTGTAGCCATAACGTAGCGCTGCAGTAATGTTGTTTTTGTCATCAGTAGGTGTAACAGCCATCATCATTTCAGTGTAACTGATAGTGATAGTCTCAACTGGACGGTCACCATGAACTGAAACGCTGTAGCTAGAAATCATTGCATCGGTTAATTCGATTTGCATGATTTCTTCGATTTTGTCACCTTGTTTAGTGATGTGAAAAACCGCTTTTTTACCTTTACCGATAGTTGCTTCTTTGAACAAGTCAGTTGAAGAATTATCTTGCAATTTAGTAATGGTAACGTCACCTAAACGAGTAGAGCTTGCTTCACGGTCTTTAGCAGTACCAGTGAAAGAACTGATCTCACGGCTAATATTCCAATCGACTGATAACACAGTAATCATGTCTTTGAATTCTTCAGCAGTGGTTTCGCCTTTAATCCCTTCATAGTTTAAATATGTATTCGCTTGCATTATTAATGCTCCTTTTGCGTGGATGTCATCCATTAATGGACAGTTTTATAAGTTCAACAATTCAAACTTAATATTTCAATTTATTAAAAATGCACATATCAACAAATAATACATAACTGTATTATCCATTTAAATATAGTGAGTCCTCATTATTAAGCATGAGGATTATATCAAAGGTTCTTTGATAATCAACTAATCGTTTAGATAAATAAAAAATATAAATATTATATAGTTATTACTACATCAGTAATAACTACATAACATCACAAAGGGTATATACCTTATTATATAGACCTCAAATATAATGTTAAAAATCTAATTAATAATACTAAATGATTATTTATATTTTCGGTTATATACCCTTTATGTTTACCTAAATTTTATATACAAATTCTTCTTTTACGACATTAACTTTTACATTAGTTGTTTTTTTATTATTCGCCATATTGTTTAAAATCTTAACAGAAAGATCTGGCAACATTGTATTCTGTAAAATATTGTGCACATTTCGAGCGCCAGAACCGGCATCTTGGCACATAGACACGATTTGGCTAACGACATCATCACTGTAAGTGAACTTAGCTTGATAATGCTCTGCTAAGCGATGGGCAACTCGCTGTAATTGTAATTTCGTGATCTCATTAAGCATATATTGAGTAAGAGGAATATAAGGAATCACATTCAAGCGGCCTAAAAATGCGGGTTTAAAGTAGCCCAATAAATCATCTTGAAGCGCCTTACGCAAACCAGTAATAGAGGGCGCAATCTGTTCATCTTCAAACAACCCCATGGTGGTTTCAGTTCCAGCATTTGAGGTCATAATGATAATAGTATTTTTGAAGTCGATATCTCGCCCTTCTCCATCCTTGATCATACCTTTATCGAAAACCTGATAAAAAATATCTTGAACACCAGGATGCGCTTTTTCCATTTCATCCAATAAAATAACGCTATAGGGCTTACGGCGAACAGCTTCGGTTAATACTCCCCCCTCGCCATAGCCGACATAACCAGGAGGTGAGCCTAATAGTAGGGATACTTTATGCTCTTCTTTAAACTCTGACATATTGATAACGGTGACATTATCTTCACTGCCATAAACTTGCTCAGCTAGGGTTAGTGCGGTCTCAGTTTTTCCTACACCGCTAGGTCCCGTCAGCAAAAACACACCGATTGGGCGTTTTTCATCACCTAATTGGGCGCGCGACGTTTGTACCGTTTTCGCAATTAAATCTAATGCATGATCTTGCCCGATAACCCGCTTAGACATGGTTTCTTTCAAGTTCAAAATCGTTTTAATTTCATCACTTTGCATTTTGCCTGCAGGAATCCCAGTCCAGTCGGAAATCACTTCAGCAACAAGTTGTTCATCAACTTGCCAATGCACCATAGGCTGTTTATTGACAGCTAAATTAGCCTTCAACTCTGTCAGTTCCTGTAATTGAGCAACTGTATCAGTCTGTGATGATTGGATTTGCGTCACTAAATCAGCAATTTTCTTCACCGTGCTCAACTCTTGCTGCCACTGGATCATTAATGGCTCAAGTGCTTTTAAGAGTAACTTATGCTTCTTGGTTAATTCAGTAATGGATTTTTTATGATCTGCACCGGTTTTTTGTTCGCGAGTGAGAATATTAATCTGGGTATCGAGTTGCTGAATTTGTCGCTGTAAGGACTCAACCATTCCCGGTGTCGATGCTTGGCTCATAGCCACACGGGCACAAGCTGTGTCTAATAAACTCACGGCTTTGTCTGGCAACTGACGCCCAGTAATATAACGATGAGATAAATTTACCGCGGCACATAACGCTTGATCTGAAACCAGAATCTTATGATGGCCTTCCATTACGGGTAATAGTCCTCGCATCATTGCAATCGCCTGTTGAGGAGATGGCTCATCAATTTTTACAACCTGAAAACGACGAGTCAAGGCTGCATCTTTTTCAAAAAACTTTTTGTATTCAGCCCAGGTTGTTGCCGCAATAGTACGTAATTCGCCGCGGGCTAAGGCGGGTTTTAATAAATTAGCAGCATCATTTTGCCCTGTTTGTCCACCACTACCGATCATAGTGTGTGCTTCATCAATAAATAAAATTATTGGTTTAACCGATTGTTTAACTTCGTTAATAAGCGCTTTTAAACGATTTTCAAACTCACCTTTTACACCAGCGCCAGCCTGTAATAAAGCCAAGTCGAGCACATGAATACGGACATTCTGCAATGCAGTTGGCACTTCTTTTTGAACAATTTTAAGTGCTAAACCTTCCACTACGGCTGTTTTACCGACGCCGGCCTCACCGGTTAAAATAGGATTATTTTGACGACGGCGAGTTAAAATATCGATCATTTGCCTTATTTCATTATCACGACCAAGGATAGGATCAATCTTGCCTAATTCAGCTTGTTCGGTTAAGTTTTGCGTAAATTGATCTAGATTTGGTGTTTTGCTTGGCGCAGATTGCATTGCCTGAGTTTCTTCAATATCGGTACTCGACACTTTATGCTCTGTAGATTGACGCGCAAGTTGTGGCCAAGCATGTTTTAGCTGCGCAGGGTCGATTTTGAGTAACTGTTTAGCAGAGCGTGATACTAAGGAGTTTAACGAATCATCCGTCAATAACGTAAAAATAAGATAGGCCGTTCTGGTCTCATTATCATTAAATTCAATGCTGGTATTTAACCAGGTTTGACGTAATAAACTGACAATGTGTGGCGATAGACTCGGAGCCGCACTATTACCCGTTTTAAATTTTTCTAATCCCTGACGAATGTCGTTGATCAGCTGATCTTTTTGCACTGAAAAACTGGCCATGATGATGTCTAAATCACCAGAGCCATTTTCTAATAATGCTAGTAACCAGTGCTCAATTTCAACACTAAATTGACTGCGGCTATGGCATACACTGGCAGCAGTTTCTAAAGATTGTCGACATACTGGATTAAGTTTTCCAACCAATTTACTCAAAGTCATCGCTGACATATTCATAGTCCTTTATTAATTAAATCATTAAGCTTTTTATTTGCTCACCATACTCTGCACGGCTGATCAAACCACAACCAAGCCCCAAGCCAATTGCAGACTTGGATAATTGTGCTTTCGGTGCATCTTTTTGTTTTATTTCTAGAAAAATCTTATATTTGACTGACTGACCTAAATAGCTTGAGACCAGTTTTTTAAGTGATTTACAATTTGCTGTCCCTGGCATAAATGCATTAACCAACGCACCTTCTTTAGGCTTAATATGAATACTGATACTGGAGTTAATATCCCATACTCGGCTGCCAATACTGGCATCGACACCTAAACGCGCATATTGGCCTTCTAGCATGCTTCGACTAGCCAATCGGGTTTGCTCTGTCTTAGCCAGAGATTGCCAACGACCTTGAAAAGAACAAACTTGGACATTACAGCCAGTAAAGTCATTCAACATGCTTCGTAATGACTCTGCCGTAGGAGTTTTATTATGATAAAAACCAGCGTAATAGCGGTTTAATGATTTATTACCACTGAGTAAACTCAAAACATGAGTAAAACTATCCGTAGCGCCATCTTCATGGGATTGATAATTAGCTGAGAAGCGATACTTTTCCCATGACCGATAAAATAGTGAAATAATTCGATGATTAAATAAATCATAAAAATCACGCATACCGCTATCTTTATGACGTAAACGCTCTAAGACTAACTCAGTGTAGTGCGAAGGTAATACCCCGCTTGGCCCAGTCAACCCCATAAATGATATATGCATATCAGCGGCAACCTTAGCCTTTTGACTGGTATGTTTAGCCTCTACTTTACTGATGGCTTGCCCCGGAAAACCAAGGTGCTGATCAGATTTAAACCGCAACAGCTCTTTGCTTGGAATCGTATCGTACCCAACTTTAAAGCCTTGCTCGCGACCTTGAGATAACTGCTGTTGAAACTGATAAACAGCTTGATAGAAATCATGCTCAGAGGGCGCTTCAATTATGGCCTGCAACTGATGATGCATCGCATTTGGGGTCATAACAACGGCCTTTGTCCTGAACGTGCAGGCCAGGTATAAGCGACTGAATTATGGTCTTTAAAGCGCATACTTAAACGGGTAAAACTATTGATTGCAGCAAATTGTGCAAAGAAGTGATCTAATATTGTGCAAAAAAAGAACACTCCGCTGCCAGAGTAATGATCTTTAATAAAGGTTATTTCAATATGGCTGCCACTGCAAAAGCTAATCCGACCATGTTGGTTGACTCGTGCAGTATCAGGAGTGACTTCAACAAAGTGAATATTCTCGATTAAATTTTTATTTTCTGGTGAACACTTAAAATCGTATAATTTAAGGGTTTCTTTTAAATTATGAAGTGCATCTTTTCCACTAAAACTGTCAATTGATAGATGAGTCACTAACTGCCATCGAGAAGCGTCACTAAGGGATGCGCGAACGGGTAATGTTGGCGCAAGCAAACATTTTACATGCTTGATGATATCGGCGCGTTCAGGGACAAACATTTTCGGTTCATTGTTGCCAAACGGAAGATGGGCCGGTAAATTTCGATTACTGCACTGAGCGGTAATACTTAATATCCAAGCGCCATAATCATCTTCCGACTTAAAGCCTTTAAAATTATGATCAACTAAAGACAAAAATGATTCAGTTCCTAGTTCAGCATAGCCACCTGACCAACTCGCCGACTCTCTTCTAACATGCCAAAATAAATTATTGTGACCAAGGTACTGAGGATGTGATTCGCCATAAAATGGTGTGACTTCAACTTTATTGTCTTTCGGATCATAAGCAATAACCTCTTGGATATTGATGATCTCAGTCACTTCAGAGTCAGAATAACGAGCAGCTAATTTATATTCGTATTGCGAAGCATCGATACTTACTGGTTCTAATTTTTGCTCAAATAAGTTGATTACTGGAGTGCAACCGAGTAGAAAATGATTTGCACTCACTTGCTTCTCTAAATCTTGAGAGCCTTCCTTTAAATAAATATACAGTGAGAACTTACTGTCTATTCCTTGCCAACTTCCCTCTAAATCATCTATGTCAAAAAATAAGAATTTTTCAGGGAAAATAAAATTCTCCAGCAATAACCGGTAACCAGAACTGGTCCGTTGGCTATAAGGAATAACTTGTTGCTCATCTTCAAATCCAACGGCTTTTAAGTGCCGTTTAGTTAAAAATTTGCACACAGTTTGCTGCTCGTTAACTAAAGCAAAACCCAGACTATGCTCAAACAGTAATTGATAAAGTTGAAAAGTTTGATGGTCTTGGCCATTTAAGAAAAATCGTAATTTATCTACACCAAGGCTTGGCATACTAATTTCGTCAAACTCACACGCGATATCAAGCTTGATTATTGCCTTTGCCCGTTCTGGCCACTGAGGTTCAGGCGCATTAAACGGTGCATTTTGAAACTGAGCCTGTTGAACTTCAATAGGCCATAATTTCATGTCGTATGACGTTTGGAAATGACAGGATTTCATCCCCTCAACTTGAGTATCGACTTGCGTTAGCCTGGGCAATAATACCCCTGTGGTCGATAAGTTTTCAGTCGTCACCTTAATCACCGTCATTGACGGAATAGGCGCTTGATAATCAGGGTACAATTGACCTAATAGCGCTTCAGTGAGTTCAGGAAAGCTATCATCAAGTTTCTGTCTAATTTGTGCGGTGAGCAGAGAAAATGCTTCAATTAAGCGTGATACATGAGGATCTTCAACATGCTCATCACTTAATCGTAAACGACCTGCAACCTTAGGATATTGCTCAGCAAATTCGGCCCCCATATGACGAATGAAAGCCAATTCACGATTGTAATACTCCAATAATTCCTGATTCACACAATTCCCTCATTCACTATCATCGCTAAATGGACCGGCTCAACCTCTGAGTCAAATGTAATATATTCAGGCTCAGGTTCAGCATAAAGCAGTGCATTGATTTTTAATCTTAAAACACGATCCAAAGGCTGTTCATTATCGACCGTCTCAACCATCACTTCGATAAAACGGGGTTCAAATCGCTTTATGGTATCGGCGACCTGTTTACAGAGGATCTGTCGACCGTCTAAACTCGCAACTGGCATGGATGAAAAATCACGCAAACCATAATTCATCAATGAATTGTCAAGTTCAGTTAAATGTTCCGGCCAAGTTTGCCACTGTAATTTAGCATTAAGAAGATTCTCTAAATCACGACGAACATTAGACCTTAACTGACGTAAGTTAAGGCCTCGATGGCTATCTTTGACATCCTGTTCACCGGGCGAATCATCTATCAACCGGTCAAGAATGGATGCCATTATGGGTTGCTGGTTTTTACTCAACACTATCGCCTACTGCAAAACTGGGGTGGATATTTTAGTAATTTGATTGAGTACGACTGCTGTATCATCAGCGAGCCACATTTTTAAGCCTTTGCCAGCAATCACATCAGTAGCAACTTCATGCCAATCAGTTTCTCGTCCCAATTTTTGAGCGTCAGTTTCGCTACCTGCATATATCATCGGTATATGCGCTTCACCACACGGTCCATCTTTAATCGCTAAATCAACTCGACGCCAAACCATTTCCAGTAGCGAAGTCACCGGCTTAAAGTTGATGTAATCGATTTCAGATAACTGAGCTAAATAGAAATTACCGTCAGTACCGAAAATCTCAATAAAACCGCCTAAGGTATCATCAAGATCTCTTATTTCTTGATTGGTTTTGTCGTTTATAAGCAGGCTGACTTGCGGACGTAAATCTTCAAGACTATTGGCGCATTGAGTCACATCATCTTGGGAGTCGACCATCGCTAAACGTAACTTCATTAATGCTGCAACATAAGCATCAGATTCAGCAAAAAGCTGAGGTACAGCTTTGCCTGCCATAAAATCAATTCTGGCTTGTTCTGCTCGGATCAACTGACGTAAGTTAGCTGCACCGATTAAAAAATCAGGGTGTTTTTGCACTAAAAAGTTTAACTGTTTGTCAGCCCGTTCAAGCTCACCATTAATACACAACAACTCAATATGTTGACCTTTTAAATCAATGTTCATTGGGTCGTCTTTTAGCTGTGTCTCAACTAACTGAATGGCTTCTTGTAGCTGGCCATTTTGCAGCATTTCTTGAATCTTTTTCATTTGATACCTTTGTGTTAATTTCTTGATGTCAGCTCAGTGACCAATTTAATGCTGGACACCATTTGATCTAACTGAAAATGAGGTTGTAACTGAATAATCGAATAGAAGTGCCCGGGCTTACCGCGCATTTCTTTTACTTGAACTTGGGCACTTCGCAGCGGATATTTACTTCTTACATCATCTGAAGATACGTCTGAAGCGGTGGTATATTTGTGCAGCCACAATTGCAGTTCGCGCTGGCAAGCTTCGGCAGAATGAAGTGAACCAATTTTTTCACGGCCTAACACTTTGATGTAATGGGCAAAGCGAGATACACACAAAATGTACTGCAACATTGAAGATAGTTTTGCATTAATATTATCTTCAAGTTGTTCATATTTTGGTGGTTTCTGCACAGAGGCATTACTGTAAAACACTAAGTGTTCACAACCTGATACTGGAGATAAAGGGATGAAGCCTTGATCAGAAATCGACTTTTCAGCCCTATCACTGATTAACAAATCCACTGAAGGTTTCTTGCGTTTTCGATATAAATCTGGCTCGTATTGACTGACCGCAAGGTCACATACTAGGCCTTTCTTACGCGCACCGGGTTCTAAACCGCGGATATGGCCAAACCAACCTGATTCGCTAAATGCGCGGATTAATACACCACCAAAGGCATAAGCAGCATTACCCCATAAATGGTCTTTTTTGGGATTTTTAATCGATTCTTTAAACTTAAAACCTTCGCTGCGGCTACCATCGATAAGATAAGGGGAACGCATTAGGATGTTGGGCATAGTTAAGCCAATAAAGCGAGAATCATCCATTTTTCGTAACGAGTTCCACTTAATATACTCATGCTGCTCAAAAATTTTGCCCATGTTCATATGAGCAGATAAATCAGCAAAATCATCTGCACCAAATAATGAAGGACTGGCAGAAGTGATAAATGGCGCAAATGCGGCCGCAGCAGTACGCGATATTTCTTTTAAAATATCAATGTCGTTGGTGGACACACCTGGGCGGTTCTTATGGGTGATTTGATAATCACCAATTAACGTGCCGAAGGGCTCGCCACCAGACATGTCATATTCGTTGTTATAAATCAGTTTAAAAAAATCACTTTGATCAAATTCAATCGCCCGATTAATGTCTTTAGACAGTGTTGTCCAACAACAATCGAGCATTTTAACTTTTACTTTCTGGTCTTTGTCATGTAAATCTTGCTGTTGAACTAAATACAATACCCCACGCCAACTAGCCTCTAAAGCTTGAAAAGCATTGTGATGAATGATGGCATTGAGTTGTTGTTCTAGCTGTCTATCGATACGATCAATAGCCTTAAGCAGAAAAGGTAATACGGAGGTTTTATCAAATTGAGTCAGCGAATGGCTCGAGTTTTCTAACCAAAGCAATAACGACCTAGTCGAATCCGACTCTCGTAAGAATCGTTCGACTAAGTGTTTATTTTTTAGTGCCTTTGTCGTTGAAGATACTGGCTTTTTAATTCCAGTATCTTCTTTGAAAATTTCACTTGTTACAAATGAAATGGTTTCTTGAGGCATCGTTTGTTTCTATCCTTGAAAACAAATGAGGGTCACTGCGTTAGCGGGTGATTATCCTACTTTAGGGATTTTTGCGACTAAACGTAAAGACGCGGTAAGCTCTTCCATCTGCAACCAAGGACGTAACCAGGCAACGGCATTGTATGAGCCCGGTTGACCAGGGATCTCTTTCACCACAACTTTAGCGTCAGCCAATGGATACTTAGCGCGAATGTCTTGTCCGCCACCTTCAGATGCATTAACAAAAGATAAAATCCAGCGATTTAACCAAGACTCAACATCTTCTGCTTCCATGAAGCTACCAATTTTGTCGCGGGCCATCACTTTAAGGTAATGAGCAAAACGAGACGTTGCCATTAAGTAAGGTAAACGTGCTGAAATTGCAGCATTAGCGGTAGCATCATGGCTTGTCATTATTTTTGGTTTTTGACATGACTGAGAACCAAAGAACACGGCATAATCAGTATGCTTATAATGACAAAGAGGTAAGAAACCTAATTTACTTAACTCTGCTTCACGGCGATCAGTAATACCAATTTCCGTTGGACACTTTAAATCTGGATCACCGTCATCACTGGTAAAGACATGTGCAGGCAAGCCTTCAACCTTACCACCGCCCTCGGCGCCGCGAATAGCAGTACAGAAGCCATATTTACTGAATGCTTGGCCCATATTGGTAGCCATAACGTAAGCCGCATTCATCCAACAATAATCATTGTGATCAGCCACTTTAGAACGGCCACTTTCTGAGTCTATTTCAAACTCTTCATAGCAAAACTCTTCTACAGGCTTGGTCGCTGAGCCATAAGGAAGGCGAGCCAGCACTCGAGGCATAGTTAGGGTCACAAAGCGAGAATCATCACTGTCGCGGAAAGAGCGCCACTGAGTGTATTCTAGAGATTCAAATACCTTTTCAAGATCGCGAGGTTTGCTCAGTTCAGTCCACTCATCAAAACCAAATAAAGATGAACCTGCAGCCGAAATAAATGGACAAAAACCAGCAGCGGCAACATTAGACATTAATGACAATGATTCAACATCTTCTGGATGATTAGTGAATTCATAATCACCCACTAAACAACCATAAGGTTCGCCACCCGGAGTACCAAACTCTGATTCATAGATCTTTTTAAACATTTGGCTCTGATCAAACTCAACCGCTTTACTTAAATCTTTATGCAGTTCTTTTTTAGACAAACTCATTACACGAATTTTAAGTGTTTCGTTGGTTTCAGAGTTTTTAACGGTATGGTGCAAACCACGCCAGCTACCTTCAAGTTTTTGCAGTTCTTCATTGTGCATGATTGAAGCTAATTGTTTAGAGATAACGTCATCTAAACGATTAATAGCCTTATTGAATGTCACAGTGAGGTTTTTATCCCACTGAACAGTACCTTTAAGGGCTTCTTCGGTTAACGAACGAATTAATTCTTCTGCGCGAGAAGAATCGGTTTGCTTTGTAGCAACGATAGCTTGCTCTAAAATAGAAACACTCTGTGCTTGCTCTTCAGATACAGCATCTAATGACGCGGCTTCCATGCTCATTATTCCGCTCCTTTGAGGTTAAGTTCACCAGCCAACTTGTCTAGGCTGGTAGTGTTATTTAACACTTCTTCTAAGATATTTTCGAGATTCTCAGAGCGATCAACTTTTGTCATCAAATCACGAAGTTTGTTACGGGTTTCCATTAATTTTCTTAATGGTTCAACCTGATTAACAATGGCAGCAGGTTCAAAGTCTTCAATGCTATTAAACTCTAATGCTACATTCATTTCAGAATCATCGCCGGCAAGAGTATTAGGCACTAAAATATTTAACTTAGGGCTCATACGCTTTAACACATCATTAAAGTTATCACGGTCGATTTGTACAAAACGGCGGTCTTTTAATGGCTTTAAATCTGCGGTGTTGTGACCAGCAAAATCACCCGTAACACCAATAACAAAAGGCAGCTCTTTTTTTACTACAGCACCTTCGGTTTCGACATCATAGGTAATATGGACACGGGGTTTTCTTACTCGCTTTAATTTATCATGTACACTCATATGAACTCCTTTCAATAATATGTTGAGTAATCAACTACAGATCATTCTTCCGTTTTTATTCCAGATAACTTGAAAAAGCCATTTCTTGCTTCACCATCTTGGATTAATTCTTGTAATAACTCGGGCAAACTTAGGTCACTCCAGCGTATGACTTGCTCAATAGCATAAGACATTGGCGAATGTGGCTCAGTACGTCGAAAAAAGTCCGCTATCGTCTCAAGATGACTAATAGCTTGTGCCCTAGAATTAAGTTGTCCTTCAACACCTGAAGGCGTTGAATGATGAGCAGTAGTATCACCGTCTTGCTGTTCGTCAATCTGTTGTTCTTGCGCTAAGTTAGCTTTATTCTTTGCAATTATTGGTGCTGTAATTGAACTAATTTGCAGTGCACAGGCTTCTAACGCTTTACGAATATAACTCGTCGGTTGTGGATCACCGCTCATCGCGTCATCCATTGAAGCAGACAAACGGCTAAATGCACTCATAGCATTTTGTACATCGCGATCAAGCTCGATAAAGAAACTGTCGGAGGTTTCCTTGATGCTCTGCTCGACGTCTTCAAGTGAGACTGAACCAGAATCGAAGCGCTTTTCTTGCTTATCTTTATCTAAGCGACTTGTATCTAGCGCCTGTTCATATTGCCAAGTCGAGTAAACAATTCCGCCATCGGTGATAGGGATCGTTCTTATTGGATGAATTAGGGAACCTTCACTTTCGATTCCATTCAACCCAATCAGCGGTGCAATTCGCTCCGCTAAATCATTTGGCTCTGGTGTGGGATAAAGCGTGTCCCAATAGCGCTCGATTAATTCTGCTGCTAGGGTAAAACCAAAATACAACCCTTTGAACCCATGTAATCGACATGCAGCCTCGATAAACCAAGCAACATATTCGATATCTTTTGATTGTTGTTTTAAAATATTCGGAACTTGCTCAAATATCGGTCGCCATTCAACCGAGACGGATAACACATCTTCTTCATCGGTTAACGCTTTTCGTTCTTTAGAGCGTGCAATATTGCGCACGTCTTTAAGTAAATAATACGTTGAGGTTGGACTAATATCTTCGCGAGGATCAACTCCAGATTCCGCATCAATGGTAATGGGAAGAATTAATTCATCGATAGTTAAATTCTTTAGCTTACTCAATCTAATTCAATCCCTGAATAAAAATGATTTAATGTGCAATAATAAAAGTATAGAACTTCAAAAACAATACTTAATAGTCTTTAATAGAACTAAAATAAAATATATTGCCCACACCTAATTACAATGGATAATAAAGAAAACAAAATACACCCTATGTAATTACACTCGAAATAATTACACCCAAAAGAATTACATCATAAGTAATGTTGTCCATACAAAAAACAATAATACTTATAATAAATATTAACGTTACAACCCGTTTATATTCTCTATTATAATGACAACTGATTAAATGTGACTAAATATGGGTATGGTTTTATCACTATCATCGATAATATTAATGTTCTTATGTGAGTTCTTGACTAAAATACACGTAACATTATCTCTTGCATTTCTGACCAATGAAGCGTGAAGTAGTGCTAATCCTGAATCAATAATATTTCCAGATTTTATTGTTCTTTCAATCTCAATATCATTTAGTTCTTTGTTTAAACCATCACTACAGAGTAAAAAAACATCACCATCTTTTACCTTATCGGTTCGGTAGTCTATGTCCAATAGAGTATCAACACCTACCGCTCGCGTGATCACATTAGCTAAAGGGTGTGTCTCCGCCTCTTCAGGAGAAAGAAGCCCTTCATCAATCATGTCATTCACTTGGCTATGATCTTTAGTCATTTGCTTCATTTGCTGATCACGCATCAAATAAATCCGACTATCGCCAACCCATAGCAAATGATATTTATCTTGATATAGCCACAGCACAACGACAGTGGTGCCAGCTACCTTGCCATCAAAATCATGTTCACTCATTTGCTGTAATCTACGATTACTATCAATCAGTGATTTTTTTAACACCTCTAAAGTAATTGTTTCTGCTTCAAGGTGCTCAACAGCCTGCTGGATGCCGTCGATAACTAACTGACTGGCGACATCTCCGGCGGCATGTCCACCCATTCCATCAGCAACAACCCAGACACCTAAATGTGGTAACTCAAGGTAAGCATCTTCGTTAATTTCTCTAACGGTTCCTCTATGAGTTAATGCGTGACTTAAGTGCATGAAGTTTGATCCTTAATAAGCTCCGCAGTATTCCAACCACGTTGTCCCCATTGACCATTTAACATAGAGATAAATTGACTTATTTGCGGTAAGCCTTCTGTGATGATAGTGCATGGCCCTACTTCATCAGATCCTTCAGTCCACCATATACTGTAACAATCAAAGCGCTTTCGGTATTGCTGATCCAGTAATAACAGTACATCAGGTGAGTTATCCCCCTGAAATACCCATGCTTTCTTGTTTCGGTCTAGAGATTCATTTTCGACAAATCTGTCGTTATTAGCAGCAACAGAAAGAGGCTCTTTAGTGATAGTTTCGAGCCAATGCTCTAGAACAGTTTCATCTTCAAGAACTTGCAATATATGTTTTTCAAAAACATCAACCCACTGATTTTCTTGCCATCCTCTTAAAGCAGATTGGTTGTGCAATCCGGCTAGCGTAAATGGATAGTGGCGCCCAACATGATCGATACTAGGAATCACTGTGCCTACAACCGCTTGATCACAGCAAACACCTGCAGATAACGAAAAGTGCCATATAGGGCTTGTGAGGTAATAGTCCAACCAATTATGTTCAGTTTGTTCTTTACTCACCGCAATAACAGCTTGTAACCAGTCATTCCAATTTTTTAGAAAATCAACATTCAAGTTCTGCTGAATAAAGTCACCTTTTGACGGGACTTTTCCACAGTAACCTACTGATGTTAAAGGTTCGCAGGACATCTAAACGTCTCCATATTTGCCATCCAAAATGGATTGTTAACACTGTTTGCTGTCAATTTAAGTACAGCACTGTAACCTTTAAGGTCAATAAGTAATTTGCCATCTTTTTTAGTTTGTGGACGCTTTTTACTTAACTCATCCAATAACTTAAAGAATGACCATTCACCTTCATACTTCTTGTTGATTGAGCGACCACCATTAGGCGGTGAAAATGCAATTCGAGTTTCGTTATTTGCCCCAGGACCAGGCCAAACAAATAACTCTTTGCGAGTCGGACCGTGACGGTATTTAAGCTGCTGGCTGTCTAATTCAAATAAGAACATACTCACATTCTGATCTAATAATTCAGGTTCCAATGAAAAATTGACAATAGGCTGCCTAGAGCCTGGCTCGAAAAATGCCTCTTTAATGGTTTCAGCGCGCTGGTACATTTCCAAGATGTCATTACGAATGCCAATATTACGCTTAAAACGCCAAGGTTTTTTGCTGGTATCCACATGAGCGGCTAAGTACTGATCCCAAAATTTATCTAAAGTACCGCCGTAACCAAAAAACTTACTAAAATCTTTTAACCTGACATCTTCTTTAGATTTACGATCAAATGGGTATCGTCCAGCAATGGCTCGGTTAAATTCAGCCAATACTTGCGACCGCCAAATACCGTTAAATCGCTGACTTTGATTTGATTTGGCAAATGAGCGTGTACGGGATGCAACATCACTAAGTAAATTATTGATTGGACTTGGTAAATCAATCAATTGCTCAGATAAAGCCATGCCTAATTGAGCAAAGCTTTCTTCTGTGGCTTGATTGATTACATTACCTTGCCCATCAGCTTGCAATGATAACTTAGTGTAATTTCGATTAAGTGCTCGTAAGGTGGTTTGAATCTTATCAATGTCTGCAAGATTAATTTTAAGTAGCTCAGCAAAAGCATATTCAACATCTTGGCCAGGTAAATCCTCCTCTGATGTAATATCAGTGTCTGGTAACAGGCGATTTAAGCGTGCTTTTTTAGAACGAAAGGCGATATCCGACAGATTATCTGCCACTTCAGCTGCAGCCTTTAAATTATTCGACTCTGCCGGCAGTTTGGTTAAATTCACATTTTTCTGTACTGCGGCAATAATGGTCTTTATCGGTTGATCAGGACTGGCAAGCGCTGCCGTAACGAGTTCAGCTTCTTCGCGGGTAGAATAGGGTTTAATCGCGATATCATTTAAGAAATCTTCCCAATAAAAAATATAATCACGAATATATCTCTTTTCTAACTCTTGGGTTATCAGCGCTTTAGCTTGCTCATCTAAATCAACTAAATCGTCTCCATAAACCCAGCTGTCGGCAGTTAGATTCTTAACTATTTTATTCTTTTCTATATTAAAAATGCCATGAAAACCATTGAAGGTATAAAGCCCTGGGATACCCTGATTGAATTGACGGCCACTGATGAACATCAGCCCATCTAAACTGTCTAAACTCAACATATCGACCAGCTTAAAGTCTGGAATACTGCTATTTGCAAAATCACTTTTCAAACGCTGATAAGCTCGTTCAACCAGTGGCAACATGGTTAAATTAACTCGAGCACTATCAACAGTCGAACTGTCATACTGATGACCTCGAATCCCCAAAGAAAGCAAGGTATCAATATGCTGGTTGAGTTGTACCCGCACATCACGATTAACATCACCAACAAGATTTCTATCAATGTAAGCGGAAAACCACACTTGAACATCGCTCTTATCAAAATGCTCAGGGAAATAGAGCATTAAGTATGTTTTTAATGTTTCATATAGATAATTAAGATGATCGCCATTTGCATCCATTTCATCACTTAGCACGGTTTGTAAGAAAGGCATCAAATGCGTTTCTAGTGCGCGATGGTAAGCGGCTGTAGCAGGCTGCTTGAGCTTATCGCCTTGGTACAAACCAAAGGTTTGTGCGTCCTCGGCCTTATCGGTTCCAAACCCCACTGGTAGATCTCGAATTAAGGTTAAGCCTTTGGTTAATGTAATCACATCTGACTTAGCATTTAACCCACCATTTGTAATGGTTTTATAGGCACTAACACCTTGATAAGTATCATCAATCAACTTGCGATTCCAATCATAACTTTGCCACCAAAAATAACTTGCAAGCAAGGTGACGCCAGCAGCTACGCCCACTGAGACTTTTCGTAACAATCGGTTATGGTTGGTATGTTTACGATTGGTTGATGCTAAGTTTTTCTCAGGAAAAATAACGTCTTCTAACAGTCGTTTTATAAAGTAGCTTCGTTGTTTATTGGCTGCAAATGTTTTTGTTTTACTTTTGATCCCACTGGATAAATGACTAGAAAGATGGTCTATTGGTGTGCCTTCTTGAGTCGCACTGGTGAGATAAACACCACGCAATAATGGGGCTTCTTCATAGGCATTGGGAGCAAAAATTTCTTTCAAAAAATCATCAGCAGAACTTTGTAATAATCTCAGCTGTTTAGGAAATTCATAAATTGCAGCACGGCGCTCTAGATCTCGCTCATTTTTCAAACGGCTATTGAGTCGTGCATTTAAATTAAGTAATAAATCGTGAAATTCCTTATTAAATGAACTGACGATATCAGTGTCTTCAGTATCTGCATTGAGTGGGAAGGTAATACCCCAAATTTGCTCACAATCTTCTTTAGTTAAATCGTCAAAAAATTCATTAAAACCTGCAACTAAATCAGATTTAGAAAACAATACGTACACAGGAAAAGTCATACCAAGCTGATTTTGCAGCTCTTGTAATCGCTGTTTGATTGCGCGAGCATGTAAGTTTCTTTCTGTCTTAGTTTGGTTTAATAAGTCAGACATGCCCATGCTGATGATGACACCATTAATGGGGCGAACTGGACGGTATTTTTTTAATAATCCCAGAAATCCTTGCCATGCACGAGAGTCTTGTTTTACATGACTATCTTGAGTGGTATAACGACCGGCCGTATCTATTAATACTGCTTTATTAGTAAACCACCAATCACAGTGTCTTGTGCCGCCGACACCTTCAATCATGTCTACACCCATTTTTTCTTTTAATGGGTATTCCAAACCAGAATGCTGAATTGCAGTCGTTTTTCCGCTTCCTGGTGGACCAATCATGATATACCAGGGTAATTCGTAAATACTTTTATTTTTAGTGAGCTTGGTATTTTTGAGAATATCTAACGCTTGGGTCATTTTATTCTGTAAAACAGTGATTTCACCTTTCGCAGAATCATCTCCCGACGCGCTATTATCGTCTTCACCATTAATTAAGCTATCAACCATTTTCTCGCTTTGCTTTTTGCTCTTCAACTGCCGAGAAAAATGGATTGCCCCAAAGATGATAACAATAACAAGTAATAGAATAATCCGCGAAGCTGCGGTGGCTAATGGCTCATAGCCGGCGATTGCCACCAATGGGCCACCAAACCAAATGAGTAACGCTAAGCACAGAAAACCTATAATGGTAATAGTCCATTTAGATTTAAGTGTATCGACAATTCCCTTGCCAATTGATTTCAAAGACATTTATGTTATTCCTTTATGTCACATTAAAACAATAAGTCGATTTCGATTCGACGGTTTAACGCGCGATTTTGTTCGCTATCGTTAACAACACGAGGCTCAGACTCCCCTCGCCCCTCAGGCCATAGACGACCACTTAACGATGCGTTGTTAGCGAGAACATTTGCAATTGATGTGGCTCTAGCCAGCGAAAGATGCCAATTTGATGGATATTTAGAGGTAAAAATTGGTTCATCATCGGTATGACCCGTGATCAATATTTTGCCATCAGTACTCTCAAGTGTGCGGGCAATTTTAGCGAGAATGGCTTCAAAATCTGAACGAGGTTGGGTGCTACCTGACGCAAATAATTCAGTAGCACCAATGCGGATCCTCACTCGGTCACTTAATTGCTCTACTTCGAGTAGATTTTTGCCTATTTCGGTTTGTAACAGTTGTTGCAGCAATAAGGCTTCATCACGGCTTATTTGTTGCTGCGCTTCGACGGTTTTTTCCCATGGAACTATTGAGGTTAATTCTTTGTAAGCGACTGATGAATAATGGTTAATGCTATAACTAAAGCCCATGTAAATAAATAATATGACCACGCCAAATAATGCCCCAATCACCCATAAAGGAAATGGCTGTTGAAAGGTTAAATTTGGCACAATATTCTGTCGCCACCCCGGAGATAATTCACGGTGGAAATCGCCTTTGCAGGATTGAATCGCTAAGTAGGTTTTTTCCCGTAATGCTTCAAGTTTTTGATCGCCTTGAGGTTCAACTCTCATTTTGCCGATAAAACCTAGGGTTAAACATAAATACATTAGTTCAAGCAAATTACATTTTTCTGCAGGATGACGCAGCGATGCATCAAGTAAAGTATAGAAATACTCACCGCCTAAGGTTTCATGATGAAAAGTCGACAGTAAGCTGTCAGATGCCCAATAGCTTTGCTCTCCCCAGGGCGTATTGAGTACAACTTCGTCGATAAAACAACACAGGCAATATCGGGCAGATTGAATGTCATCAGATGCTAAGTTTGCATTACGAAGCTGCTGTTCATAATGCTTGATCAACTCAACGCAATGTACCCGTAATGTGTTCACGTCATCATGCTGGGTACTGTTTCGTAATTGAGTGCAGATCGATAATAGCGTGCCTGCAAAATCAACTAACGGATTTTGCGATAGACTAAGTTGCGAGCGATTATCCCGATTATCATTACGCTGTTCTTGGATCAGAGTTTTTTGACTATCATCATCGACTTTTGTTTTGTTGCCCGCCATACCCGCCCCTTTCCCTGGACGAGGTTTAACGATGGTTTTATCGTTCACAAAATTATCCTTAATGTTTTGGCGTTTAAATACTCACAGCCCAAAGTTCAAGTTGTAACTCTGGATATGCACCAGAAATATGCATAGCAACACCGCCACTCGATTTGAGCTTTATCCAATGGCTATTATTTTTATCTAATTGGAAATAGTGATAACCAGCGTGATATGGCACTTGTCTTGGCGCAACGGGTAAATTTGAAATGCCAATGCCTGCTAATTGGTTATTAACCAGTTCACGGATTGTTTCAACCGAGCCTATTTTGATTTGTGAAGGCAAACGCTGACGTAGCTCGTCATGCGGCACATTGGCTTTAACAGCAAGAATGAACTCAGCATTATCAAGCATGCTCTTGTCTGCAATAGTCGAGAAATATACCCCAAATTTGGTCTTCTCAAGAATGAGTTCCGTAGCACTTTGTTCTAATACACTGCTTAAGCCATGATTGACAATGACCATTGTATTGCTAAAAACATAGGTCAAATTATCATGCTGATAAGTCGGGAATTTAGGCGGACGCTTATTAGGACTGCTAAATGTTGACAGTTCACCTGAGAAACTAATTAATGTGCGGTATAACAATTCCGGATGGATATGATTAACGATTGCGTAATGTTCAAAAATAGGCTGATATTTGTTCAAAAGCTGCAACATTAAAAAATCGGCAATCGAACTTGAAGTCCCTTGAGATTGACTTAACCGAGCCGCAATCGCTTCGGCACGCTGATTAATCATGCCCGTAACTTCAGTGGTCATATTCATCAAGGTTTTAATGTGTTCGATGCCTGTGCATGCAGGAATAAACTTTTTATCTAACCGAATTACGCCTTCCTCTGATACGTCAATAACACGAGCGATGGCAATAGACACATATCCAGAACGATCTTCACTCTGTAACTTGAAACGGCAGTCCAATTTTGCCACTTGTAGCACTTCCATTGCATCTGAGCCAACACTGGTATCAACAATGTTATGATCCTCATAGATGTAACGGGTAATTTGATTCTGCTCAGAAGATGAAATATTGACACCATTACTTTTGGCAACAGGCAGCACGAGATAGACCAATTGATCAATTGTTCCTGCTGGGATTGTAATAGATGTCGGCAATGGGCTCTGCTCTGGTAAGCAAACCAGAGTATTATCCGGAAATACGCAATCAATACGGTCTAAACCAAACTGCCCTAACGGAAGCAAGCCATAATTGACTTCGTAGCTTACAATCCCCCAGGCCAGTGGATTATTATTTTTGGCCATACGTGCTTGCTGATGCTGCAAAAAACGCTCTTGCTGCTGCATATGTTGTGGACGAAGAAACATGCCCTCTGTCCATGCTATTGGGCTAAAATCGCTCATAATTTCCCTATTTATTCACAACGATTACTTTTCAGAGTTGTACACTGCTATTTTTTCTATGTTGATAGTGACATCATCATAGCCAGTAGGATCGACGGCGACGACCGATCGCCAACGAGAGGAATCGATATCTCTATAGGCGACTATCACCCCAACAAACCGTGTGTTTTGTCCCAATGTCATCGCATATTCACGGGTTTCTGATGGTTGTAATTCCAACTCATCTTTACGGATAAGATCGGGACCAAGAACGCTTTCAGCAGACTCATCAAGGGTAAAAAAATCTTGCGTGTCAAAGATAGTCCGTGAAGATAGTTCAAATATTTTAACCACCACAGGTGATGGTCGATTATTAATGTCTGGATTAATGTCAGCACTGGCATTAAACGTAACGTCTGTTGATGGAGGAACAACTGCATTAATTGTTTTACAACCAGAGTTAAGTAATAAAAAGCTTACTAATATGATTCGGTATAGACCTAACTTTAATGTCATTTAATAGCCCTTAGTAAATTATAACGTTTTGATTTTATTGTCGTATGCTTTAACAAAATCATCTGATAATGCTGCAGCACTGTCTTGCATAAATTCGTGTTTTAAATCTGAGTGTAAGCTTTTATATAGCTTCCAATGACGCATTTGTTTCTGCCCTGGTACTAACATGTCTGCCAGAGATTGGCTTTGTGTTTTAGATTCAATTGACTCAGGATCTAATTGATTTAATAACCCTCTGATAGCGCCTAACGTCCCAGCCGTTAATGCAGCATCATGTTTTCGGCCATCATTAAATGCCTCGGAAATAGCTTGTTGTGATGATAAAAAGCTGGCACTTTTTCTTAAAAATAAATTTTGGAAAACATCATCAATATTGGCTGAGAATTTTAATGGGTTATTTTCCTGTTGCTGAAAAGTAGTTTGATTAATTCGAAACTCAGTTTTAAGCTTTGAACGTTGGCGTAAAGAATCCATGAGTCCGGTTAACATAGATTGCATGCTCTTACCCAATTCAAACATCAATTCTTCGCTTAGCACCTTTTCATAGTCTTGTTGATTTACTCCCATACCTTGAAAAAAAGCCTTACTTAACACTGATGCTGAAGTAATTTGAGTGTTTATCGAGGGCTTTGATTCAGGTATCACAGGAGCATCTTTTTTAACGTCTGCTTTTGCCATTTTAGTTTCGACAACAGGTATCACGGGTGCTTGAGCAACTTCAACTTTAGGTTCTGGCGCAACAGTAGAGCTAGGACGTGCTTGAGAATGTTGGCCAAAAATATCCTTATCCCATTCTTCAGGGATGGATAAAGGTGGTTGAAAGTGGTCTTGTAAATCAGCGTTCATTTGCGATAGACCTGCTGATTGTTGTCGAGATTGCTTGAGCAACATTGCAGAGTCAAATCCAGCTAAATCAGACTCAAACCCAGTATCAAGAATTGATGAGGATGAAGTCGGTAACGCATGATGATCATCCAAGGTCGTTGCAACAGGAGCATGTTGTACACTGGGTTGCTGATGAGTGTGTTCAGAGGTAGGTAAACTCTGCAATTTAGCACTGATTTCATAATCACCAAAAGTGAATAAATCATCGACCTCAATTTTATGTTCACGATTGCTGCCCAAGGCTTCAACGGCACGATTAACGTATAAACCATTAGTTGATAAGTCTTCAATGTAAAAACCGTCACTGCGCTTAGTGATCCGAGCATGAGTACCAGAAACCACCTTTTCAGGATCGGGTAAATGCCAATCACACGTATCTGAGCGACCTAGCGTCAAAGTATTAATAACTGTTTTTGTTATAATTTGCTCAGGAGATAACCTGTGATAGCTCAAAATCTCTAGCGATAATTCCATTTTTATTACATCTTCCTTCATCAACATACAACGATTGATCAATCACTACAGAGCTATAAACGTTGAACACCATTAAGACGTTCATACATTTCATTACCCCGAGCAAATAACTCTCTGGCAGTTTTCAGATATTGCTTTTCTAGATACACGTTTGCCTGGCGTAAAAATGACGCCGCGAGACGTTTATCAAGCGTCAGTAGGGGATCAAAATCATCAGGTAAATTTGTGGCAAGATCTCTTACTTCTTTATCAAATTCATGTAGATCTTTGGGATCATCAATCGCTTCTAGTCTTGCGGTTAATTGCTCAAATGTATCCCGATAATAAACCTCAGCGGCGTCATACGGATAATCAACAGTTTTGCCTTTTGCCGTCGCATTGTGATATTCATTCAATGCTTTTACGGCAACTTTTAATTGTGCACCATAGGCAATTAAAGACTTAGCTTCAGGATAGTTTGCAAACACATTTTCACCCGTAGTGATAAGTTCGCTAATTTGATTAATATCGTGTTTTTTTAATGCACTATCAAAGGTGCTTGCATAGAGCGTATATTCTTCATTACTCGCGAGATATACATAATTAGGCTCAACAAAGCTTAGTCCATCAACGATAGCCTTAATATTATTGGTCCCTTGCTCGTTATAACGAGCTTGAGATAATAAAAGACTCAAACGTTCAGACAGAGCATCAACAACCAATTGTTTACTTCGCTCAGCTTGATTTTTCATTTGCAGCAAACGAACTGAATCAGGATAAAAACGCTCTATATCATTAATAACTTCAGCTATTTTTACATAATCCTGATAGAGGCCATTATCACTTTTAGGTAAGGAAGCAATACGTTGTTCAACGATATCCAACACTTCTGATTGATGTGTTTTTAATAGACCATTTTTAATGATGCTTTTAGATTCAGGAATACTGTCAATTCGGGCTAATAAGTCTGAAGCTGGGATAAACTCAAATGCTTGAACTTCACTTTTTGCCTTATTTGTTATCGCCACTTTATTATTCAAGTTATCTAATTGCACTTGATAGTATTGTTGAATTTGAAATCCCCCAATAACCAAAATAGTACCTGCTGCAATGGCAGTTAAAATCGGCCAAGTTTTACGGTGTAAAGTGCTGATTATCTGATCAATTGATGATGCTCGTTGCGCCTTTTTGAGTGCCAAGCCTTTTTTGAGTGTAGGCCACAAAGACATGCTGATATGCTTTGGCTTGACCAATTTATTCTTGGTAACGTCAACTTCATTTGCTGCGACACGCTGATAGGGATGTTTACTTGTAAGCAATTCATAGCTAATGCATGAAAAAGCAAAAATATCATCTTCCGCACAAGCATCTTCGCCAGTTAGCTGTTCAAAGCTAGCATATGCTGGAGTGTAACCTGTTAATGATGAGTCTTGATCTACCTCAGCAAGTGCGTAGCGGTCTTCTCTTTGTTGCAAATTTTTTGCAACACCAAAATCGAAGACTTTAATATTACCTTGGCGAGTCAGGAAAATATTCGATGGTTTTAAATCTGTATGAACAATACCTTGATGATGCGCATACGATAAGGCTGAAGCTATCTGATCAATGATTTTCATTGATCCTTTGAAATTAATCCCCATCGGTTTGGAACGTTTAATGACTTGGTCTAATGATTCACCGTCTAACCACTCCATGACCATAAAGTGAAAGCCATCATCAGTATCAACATCATACACTCGGATGATATTTGGATGAGAGAGTTTTTGGGTTTGCACCGACTCTTTAATCAGGACTTGTTGAGCTTCGGGTATATCAGATAACTGAGGCAATAATACCTTTATTGCAACAAATGGCTCACTGACATTCAACGACTCTAAGTACAGGTCTTTGGCACGGTATATATCACTCATACCTCCATGACCAATTTTTGATTCAATTAAATATCGATTTTTGAAACATTTGCCAATCAAATTAACTTTGTTAGCATTATTTTCAGAATTGTCTAATCCTGCTATGACAGTTTTGTCTTCAGCTAAGTTATTTGGTGTTTTACTCTTATCCATAAGTACAGGTTAATCCCTTGATATTATCCTAAAGTATGTAAACTAACGTCCTAGTGAATCAAAATAACCACAATATGTTGCAGCAAGCAAACTCAAAAAACAACATTTAAAAACCAGCAAAATAAATTTTATATAAATCAGTTTAAATTAACTACCCATTAGTATGTATTGAAATAAAAACACATTAAAAAGTATGTCTTATTAAGATAAATAAATATCAAATCATCAAAAATATCGTTTTCCTATTGACCCAATAAAACATAATCGGTAATTTACGTCTTCTTTTTAATGGACCACAGTTTTAAAGGATTAAGCCAAATATGAGACCGATCAATCTTTCATTAGCAGGTGTTGTGTTATTAGCACTTACGGGCTGTCAATCAGCACCCGTTACTGTATCAGAACCCATCAAAACATTTTCAATTTCTCCAGAGTGTATTGAATATACCTTACAAACAGATGATGAAATGATTGTAGGATTTAGACCTGTGTATTTCGAACTGAATAGCGATAAGTCATACAGTAAGCTTGATGCGCACATGTCTTGCGTTGCTACTTATTTAGCTAACCACGTCGATAAAGAACTTAACATTCAAGGTTTAACCGACGATAAAGGTACTATAAAGTACAATAAAGCACTGGCACAACGTCGTGCTGATGGAATCGTAGAGTACTTAGTTTCTTTAGGTGCGTCATACGACCAGTTAGTTTCTAGCACTAAAATTATTGAAGATAATGGTGTTAGACTAACCAGCTCTGAGCGTTCAAAAACTCGTCGAGTTGACTTTATCATCACTGACAAATCTTCTTAAATTTTATTTGAGTGATTTGAAATAATATTAAGTTAACATTATTCTCATAATTAAGGTTCAGCTTACTGTTAAGCTGAACGTTAATTATTACAGCCCTTTAACGTCACCCGCCACCTTAACCATTCAATCTTAAAGCCATTATCATTCCCAGCCATAGTTATAGTTATAGTTATAGTTATAGTTATAAAAATATTATTACTTCAGCTTAGTTAACTTTATAAATATAATTTTCCTCATAAAAATCTAGAAGAAACAATACTACATCATCAAGGATATTTTATCGTGTGGCACTTTAACAATTAATTTTGCTTACGCTGTGACACATTAACTTTGATTATCTTTAATTACCGCCACTCTTTCTGGATTGCACTATTAATTATCCATTTTACGCTACGACTGAAAAGCTTATTGATTATTGATTATTCACATTTAACTTTTTACACTTAGCACATAAAATTTTTAGCTTTATTTCATCATTTAAGCCATCCCGTTTATAGCAATACCAATAAGAAAAATCGCGATTCCTTTAATCAGTAATACCTAGCCCTTACTTACGGTTAGATACGGATGAACTCAATAGAGATGAATCCCAATTAATCTATTAGACCAACAATTAATTATTTTCACCAATTTAACATTGTCAATATGACTAACCTCACCGAAATACAAAATGTAAGCTACTGTTATATATGGATAATAAAATGTGGCATATTTAGTGCTTAACTGTTGTTAATTAACATTGATAACAAATAACACGTGACGTTTACTTACTTAGGCATAACATAAGCTGACTCACGTCATTTAACTACATATAGAATACTGGCAGGTACCACATGGATAGGTTCATCAACGTGAAAAAAATAGCATTCCCTTTACTTTGTATTGCAGCGCTTAGCGGTTGCACTGGCGAAGAAGAGCAAGTAAAAGAAGAACAAAAATTTGCTATTCCGGTTGAAACAGCACTCGTCGCCACAGGCAATGTTTCTTCTTTTTACAGCACGACAGCAACACTGGAGGCACCACAGGAATCCCATGTGATGAGCCGTATTGCAGGTATTATTGAAACTATAAATGTTGAAGAAGGCGACAGAGTGACTAAGGGGCAAATACTTGCGGTAATTGATGCCAAACGTCAGCGTTATGATTTCAATCGCTCTGAAGCCGAAGTGCAAATTATTCAACAAGAACTAAATCGTTTAAATAAAATGAATAACAAAGAGTTTATTAGCCAAGATCAAATGGCTAAACTCGAATTCAATTTACAGGCAGCGAAAGCGCAACGTGACTTAGCCGAATTACAAGTTAAGGAAAGCCAAATTGTCTCGCCCATTAATGGCGTTATTGCCGAACGTTATGTCAAAGCCGGCAATATGGCTAAAGAGTTTCAAGAACTGTTTTATGTGGTAAACCAGGACCAGCTTTACGGTATATTGCATTTGCCAGAGCAGCAACTTGCTAGCTTACGTATTGGGCAACAAGCCAGTATTATTCAACAACATCAAGGGACAACATCTAATATTATCGATGCTAAGGTACTGCGAATTAGCCCTGTTGTAGATGCGCAAAGCGGCACCTTTAAAGTGACATTAGCCGTACCTAATGAAGATGCAACATTAAAAGCAGGCATGTTTACACGGGTTGAGCTTAAATACGACACCCACTTAGATGTACTTACAGTACCTTATAACGCTTTAATCAACCAAGACAACACTCAAGCTTTGTATGTGATTAAAGACGCTAAGGCCCAGCGACGAGAAGTGAGTTTGGGCTTTCGTGAAAATAACACAGTAGAAATTTTATCAGGCGTAGAAGCGGGCGAACAAATCGTCATCCGCGGTCAGCAAAATCTTAAAGACCAAGCCTTGGTAGAAGTAATTACCCCACTTAGCTTCGCTGCTATTCGATAACGGAGCGGGATAATGTCGATAATCAATACGTCTGTTAACCGCCCGGTTACTGTGTGGATGTTCATGCTAGCTGTGATGCTTTTTGGTATGGTTGGGTTTTCTCGCCTTGCGGTAAAATTATTACCCGATTTAAGCTATCCCAGTGTCACTATCCGTACGGCCTATGATGGCGCGGCGCCAGTTGAAATTGAACAGCTGGTTTCAAAACCGATTGAAGAAGCTGTTGGCGTGGTTAAAGGATTACGCAAAATCAGCTCAATTTCGCGCTCCGGTATGTCTGATGTAGTACTCGAGTTCGAATGGGGCACAAATATGGACATGGCGAGCCTTGAAGTCCGCGAAAAAATCGACACTATCGAGCTGCCATTAGACATTAATAAGCCATTATTATTGCGTTTTAACCCCAATCTTGACCCCATCATGCGCTTAGCTTTTTCATTGCCTGATGCCGATGCTGAGCAACTAAAGCAAATGCGTACCTTTG
Source organism: Shewanella sp. SG41-3 (assembly GCF_014164545.1). Classification (NCBI taxonomy): domain Bacteria; kingdom Pseudomonadati; phylum Pseudomonadota; class Gammaproteobacteria; order Alteromonadales; family Shewanellaceae; genus Shewanella; species Shewanella sp. SG41-3. The sequence goes on from NZ_JACJFJ010000009.1 coordinate 35,541, forward strand.
CAGATGAAGAATTAAAACGCCGCTTAGAAGCCTTATCGGGGGTTGCCGCAGTAAGGTTGTCGGGAGGATTAGAACAAGAAGTTCATATTGAATTAAATCAACAAAAATTAAGCCAACTCAATCTGAATGCCGACCAAATTAAGCGCCGAATTAATGAAGAGAACATCAACCTATCGGCAGGTAAAGTGATCCAAGGTGATAAAGAATACTTAGTCAGAACCTTAAATCAATTTAACTCTCTTGAAGAATTAGGCCAAGTCATTGTTTATCGCGATGGTCAAACCTTAGTCAGATTATCTGATGTTGCTGATATCAGTGATGCCTATAAAGAACGCAGCGACATTACCCGCATCGGCGAAGTAGAATCGATTGAATTGGCGATCTACAAAGAAGGTGACGCCAATACTGTTGCGGTAGCGCAAAAAATACGCACAGAACTCGATAAAATTAACCAAGCAAGTGAGCAGAATCAGTTAAAGATTATTTACGACCAATCTGAATTTATTGAAAGTGCCGTGAATGAAGTGACCTCAGCTGCGTTATTTGGCAGTTTACTGGCGATGTTAGTTATCTACCTGTTTCTACGTGATATTATTGCCACACTTATCATCTCAATCTCAATTCCCTTTTCAGTTATTGCGACATTCAATATGATGTATTTTGCTGATATTAGCTTAAATATTATGTCGTTAGGTGGCATTGCATTAGCCATTGGTTTACTGGTCGACAATGCGATTGTGGTATTAGAAAACATTGACCGTTATAAATCTCAAGGCATGAGTAAAATTGAGGCTGCGGTCACGGGGTGTAAAGAAGTCTCTGGGGCCATTTTTGCTTCAACCCTGACCACTCTGGCAGTATTTGTGCCTTTAGTGTTTGTTGATGGTATCGCAGGCGCTTTATTTGCCGACCAAGCACTGACTGTCACCTTTGCCCTGCTCGCCTCATTGTTTGTCGCCTTAACAGCGATTCCTATGCTGGCTTCACGCCAAGGTTTTACCAGTCTGCCGCAACCGCTGGAAGTCGCGATAAAACCAAAACCGACTAGCCGTAAAGGTAAAATTGGCTATTACTTATTAGCCGTGTTGAGCTTTCCCTTTAAGCTACTATTTAGCTACTTACCCGCTGGATTGTTAACCGCTATTATCGTTATTAGTCGTTTTGTAAGTAGCGTTTTTGGCCTATTACTTAAACCTATTTGCGCTGGATTTAATGTCATCTACCGCATAATAGAATCATTTTATTACCGAGTCCTTCACCATGTCCTGCGCCACCAAGTCTTCACCCTTATCATTGCGCTAGTGATAACTCTGGCATCAACTAGTCTATTGCCTAAGCTCGGTGTTGAGCTGATTCCACCAATGAATCAAGGTGAGTTTTATGTCGAAATTTTATTACCACCTGGCACAGAAGTCAGTGAAACGGATGCGGTATTACAACAATTAGCCTTATCGATTAAAGACCGTGAGGATGTTAAGCATGCCTATAGTCAAGCAGGCAGCGGCGGATTAATGACATCTGATACTGCTCGAGGCGGTGAAAACTGGGGCAGATTACAAGTGGTACTAAATGATCCTTTAGCCTTTACTACGGTTAGTCAGGTACTGCGCAATACAGCTAGAAATATCCCCGAACTCGAAGCGCAGATTGAGCATCCTGAATTATTCAGTTTCAAAACCCCGCTTGAAATTGAGTTATCAGGTTATGATTTAGTGCAACTTAAGCAAAGTGCTGATCAGCTGGTAAAAGCCTTGTCTGAATCAGACCGCTTTAGTGACATCAATACCACCCTACGTGACGGGCAGCCAGAGATCAGCATTCGCTTTGATCATGCTCGCCTTGCTGCGTTAGGTATGGATGCACCCACTGTCGCTAACCGTATTGCTCAACGTGTCGGTGGCACTATTGCCAGCCAATTCACCGTGCGTGATCGTAAAGTGGATATTTTGGTGCGCAGTGAATTAAATGAGCGCGATCAGATCAGCGACATTGAATCATTAATAGTTAATCCCAATAGCGCCCAGCCGATTCCGTTAAGTGCCATCGCTACTATTGACTTACAAATTGGTCCGTCAGCGATTAACCGTATTAGCCAACAACGCGTGGCTATCGTGTCATCGAATTTGGCCTACGGCGATTTAAGTGAAGCCGTACTTCAAGCACAGCAAATATTGACTCAACAGCAATTCCCAAGCTCTATTCAAGCCAGATTTGGTGGCCAAAATGAAGAAATGGAACAATCATTTGACTCATTAAAAATTGCCCTCGTTTTGGCTATCTTTTTAGTGTACTTAGTGATGGCCAGCCAGTTTGAATCCTTGTTACACCCATTATTAATTTTGATTGCTGTGCCCATGGCAGTAGCAGGCAGCATTATTGGTTTATTTATTACCGGTACTCATTTAAGTGTAGTGGTGTTTATTGGTTTAATTATGCTGGCAGGGATTGTGGTCAATAATGCCATTGTATTGGTGGATCGCATCAATCAACTGCGTCAAGAAGGCATGGATAAGCTCACGGCAATTAATCAAGCTGCGCAATCTCGCTTGCGTCCTATCATGATGACCACGTTAACCACAACGTTAGGTTTATTGCCTATGGCAATAGGGATTGGCGATGGCAGTGAGGTCCGCGCGCCCATGGCGATTACAGTGATTTTTGGTTTAAGCATGTCTACCTTGCTCACATTGCTGGTTATTCCTGCCTTATATGCGCTATTTGACCGCAAACAATACACCCAAAATGATGACGAGCTGAACACTGCGGAGACGCCAGCATGAATATCACTCAGCTAGCCATAAAGCGCCCCGTAACCACCTGTATGTTCTTCTTAGCCATCATGTTATTTGGCATGGCGGCCAGTAGAATGCTGCCATTAGAAATGTTTCCAGGGATTGATATTCCACAAATTGTGGTGCAAGTCCCGTATAAAGGCTCTAGCCCAGCAGAAGTTGAACGCGATATAACTAAAGTTCTGGAAGAGTCACTTGCCACCATGAGCGGCATTGAAGAGGTGCGCTCCGACTCGACTCAAGATGGGGCTTTTATACAGCTCAACATGAAATGGGGTGAAGACGTTGCCACTAAGAGCCTTGAAGCGCGTGAGAAAATAGACTCGGTACGACATTTACTTCCAAAAGATGTCGAGCGGGTGATGATCCAACAGTTCTCAACTGCCGATATGCCAGTGCTCACTATCCGCATATCAAGCGAGCGCGAACTATCAAATGCCTTTGATTTATTGGATAAACAGTTACGCAAGCCACTTGAACGCGTTGATGGCGTGTCGAAAGTCACTCTTTATGGTGTTGAACAAAAGCAGATTGAAATCCGCCTTGATGCCGATAAATTAGTGGCATCAAGCCTCAACAGTCTCGATTTACGATCGCGTTTACTCGCAGAAAACTTTGTCATCAGTGCCGGTACGTTAAGAGAAGACTCGAGAGTGTACCAAGTCTCGCCAAAAGGTGAGTTTACCAGTCTTGATGACATTAATAATCTGGTCATTGTACCGGGTATTCGCCTGCAAGATATCGCTATGGTGAGCTATGCCCTGCCAGAAAAAATTGAAGGCCGACATTTAGACCAAAAATATGCTGTGGGAATTGATGTATTTAAAGAGTCAGGCGCCAATTTAGTTGAAGTATCTGATCGGGTACTCAAGGTCATCGAGCTGGTTAAGCAAGATCAGCAATTTAATGGCATCAAGCTATTCATTATGGAGGATCAAGCCTATGGGGTTAAATCATCGTTAAAAGACTTACTGTTGTCTGGTTTGATGGGAGCAGTATTATCATTTGGGGTGCTGTATCTATTTTTACATAACCTTAAAATGACCTTAGTGGTTATTTCATCTGTACCGATTTCTCTATGTATGACATTGGCCGGTATGTACTTTTTAGGCTACAGCTTAAATATTTTATCTATGATGGGATTGTTATTAGCCGTCGGCATGCTGATTGATAATGCAGTTGTTGTCACCGAAAGCGTGCTGCAAGAAAAACAAGCCGCACACATTGACGATACTTGTCAGAGAAAAGCGAACCAACAAGCCGTGTTAAATGGCGTGGATAAAGTTTCTTTAGCCGTTTTGGCGGGTACCTTAACCACTGCCATCGTGTTTTTACCGAATATTTTTGGCGTTAAAGTGCAGCTAACCATCTTTTTAGAACATGTTGCTGTGGCGATTTGTATTTCGCTTGCAGCATCGTTGTTGGTCGCTAAAACCCTGATCCCATTGATGCTCAATCACTTTCATTTTGATGTCGAAACCACTTCAGACAATAACCGTTTGGGACGATTTTATGAGCGTAGTCTCACTTGGATTTTAACGCGGCCAAAACGTTCTGGAGTAATTGCCTTAGCAATATTAGTGTCAACCGCATTGCCGTTAAGCATGGTGAAACAAGATCAGGGTGACGGGGAAGGTAATGACCGTTTGTACATTAATTATCAATTAGAGGGTCGGCATAATTTAGCGGTTACCGAAGCTATGATTAACAGCATGGAAACCTACTTATATAGCAATAAAGAAAAGTTTTACATTGATGCGGTTTACAGTTATTACGCGCCGCAAGATGCGCAATCGACCATTTTATTGCAAAAAGACATCCCGATAGATATTGGCGAACTAAAGAAAATGATCCGCGAAGGCTTCCCTAAGTTTTCCATTGCCACGCCTCAGTTTGGCTGGGGCAATGAAAATAACGGTATCCGTGTGACCTTAACTGGACGCTCGACAACAGAGCTCATCCGGATCAGTGAGCAAGTTATGCCATTACTCGACAATATTGAGGGTTTGGTTGATGTGCGCTCCGAAGTGAATGGCGCTCAGCAAGAAGTGGTTGTGGTGATAAACCGCGAAATGGCAGCCAGACTGGATTTAACCTTAAGTGATATTGCTTCAAATATTGCGATCGCGTTAAGAGGCTCGCAGTTACGTTCATTTCGTCATGATCCTAGCGGCGAACTCCGCATTGAACTGGCCTATGACAAAAGCTGGCAAAACTCGCTTGAAAAACTTAAACAGCTACCGATTATTCGCCAAGGTGACCGAGTCTACACCCTTGACAGTTTAGCCGAAGCCACTGTAGTTCCTAGATTTGATACTATTCGTCATTTTAACCGCCAAACAGCATTATCCATTGGCGCAAACCTTGAGGATATGACAACTGAAGAAGCCCAAACTAAAATTACTCAAGTCATGGACTCGGTCAACTTCCCTTATGGATACGGCTACTCACTGCGGGGTGGGTTTGAACGCCAAGATGAAGACCAGTCAATTATGGTCGTCAATATGATTTTGGCGATTGCGATGATCTATATCGTCATGGCAGCCTTGTTTGAGTCATTATTGTTACCTACCGCTATTATCACCTCAATTATGTTCTCAATAACGGGAGTGTTTTGGGCATTGTGGTTAACCGGCACCCCCATGTCGGTAATGTCGATGATTGGAATTCTTATTTTGATGGGCATTGTGGTGAATAACGGTATTGTATTGGTTGATCAAATCAATCAAATGACACCTGATTTAGATAAACTAAGTCACACGATTATCAGTGTATGTATTACACGTCTTCGGCCGGTACTAATGACAGTGGCCACCACGGTACTGGGGTTAGTTCCCTTAGCAATGGGAGACACACAGATTGGCGGCGGTGGGCCCCCCTATTCCCCTATGGCAATTGCCATTATTGGTGGGTTAACCTTTTCAACGGTAACTAGCTTATATTTAGTACCATTATGTTACCAAGCCTTGTATCTCATGCGCCATAAAGCCGCGATAAGATTAGGAGTATCGAATACATTTGCCCAAAAAATACTCCCGTGGACCAAGTAGTTTCTAGGTACTTTAATCTAAAGCGATTAGTGCATGCTATCGGGCATTAAGCCGCAATAAGTTTTAGGTATTAAACCCATTTGGCCAAAATAGCTGCTCGGACTAAGACATCAGAGCACTTAATACTTAGCGTTAAGTGCTCTGAACCAGTGTAAGCTAGCGAACCGATACTTTAGACCTTTGTATGATTTATCATTGCTGTATATGTGATCAAATTGTTAACCTAGGCAGTACTAGTAACAATAAAACAATTGTTAAGACAGCAATGGGGAATAATAATGAAATTAAGATTTCAACGTCATATCATCGGACTCAGTGCACTCGCTTTGCTAGCACTCACTCAAACAGCTGCCATGGCTGATGATAAATTTAATGATGTGACCATTAAGTCGAAAAAACTCGATAATAATACTTACATGTTTGTTGGTGCTGGAGGCAACATTGGAGTTTCTGCTGGCAGTGATGGCATATTGATCATTGACGACCAATATGCCCCCTTAGCCGATAAAATTACCGCGGCACTGAATCAAATTCAACCAGGTGCTCCCAAGTACATAGTCAACACTCATTACCATGCAGACCATACTGGCGGCAATGCTCACTTTGGTGAACAAGGTACAATCTTAGCTCATCATAATGTTCTCAAGCGTCTTCAAGCACAAAATAAAATCGCCTCCTCAGCCCTGCCTGTTATCACTTATGGAGACAATATATCCATTCATTTTAACCAAGACACTTTAGAGATTATCCACCTAGGTCCCGGACACACTGATGGTGACAGCGTAGTGATATGGCAAAAGGCTAATATTATTCATATGGGTGATTTATATTTCAAAGATCGTTTCCCATACATTGATTTAGATGCCGGAGGATCGGTGACGGGTTATCGTGAAAACGTCAGCTTGATATTGGATCGTTTAGACAACAAGACCAAAGTGATCCCAGGCCATGGCGATTTAGCCGATAAAAATGCACTGTTTAAATTTAAGCATATGCTTGATGACAGCATTAATTGGATGCGCGGTGAAATTGAACTAGGGCACGATTTAGCCAGCATCAAAAAACAAGGTGTACCAGAAAAATACGCTGATTGGAGCTGGGAATTTATCACTGCAGATAAATGGATTGAAACTTTATATCAAGATTTATCCACCCAAAGGTAACCTTAGTATCGTTGACGGTTTATCAAGGTAAATCTTGTCGCGTCATATAATTAACCTGATGTGATGGTCTCCAGAGGTTAATGAGCTTGCCCTTATCGGCAAGCTTTTTTTATGCTGTAAAGCCCTAAAAGTAAATTAGCCACTATTAGATGTGCTTACCTAATGAATATAAAAAAAGCGTCCAACGGACGCTTAATCATATTATACCCAGAGTTACTATTTTAACGTTATTAAATAACTAAGGGTATTCAGTAACTAGGGTTATTCAGAAACTAAGGTTGTAGCACGATTTTCCAGCAAAACCGGAATACCTTCGGTAATAGGGTAAGCTAACTTATCAAACTTGCAGATAAGCTGTTGTGACTCTTTGTCGTATTCAAGCTTGCCTTTGCATACTGGGCAAGCCACAATTTCGAGTAATTTTTTATCAAATGCCATGAGACAATCCTTTTTTAGTTTGAGCCACTTGCTGTAGTCGGCTCAACAATGCGTGATCAAATTCTGAGTTAAGCTTCGCATTTACAGGTAAATACCACCAGTTTGATTGTGCAAAATCGCGACATTTAACCGCATCTTTTTCAGTCATTAATAATGAATGTTGCACAGATAACGCGTTTAATTGCTTTGCGTCAAAAGCCTGATGATCTGCAAACTCAACGGTTTGTACTACTTTATAGCCTAACTGGCTAATACTACTAAAAAAACGTTGTGGATTACCTATGCCAGCCATAGCCACCACACTGTCCTGCTGGCTAAATTCATGGTGCAGAAGACTGTTGATCTGGCAAAGCGGCGCTGGCTCCAGAGTCATCAACACTTCACCGTCATAAGCCGGACCGCCATTGTTAATGATAAAATCAACCGAATTTACACGCCACAAACCTTCTCGTAACGGACCTGCGGGTAATAGACAATGATTACCATAACGGCGTTCACCATCGACCAAGGCTATTTCAATATCACGCCCCAAAGCATAATGCTGTAAACCATCGTCACTAATGATGACATCAACATCAAACTCACTAAGTAAAGCCTGAGCGGCACTAACTCTACTGGCGCCAACAACCATAGGCACTTGAGTACGAGCCACTATCATGGCCGGTTCATCACCAACCTCACAGGCTTTGGCATGATGATTAACAGCCATTACGCCATCAATATTCACCCCATAACCTCGGCTTATCACCCCAGGTTTATAACCATGTTGGCGTAATAACTCAATTAAATAAATCACTGTGGGGGTTTTTCCACTGCCACCAGCGGTAATATTACCGACCACTATCACAGGCACGGGTAACACTTGTGCCTGTTTAAGCCCAAAACGAAACAGTCCACGGCGAATAGTAGATATGAGCCAAAATAAACCGGACAATGGCAGTAATAACCATTTGGCTTGATGACCTTGATACCAAATCCGATGAATAAGCTGTTGCATTACAAACACCTAATCATTATTGACTGAACTGCATCTGATAAAGATTGGCGTAAATACCGGCTTGAGCAATTAACTCACTGTGATTACCGCGCTCAACAACTCGACCTTGATCGATAACCAAGATTTCATCAGCACTTTCAATTGTCGATAAACGATGGGCGATAACAATTGAGGTACGGTTATGACGCAGATTATCTAGGCCTTTTTGAATCGCTTTTTCAGACTCAGTATCTAAAGCTGATGTGGCTTCATCTAAAATCAATACTGGGGCATCACGTAACATAGCGCGAGCAATCGCAATACGTTGACGTTGACCACCTGAAAGCAACACGCCATTTTCGCCCACTTGGGTATCGAGCCCTTTTGGCAATGTTTCGATAAACTCCATCGCATAAGCAAGCTCAGCGGCGCGAACGATTTGCTCGCGGGTAACTTCGCCTGGGTAAGCATAGGCAATATTATTCGCTATGGTGTCGTTAAATAAGGTCACTTGCTGCGACACTAACGCCACTTGATTACGCAATGATTTTAATTGGTAATCGTAAATGCTGGTGTCATCAAGGCGAATATCACCGCTTGATAATCCACCATAAAAACGCGTAATCAAACTCGCGATAGTGGACTTACCTGAGCCAGATCGCCCTACTAAAGCGATGGTTTTACCGGGTTTAACTTCAAAATCAATGCCGTTCAAAGCGGGTTTATCTTGCCCAGGATAAGAAAAGGTCACATTTTCAAATGTCAGTTTGCCTTGAACGCGATCAATAGTGAACGGGCCATTATCAGGCTCAGGCGGAGTATCTAATAATTCAAATACAGTAGTACAAGCTGCAATGCCGCGTTGAAACTCCGCATTAACTCGGGTTAAGTTCTTAATCGGTTGTAGCATGGCTAACATGGCACCTAAAATAGCCGCAAACGTACCTGCGGTCAGATCGGTTTTCATGCTATCCCAAGTGGCGGCATACAACACAAACGCCAGTGCGAAAGATCCAATAACCATGATCAATGGCTGACTAACAGATTGAGCTACCGCTAGCTTCATATTCTGGTAACGGTTCTGGTCGTTAACTTGATAGAAACGATCAACCTCTGTTTTTTGACCACCAAAGACTAATACGTTTTTATGGCCCTTAATCATCTGTTCAGTCGTTGCCGTTACGCCGCCCATAGCAGACTGGATCTGCTTAGACACCTTACGAAAGCGCTTACTCACAATACTGATAACAACGCCCATAATTGGGCCTATCACTAGTATGCATAAGGATAATTTCCACGAATAGTAGAACATAATGCCTAACATGCCGATGGCGGTCATGCTATCGCGAACAATTGAAATTAACGCACTGCCAGATGCCCGGGCAATTTGTTCAGTATCAAAGGTGACGCGCGAAATCAAATTACCGCTATTTTCGCGGTCGATATAACTTACAGGCAAACGCAGATAATGCTCAAACACTTGTTGGCGCATATCCATAATGAGCTGTGCACTCATAAACGACACACAATAGGTCGACACAAAGTTAGCCAAACCACGTAAGCTGAACATTAAAATAACCGCAATCGGCGCCATTAACATAATGTCTTTATTGGCATTAAACCCACCATGAGTAGGTAAGTCGACTCCTGCCACTATAGCTGGCGTTTGACTAAAACCTTCATCAATAAAAGGTTTAATAAATGCGATAAACGCTGCATCGACAGCGCCATAAGTAATAAGGCCGAGTACAGCCATAATAAACATGGCTTTCATTGGCACGACATAGGTCATCAAACGTTTGAAAACGATCCACATTTCATTTTTAGGTGATGCTGACATTGAATCCAATACTTAACTAACAAACATAAATGATATTCTACTCTGCTTTAAGTGACTCACCAAATCTAAACAAACGGTTATACCAAAATGGCGCCATTTGTTGGCGGTAAGTGGCGATTTTATATTCGCCTTGATCAAAAGTGATACTAATTTGGCCGGCATGACCCGTTTGTAATATTTTGCAGCCCTGCTGTTGATACCTCGCAACAACCTCAGGTTTAGGAAAACCATACTGATTAGAAAAACCAGCGGTAAAAATGGCTAATTGCGGATTGACGCTATCGATAAATGCTGGGGTAGAGGATGTTCGGCTACCATGATGCGGCACCAATAAAATATCGGCTCGAATATCTGCCTGTGCAGTAATTAATGTCTGTTCTCTGTCGGCTTCAATGTCTCCAGTTAACAATACTGAAGACAGGCCATCAGACAATTTAACTACACATGAGTTGTTATTATCATTCGATGCCGTTAACGGATTACCAATGAAGTTTACTTGTATACCGCGCCAGAGTATTTGCCCTTTACAAGCTTGTGCGACGGCTGGTGACAGCGATAAAGCTTTGGAGGTTATGGCAAAGTCAGCAATTAACCTCGCCAGTGGAAATTGTTCACGCAACACATGCACGCCACCAGCATGGTCATTATCATCATGACTTATAATAATATAATCAATAAAACGGATACCTTGGCTGGCAAGAAAAGGCACTATTGCCCGTTGTGCATAGCTAAAATCCCCATAAGCGGCACCAGTATCGTAAATAATCCCGTGTCGACCTTGCTGTAAAACGACTGCCATGCCTTGAGCCACATCAATAACATGAAGCTGCCATGGTGTTGAGCCTAATGAAGATGATGGCGCAGGCAATATCTCTTGAGTCACTAACTTATTGATGACGATTGGCAGCAGCAATATGGTAACGAAAAAAAGGTAAATTCTCTTTTGCTTTTTAGCCACATGACGACGAATGCTCAACAACATCATCGCAAAAATAGAAAATACCAATCCAGCCAGTTGTTGTTCAGTTAATAGCAACTGATTTACTGGCAAATGATCGCTCAGCTGTAACAACCAGGCAAATGGCTCAAGGCTCATATTCGCCCATTGAAAGATCATCGTACCTAAGTGTTGTTGCGAGTCGCTATCGATACCCAATAACAAAAAAATGCACAATACCACTAACCAAATGCAAAAACTGAGTATCGTTAATGGGATCACAACCAGACTAAACCAAGGCACGAGCAGCATATTGAGCCATATGCTATGAGGTGAAATGCTGCCAAATAAAATGCCTTGCAGTACTCCCAATAGCAGCGCTAATCGCCATTGAATTGACCACAACACACTGAGTCCATGAAGCAGCTTACCTTTAAGTTTTAGGATTTTTTGTACACATCGCTCAGCCATATTAGAGGAAGATGCAGAAATACTTTTAGCTACATAATCAGTGCCTATCTCTGCCTGCTGCTCAACTGTATTGGCTTGCACCGACAACAAAATAATGGCCAATGCACCAAACGATAACCATAATCCGGCACCAAGCGATGCAAAAGGATCCACCAGTAACACAAAAAACAAGGCATACACCAATCGATCCCAATGGTGGCTAAACTGCTTAATAAAACTAAAAATGAGCAACAGAAATAACATCAATAAAGCACGCTGCGTAGCAATTGCAAAACCCGATAAATAGCCATACCCAAAGGTAAATATGCCCGCTAATATCATGGCGAATTGCATTTTACCTAAATGCTGCCAAGAAAATGCATAACGGCTTATGCCGAGAATAATGCTATAAAACAAGCCAAAAACGACCGATAAATGTAACCCAGAAATAGCGACTAAATGCCCTGCCCCTGTTTGACGCAATTGCTGCCATCGCGCTGTGGTTAAAGCACTTTTATCACCCAAAATTAACGCTTGTAAAATATCGCCCTGAGCAAGTTGTGCCAATATAGGAGCTAGTTTCTGCGTAACATCTTGGCGTAAAGACCCACCATAACGAATTAACTCAGCTTGTTTAACGCGGCCTTTGGCAATAATATGCCGAGTAATGAAGTACTTTTGTTGATTAAAGCCTCCTTGATTTTGTATGCTCGAGATCCCTTTCAACTTTGCACTAAATTGCCATATTTGACCGACAACAATTTTATCTGGCTTTTGCCATGTTAATCGGTAATATCGCTGCACATTGTTGAGCGACCAAGAATCAAAAAAGGCGTCTTGATCAGCTTCAGAAATAACGCGCACATCAAAACTAATCCAGTCGCTGTTTTGGCTAACTAGTGATACTATCTGCGCCTTAAACTCAATTTGTTGCGACTTTTCAGCATATTGATGCATATATAGACAGTGAAACAACAGGCTCAGCCAAATGACGGCGAATAAACAGCCAGCCATAAGTGGCCCTTTGCGAAGGCAAAGTAGCATAGCCAAAAATAGAATAGGTAAACACCATAAAGGTGCCAGCGAAGGCCATAACATCGCTGATAAAGAACAGGCGCAAAAGCCATAGATAAATCGATTCATAATGAATTAGTTAAGACATTAATCGACAAATATGCCAAAAAAATTAATACAAAGATTTATGCCCAAACCAGAAACACTCCGTGATCATAAGTATTTACGGGTGTTTGGCAAACTATTACACAAACCTAATTTGTGGGCATTAAATCGCAAATCAGCTCCTGGTGCCTTTGCGGTCGGACTATTTGTGGCTTGGATCCCCATGCCATTTCAAATGGTGGTTGCTGCAGGGTTTGCGATTTTATTTAACGTCAACCTCCCCGTTGCTGTCGCACTGGTATGGATAACTAATCCACTGACTATGCCTATCATGTTTTATGGTGCGTATTTGTTAGGTGCTAAAATCATCGGACATAGAGCGCAGGCATTTCAATTTGAAGCCACTTGGGCATGGATTGAGGCCTCGTTGTCAACCATAGGTCCTCCCTTTTTAGTGGGTTGCTTAGTATTAGGCATTGTGTCAGCGTTAATCGGTTATATTGTCATTAAAAGTATGTGGCGCTATTCAATTTTATTTAAATGGCAAAAGCGTAAAGGCCAGTAAGCTTTAAATATATTGAGTAACTGAAATCACTAAGGCCGCAATAGCGGTCTTTTTTACAACTAAAGCTGTTGATTTAAGTTTTGTGCCATCCATTATGCTAAACGTGCAATTTTTTGGTCTGTTAATCCACTTTCGTAAATATAACATTAACAAATCCTAATGCTGCAATTAAGCACTCATACACCATTAGGGAGTTTGATCCTGAGCATGGCCAACTGAGCGAAGATTTGGTGGTGGATCAGTGCTACGGGGTACTGAAGCGAAATACGAATACAGACTCGTTCGATAAACAAAAACAGATACTGATACTGATGTTGTCGTGATTGTTGCTTAGTTAAGCAACGCTGTGATTTATGAGGGGAAATTTGTTTTACTCAACAATGCGTACGTTCTTGTGACTCGCAGCGTCGATAGTTTATCTATTACAAATAAACACAATCAAATCAGTCGTTCAAAGGACTGATTTAGCAACATTTAGATTACCGACGGCGGCTAGTTAGGTTGCGGTAGGTCCATACAACCAAGTGCAGCGTAAGTAACCCGCTAAAACTAACTGCAAAGAAAAGTAGCGCGATAGATTCTACGCTCTTAGGGGTATCTGCATAGCAATACCACCAAAGTGGCCATGTAATTGCGCTCAGTAACGTCAATTGCCACATGCAGCGTTTACAGCGACCAATTTTTTGTTTAAAAACGGAATCAGTACATTGATTACAAGACATAACAGCTTTCTTTATCATTTATGCTCAGAATATTGAGTATCAAACTCACTCGCCAACATGGCATACAGATACTCATCACCCCATGCGCCTTTAAAAAACACATTGTTAATAAAATGACCTTCACGACGAAACTGCAACTTTTCTAAAAGCGCTACACTGGCTAGATTGAGGCAATCAGTTTGAGCAATAACTCGATGACGAGATAATTCCACAAACAAATATTGCAATAAACAAGTTAACGCTTGTGCTGCAATTCCCTGTCCTTGAAATGCTGGAGCGACAGTAAAACCCACTTCAACTTGGGTGTCATCAATAAAATGTACCGCCAGATCGCCCATTAACAGCTCATGCTGATCACTAATGGCTAATTGATACCACTGCCCTGCTTTAGCAAAATCTTGGTAGTTGGTTAAATTCAATAAGCTTAGTGCGTCTTGATAGTGATAATCCGTCCAACTCTGATATCGAGCAACATTAGGATCTGCTCTATAAGCGGTAAATGCAATTAAATCATCTAAGGTCAATGGCCGGATGATTAAGCTACCCGAGGTTAACGTTGGACACTTTAGTGGACGCACATTAGCATTACTGTCCATATCAACCTCGTTGGTTTATAGGGCTTATCTGCCCGCCAATGCGGTAGCCGGAGAAATTTTAGTCGCTTTCCATGCAGGATAAATGGTTGCGATAAGGCTCATAAATAGGCCCATTAATAGCACCACTGCCACATCTTGATAATGTAATTCTGATGGTAGGAAATCAATAAAATAAATATCAGAAGCCAATAACTGCACCCCTAAAAGGTGTTCAATGCTGCTCGCAATGGCACTTAAGTTATACGCTAAGCTGACGCCTAACACGCCCCCAATAACACAGCCCATAACACCATTAAGCGCACCTTGCAGAATGAATATGGTCATAATCGCACCACGAGAGAGCCCCATAGTCATTAAAATTGCAATTTCAGACGCTTTATCGCGCACCGCCATTACAAGTGTCGACACGATATTAAAGCAGGCCACTGCAATCACTAAAGCGAGTACCAGATACATGACTAAGCGGACTAATTGAATATCTTGGTACAAATGCCCTTGACTGCGAGTCCAATCATTAATATATAAATATTGCTCTTGAGCAAAGCCTAAATCACGGGTAATACTCGCCGCATTAAAGACATTATTGACTTGAATTCGCACACCAGAAACGCCGGTTCCTAACTCAAGTAAATCGGCTAAGTAATTAAGCGACACATACGCTTGGGTTGACTCGATTTCGCCGCCCAAATCGTATACACCGGATACCACAAAGCGATGACTCTTAGCTGACGTTAACTGACTACTATTCGTGTCAGGGGTATACATAGCTAAAGTATCACCAACTTTTAAGCCTAATTTTGTCAATAAACTGCGACCAAGCACAATATGGTTGTCATCACCCGCCAATGATTGCCACGCATCATTAGGCATATAATCAGCAATACTTGACACATCTGACTCATGCTTAATATCAATTCCATTTACCGTTAGCCCTTGAAAACCGCCAGGCTTTTGCACTAAACCTTGTAAACGAATAAATGGAGCTACGCCAGTAATTTGCGGCATGTTTGAGGCACTCTTCGCGATAACATGCCAATCGGTAATGGGTTGATTAACGCCAACAAGTTCACCGTGTGACACCACGCCTAATAAACGCTCTTGCAACTCTTTTTCAAAACCATTCATGGCCGATAATACGACAATCAATACGCCAACGCCTAAAGCAATACCAGCGGTCGACGCAAAAGAAATAAACCCAATAAAGCCATTAGACTGTCGCGCGCGAAAAAAACGCCAGCCAATGGTTAACGGCAGCCACTTACTCATTCTGCTAACCCTACAGCGGTTGGATTGGCAGTAACTTGAAGCACACCATCTTTCATAGTGAGTTGACGATCCATTTTAGCGGCCAAGCTGTGATCATGAGTCACCACCACAAATGCAGTGCCAAACTGCTGGGCCAACTCGCGGATCATCGCATAAACATTGTTACCACTGCTGGCATCTAAATTACCAGTTGGCTCGTCAGCTAATACCAACTTAGGTTTATTGATTAATGCACGAGCAATCGCTACACGTTGGCGTTCACCACCAGACAACTGTGCCGGAATATGATGCAAACGATGGCCTAAGCCAACACGCTCGAGTAAGTTTTGCGCATCTACTAAAGCTTGCTTTTTATCTCTACCTTGAATGAATGCCGGCATAGCAACATTCTCTAATGCGGAAAACTCTGGCAACAAATGGTGAAATTGATAAATAAAGCCCAAATCTTGATTACGTATTATCGCCTGACGGGCACTAGACAATTGATATAAGTCTTCGCCGTCTAGCATGACGTTACCCGATGTGGGTGTATCTAAGGTACCCATAATGTGTAAAAGCGTACTTTTACCCGATCCTGAACTGCCGACAATAGCCAACTGTTCACCTTTATAAACGGTTAAATCAACCCCAGATAATACCTGAGTGGTCACTTCACCATCATGATAATGCTTACTGACGTGTTGAACCTGAAGTAATACTTGTTGTGTCTGACTCATTATTCGTATCTCAAAGCGGTAGCGGGTTGAACCCTTGCGGCGGACAACGCAGGATAAAGGGTGGCAAATAAGGTCATAAATAATGTGCCCAAAATGATAAGACTCAATTGCGCTAATGAAAATTGCACCGGCAGAGTCTGACCTAAGCCTAAAATAGAAATGCCAAGCGAGGTTAATATTTCATTTAAATTGAGGGTTAACACTATGCCAGCAATAGTACCAAGCATTAGCCCTAACAATGCATTAAGGGAGCCCTGGACAATAAAAATCGTCATTACCGAAGTGGTCGTTAACCCTTGGGTTTTTAACACCGCAACATCAGTAGTTTTATCCACGACCATCATCACCAATGCTGACACAATATTAAATGCAGCCACAGCCACAATTAAACTGAGCATCAATGACATCATATTTTTTTCCATCTTTACCGCCGAAAATAAATGACCGAAATCTTGGCGCCAATCACGGGTTTGAATGTCAATATTTTGCTTGGCAAATCCGGCAACCACTTTCGATGCTAGTGTCGGGGCCGAGAAAGGATCTTTCAAATATACTCGCAGCTCATTTATAGTATTACTGTCTTGACGCATCAACTTACGCGCATCCTTGTAATGCACATAGGCCACGCTCGAATCGACTTGCGAGCCCATTTCAAAAATACCCGCAACGGTAAATTTACGCTGACTAGGTACTGGGCCCATTGGAGAGTACACCACGCCATCACCACTTAATACCCTGACCCGGTCACCCGTTTTTACATCTAATTTACGGGCAAGATCAGCACCAAGGACAATTAAATACTTGTCGGCCTTTAAGGTTGAAAAGGCATCGGAATAAGTATGTGAGGCAATGCTCGACAGGGATTGTTCAAGTTCTGGATACACACCATACATCTGAATCGCATGGATATTACTGCTCGATTGGATCATAGCTTGAGTGGTTGCACTAGGCACAATGCCGCGAATTTTTTGTAATAAATCTTTATCCGCCAGTAAACTCTGGGTACTTTGTTGCCAATCACGAAATCCCATATCACTGATCAAGGTCATCTGTGGCACCGCGCCTAAAATACGATTTTTGAGCTGACCTTCTAAGCCATTCATCACTGAACTCACCACGATCAATGCTGCCACACCTAAAAAAATACCCGACACTGCAAAAAAGGTAATAAAAGAGGCAAAAGCATTCGCTTTTCGGGCTCGCCAGTAACGGTAGCCAATAAAAAATGAAAATCCTAAATTCATAAAAAAATACTAATCCTGTGCGCCAGTTTAGGCGTATTAGTCAGACAATCGGGCTAAATGATGACATGAAAACAACAAGCCAGCGTGTATGACTTGCTAAATCATTAAGTTGGGCACGATAATAGGGCTATTAGTGTGATAAATAAAGAGGCAAACCTTGATACCTGACAGCAATTCTTATTTTAGTGTGCCTCACCACTTTAATGTGTATCTCACTTTGTGGGATCCAAAGCGTGCTTTACCCACAGATGATGAGCTTAGAGACATGCAATCTGTTGGGTTAAAACTACTAACAGAAGTGAAAAGTCTTGAAGCCAATTGTTTACTGCAGCTGAGAAATTTAGACAATGATGCTAAAGCTGTGGTCGATTTTTTAAAGCTACAATCACGCAAAGTCGATTTAGTATTACAACATGTGCTTGAAAAAGAAGTGCAAGATGGCGAGTTATTTACAGGCGATCAATTTGGTGGCAGTGGCGTGAGTATCATTTCATCACGTCCATTGGATATCAATTACCACGTTAAAACCCATATCTACTTGCACACGGAATTAGTTGCCATATTGTGTATTTGCCAAATAAAAACCTGTACCCCTTTAGCAACAGATGATGCCATAGAAACCCCATATTGGCGCTGTGACCTTGAGTTTAGTCAAATACTTGAGGATGATATTGAGCAATTAGTTAAAGCAAGCTTGAATGTACAACAAAAAATGCTCAAAAAACGCAAACAGACTATCGATAGGCAGCGCAGCTGAAGCATCGCCTCATTCAATACGACTTGATCGCAAACGGAACTGACAAAGATTTTAATGAACCTATTTAGTGTACTCACGCCGCCGAGTGTAAAAAAAGGCCAACAAACGCAAACTTTGGCAACGTTAGGTGGGGTTTCACAAGCCATCACCCTTGCTAACTTAATTAATAACCATGCTGGTACCAGTATTATTGTCACCCATGACACGCCCAGTGCGCTGTCACTTGAGGTTGAGCTGAGTTATTTATTAAATCACATCAATATCAATGTGTGTTTGTTTCCCGACCGTGAAACCTTGCCTTACGATAGTTTTTCGCCACATCAAGACCTGATTTCACAGCGTCTTGAAACCTTGGCCAATATTGGCCAGAGTCAGCATAATGTGGTGATAGTGCCAGTAAACACTTTAATGGTTCGCTTACCGCCTAAATCATTTATGACCGCTAATGTCATGGTGCTTAATAAAGGTGATACTTACAGTTTACAGCAAGCCAGACAGCACCTTACCGACACCGGCTACCATTTAGTTGATCAAGTCTATGAGCACGGTGAGTTTGCTATTCGTGGTTCTATTATTGATATTTTCCCTACCGGATCGAAACAACCGTTACGCATAGAACTGTTTGATGATGAAGTGGAATCGATCCGCTTTTTTGATGTTGATACCCAGCGTTCAGGCATGGCGCGTGACGCCATTCGCATGCTACCCGCGAAAGAGTTTCCCACCGACAGCAATGCCATTGAAGGTTTTAGACAACGTTATCGTCGTCGCTTTGAGGTGATCTCAAAAGAGGCGGAGTCGGTTTATCAACAAGTTAGTCGTAATTTAATGCCTGCCGGCATTGAAAACTACTTACCACTGTTTTTCGATGATATCGCCACGCTATTTGATTACTTGCCACAAGATAGTCAACTTATCACTTTAGGCGATATTGAAAAAGCCAGCTTAGCCCACTTACATGAAGTGAATGTCCGTTACGAAGACCGACGAGTCGATCCTCTGCGGCCATTACTGGCACCACAAGAACTTTACTTGCTTAATGATGAGTTATTTTCGGCATTTAAGTCCTATAACCGCACGCAGTTATTACAGCAGTATATTGCTAGCGATACTAACAATGCTGGCGAGCCGTTGGCCGAAGTTGCACTGCCTAAACACACTCTGGTCGCCAACGTTGAAAAACTGCCCGACATCAATGCCAATCATAAACTCAAGCAACCGCTGATTGCGTTACAAGAATATTGTCAACAGCACCCAGCCTTGGTATTTAGTGCAGAATCAGAAGGTCGCCGTGAGGCCTTATTAGAGCTATTTGCTAAAATTGGCATCAAACCTAAACAGTTTGATCATCTTAATGATTACTTAGCCGCCGAAGACCGCATTGGTTTAATCGTGTCCCCTCTCTCGCGTGGGTGTGTACTAACCGACACAACAAAAGGTGCCGTGAGCATCATTTGTGAAACCGAGTTATTTGGTCAACGTATCTCGCAGCAACGTCGCCGCGAAAAACAAAAACAAGTTAGTTCAGATGTATTAGTTAAAAACTTAGCCGAACTTAAAGTCGGTCAACCCATAGTGCATCTTGAACATGGCGTGGCCTTATACCAGGGGTTAGAAACCCTTGATACTGGCGGCTTAGTCGCCGAATATTTAAAACTGGAATATTCTGGTGGTGACAAACTGTATGTGCCCGTGTCATCACTGCACCTTATTAGCCGCTACAATGCCAGTGCCGACGGCAGTACTCATCTTAATAAGTTAGGTAACGAAACCTGGGCAAAAGCCAAGAAAAAAGCCATTGAACGCATTCGAGATGTGGCAGCTGAATTACTTGATGTGTATGCCCGTCGCCAAGCTCGTCCGGGCGAAGCGATGAGTATAGATGAACAAGAATACGCTCAATTCAGCCAAGGTTTCCCCTTTGAAGAAACGGTTGATCAAGAAAGCGCCATTCTTGCGGTACTTGAGGACATGCAAGCGCCATTAGCTATGGACCGTTTAGTCTGTGGTGACGTAGGCTTTGGTAAAACAGAAGTGGCCATGCGCGCAGCATTTGTGGCGGTGAATGCCGGTAAACAAGTGGTGGTATTAGTGCCAACAACCTTGCTGGCGCAGCAACATTATGAAAACTTTACCGACCGTTTCGCCGATTGGCCCATAGTGATTGAAGTCATGTCGCGCTTTAGAACGGCCAAAGAGCAAAGCAATGTGGTTGAACAATTATCTGAAGGCAAAGTCGATATTGTTATCGGCACTCATAAATTACTGTCATCAGAAGCTAATTTTGAAAATCTTGGCTTACTGATTATCGATGAAGAACACCGCTTTGGCGTGCGTCAAAAAGAAAAAATTAAAGCACTTAGAGCCAACGTCGACATTCTTACTCTCACAGCCACCCCTATTCCGCGGACATTGAACATGGCCATGTCGGGTATGCGAGATTTATCGATTATCGCTACGCCTCCGGCTAAACGTTTAGCGGTTAAAACCTTTGTGCGCGAATATGATAAAGCCACTACACGGGAAGCCATATTGCGTGAAATTTTACGTGGTGGCCAAGTGTATTATCTGCACAATAATGTTGAGACTATCGAGAAAACCGCACAAAACATTCGCGATTTGTTGCCAGAAGCGCGCGTGATAACTGCCCACGGTCAAATGCGTGAGCGCGATCTTGAGAAAGTGATGTCTGATTTTTATCATCAACGCTTTAACGTACTGGTGTGTACCACCATTATTGAAACCGGCATCGACGTGCCCAGTGCCAACACCATTATGATTGACCGAGCAGATATGTTTGGTTTAGCGCAACTGCATCAGCTCCGTGGTCGCGTTGGGCGCTCGCATCACCAAGCTTATGCTTACATGATGACCCCGCATCCTAAACGCATGACCCCAGATGCGCGTAAACGTCTTGAAGCGATTGAAGCCTTGGAAGATCTTGGAGCCGGTTTTTTACTGGCGACTCAAGATTTAGAAATTCGTGGTGCAGGTGAATTGCTCGGAGATGAACAAAGCGGCCATATTTCAAAAATTGGCTTTAGTTTATACATGGAAATGCTGGAATCTGCCGTAAAGGCCCTCAAAGAAGGAAAAGAGCCTTCTTTAGCCTATATGATGAGCGCCAAAGCAGAAATTGATTTACGTATTCCAGCGTTATTACCTGAAGACTACGTCAGTGACGTTAACATGCGTTTGTCACTTTACAAACGTATTGCTAACTGCGAAACAGATAGCATGCTTGATGAGCTTAAAGTCGAATTTATCGACCGTTTTGGTATGTTACCTCAACCAACGCGAAATCTAATGGCGCTCACGCTATACAAACACCAGGCAACGGCATTGGGTATTGCCAAAATAGAAATGCACGCTAAAGGCGGCAGTGTTGAATTTGGTCAAGAAAATCACGTCGATCCAATGTTTATTATTGGTTTGTTGCAAAACCAGCCACAAATCTATCGAATGGACGGGCCAAATAAGTTAAAGTTCAATATTCCTGCTGAAACAAGCAAAGAGCGTCTTGAGCTCATCAGTACCTTGCTTGAACAGTTCGCTAAACATCAAATTTTGGAGACAAATAGTGCTTCGTAAACTTGCGATTACTATCGCCGCTATCACAGCGCTATCCCACAGCTTTTCAGCCCATGCAGAATCATGGTTTGAAGTTGAAGTGTTTGTATTTGAACGCCAACAACCCTCTGTTGAAAAGTGGTTAAATGCCGCACCACCCAAACTGAGTACCGATACGGTAGATATTATTACCCCAGTGATCAGTACCGACATCACCGGAGTGGCCGTTGGCTTAAATGGTTGTACTTCAACCGACTGGACCAATGGTGCTAGCAACTGTAATGCTCCAATTGTCAGCAATACTACCGTCACCTATCCAAGCCAAGTTCCATTTAATATCGGAGCTAGCTCGCCGCAACAGGCATACTTAAGTCAAGGGCCACTGTTACTGGCTAATAGCCAAGGTCAATTTAGTGACTTAATTAGAACCATTAGCCGCGAACCGTATGTTAAAGGGCTAGTGCATTTAACTTGGCAGCAAAATATGCAATCTCGTCGACGAGCTAAGCCTATCCGTATTTTTGGTGGTAAGGATTTTTCAAAGAGTTTTGAATATCATGGTTTGAGTGTTAAAAAACCAAATCCAGCAGAAACAAAACCAGGTACAGAGTTTGGTGCATTAGGTGATGTTTATGAAGCGCCAAAGATTAACCCGGTATGGGAATTAGACGGCTCAATCAACATTTACCTCAGTCATTATCTTTACATTGAAAATAATTTGGCCTTGCGTAAACCGACTCAAAAAATGGTGGAATCGAGTCCTTTGGAGTTTAACGAATATTCAGCGTTAGACATTGAAGGTAAAAAACAATTGGCGCCTTACTTAGAAAGTATCCCACTGATCCAAAATCGACGGGTTCGCAGTGGTGAAATCCATTATTTTGATCACCCACAATTGGGTATTGTGATGCAAATTCGTAAAATGGCTCAACCCACTAATGTGAAACCGATTGATTTAACAGAACGTTCCACCACTAATCAAGCTGTGCCATATACAGGTTAATAGCAGAGTATCTGACAAGCGGTTAATTAAAAACCGGATCGATTGATCCGGTTTTTTTGCTTAATACCAAGCTCATTTACTATCGAAACTGTTTATAACGACTGCGCCATCGCTGTGATATCGGATGCCAATTGTTGCGCTGCCTGCCACCGAGTTTGCTGCTCAAGTGCCTTTAGGGTTTGCTCTGCATCGCCTTTTAACGTTAGAGCGGTATGCATAGGCTCTGCAGCGGGCCAATCAAACTCGGTTAATAAAGCCTTTACACCAACGGGGTCGTTACATACCAAAATCATGTCACAACCTGCATCTAATGCCGCTTTAGCCCGCCCAAGATAATCACCGGCAAAACTCGCGCCTTTCATGCCTAAATCGTCAGAAAAAATAACCCCATTAAAGCCTAATTGTTGACGTAAAATGGTCTGTAACCAATAAGGTGAAAACCCCGCAGGATTAGGATCAATATTAGAATAAACAACATGTGCAGGCATAACACCTTGCAACTGCTGTGATCCAATCAGTTGGGTAAACGGCAACATGTCGACATTTTCCAGCTGTTCTTTACTGCGCGGATCAACAGGCATTGCAATATGTGAATCGGCAGCGACACTGCCATGACCAGGAAAATGTTTACCTACGGCAGCCATCCCGGCCTCATTCATGCCAATAATAAATTGTTGGGCTAACACGCTAACTTCATCAGCAATAGCACTAAAACTGCGTTTACCAATCACCTCACTGATACCATTTACGTCTAATACGGGCGCAAAACTTAAATCGATGTCACAGGCTAAAAGCTCAATAGCCATTAAAAAACCACACTCTTTCGCCCATTGTTTAGCTAATGTTAAATCGCCTTTAGCAGCAGGTAAAATATCACCCATAGCAGGAATTAAACTAAAGCCTTCACGAAAACGTTGAACTCGACCACCTTCGTGATCAACGGCAATTAATAATTCAGGACGAATTAGACGAACTTGCTTAACCAGTTCAATTAGTTGACTTTTACTTTCAAAGTTACGACTAAATAATATAATACCACCCACCTGAGGGTGCCGTAATTGCTCGGTTTCAAGCACAGATACAGCTAAACCTGCAAGATCCATCATTAAATAGCTCAAACCTTTCTCCTATCTATAAAGCTGACGACTTTGTCAGGTTAACCACGTCAAATAACCCATTAAGTATAAGACTGGCTAATGTGAAAATAATGCATCAAAAAATCTAATGAACTAACATTGATTAATGTGTGGGATACTCTAGCAAGAATAAGAGATAAACCGCCAACATTACATGTGACGATTATACTCACTTATAACGAAAACAATAAACGACTCAGCAAGGGTTAAACAACATGATTAGTGTATTTGACATGTTCAAAATTGGTATCGGTCCTTCTAGTTCTCATACTGTGGGTCCTATGAAAGCTGGTAAAATTTTTATACAGCATGTCGCTGATAATAACTTATTAGCGAATACCGACGAGTTACAAACAGAATTATTTGGATCGTTAGGTCAAACAGGCAAAGGCCACGGCACAGGTAAAGCGGTTATTTTAGGCCTAATGGGTGAAGACCCAGAAACCGTCGATACCGATGCCATTGATGCCATTTTAGAGACTGTGTCTACCAGCCAAAAGCTTACCTTGGCAGACGGTCGTCAGGTTAAATTTACTCGCGAAGACGGTGTTACCTACCACAGACGTAAAACCTTACCCGCGCATGCTAATGCTATGACCTTATATGCTTTGTCTAAAGGCGAATGTATATATCAACGTACTTATTATTCTGTTGGTGGTGGTTTTATTCTCGATGAAGATGAAATCACTCAACAAAATGCATCTCCAGCAACGCCAATTGAACAAGCACCTTATGACTTCAATAGTGCCCTGCAATTGCTGCAACTGTGTTGTGATAATGGCTTAAGCATTTCATCATTAATGATGGCCAATGAACTTAGCATTGCCAGTGAAGATGAAATCAAGCAAGGTTTGTGGAAAATTTGGCAAACCATGAAAAACTGCGTTGAACGCGGTTATCAAAAGGAAGGCATATTGCCAGGCGGTTTAAAGTTACGCCGACGTGCTCCCGCGCTCTACCGCCGCTTAAAAGCAGAAGGACGCAATAACACTGACCCATTGACCGCCATGGACTGGGTTGATTTGTTTGCTTTATCGGTTAATGAGCAAAATGCAGCAGGCGATCGCGTGGTAACCGCACCCACAAACGGTGCTGCGGGGATTATTCCTGCGGTATTGTGTTACTACGACATGTTTGTTCAAGAAGTGGATATCGATGTATGTAGTCGCTATCTGTTAACCGCTGCTGCCATTGGTATTTTGTACAAGAAAAATGCCTCCATTTCTGGCGCCGAAGTCGGTTGCCAAGGCGAAGTAGGCGTAGCCTGTTCAATGGCAGCCGGTGCGTTAACTGAAATTATGGGCGGAACTGTAGAACAGGTTGAGAATGCCGCTGAAATTGGCATGGAACATAACCTAGGCTTAACCTGTGATCCTGTTGGCGGCTTAGTGCAAGTGCCTTGTATTGAACGTAATGCTATGGGAGCGGTAAAAGCGATTAATGCTTCACGTATGGCACTGCGCGGCGACGGTAATCATAAAGTCTCACTGGATAAAGTGATTAAAACCATGATGGAAACCGGTAAAGATATGCGCAGCAAATATAAAGAAACGGCCAAAGGCGGTCTTGCGGTGAATATCGTCGAATGTTAATTCACGCATAAAGTAAATGAAATCAAGTAACAATGCCTGTTAGTAACCCTAACAGGCATTTTTTATATGTTAAACAATATCGAGGATCTGTGAATAGCGACTTATTGAACTCACAAGCAGTTATATCTAATGGCTACGAACAATAGTCAACCAAGGTATGGACTGCCATGAGCTAGCGCTAACCTGGTGATTATTGAGCTTGAATTGGCTCAACATAGGCTTTGGTTCCCCAAAGTGGCACTGTCGAAAGACTATGCTTAAAACTTCCTGATGTTTCTTTAGTGGAATAAGAAACATACATCAGGGTTTGATTTTCAGCATCGAAGATCCTTCTAATCTTCATTGATTTGAAAAAAATACTTTTTGATTTTTTAAATACCACTTCACCTGATTTACTCTTATCTATTTGTGCAATCATATCCGCAGTGATCTCACCAGTTTGTCTGCAAGAGATGGAGCTATCACTTGGGTCTGAAAAACTCAGGTTGGCTTCGATTGAGGCGATATGACAGGTTACACCAGAGACAATTTCATCTTTTAAAATATTTAGTTTTATATCTTGCGTAGTAAACATTCCCAGTGAAACATCACCAACTTCGTTATCAGAGCACGCTGTAACAAGTGTAGCTAAACATATCGCGGTAAGAATTTTTTTCATCAGTAAACCTTATAAAATTGGACAGTAATTATCGTCAAAAGAGCTTGCCTATATCTTCGCACCGCCCCATTACACTTAATTAAGGGCTTCATAAGGTCGAGCCCTTGGCTAACAAGGTTGCTAACCTACAGGCTATTTGTTCGCATAATAACGAGCCTTTATCTGTTAAATGTAATCTCGTTAAAATGCGCTTTGAGCACAACGAGTTAAACCTGCTGTTACCGAACCAAAATGATCACCCACCACGACTTTGGCATTTGGATACACACTCGCAATTCTATCGTATATCGCTGGGCTTCGGGCTGTACCGCCTGTGACATACACGATATCAGGAGTGGTTGGCATGTCGCAATCTTGTTGTTCCGCTTTAGTGATA
The DNA here is from genome assembly GCF_014164545.1 of Shewanella sp. SG41-3. Lineage (NCBI taxonomy): Bacteria > Pseudomonadati > Pseudomonadota > Gammaproteobacteria > Alteromonadales > Shewanellaceae > Shewanella > Shewanella sp. SG41-3. The sequence continues at coordinate 62,507 of NZ_JACJFJ010000009.1, forward strand.
GCCGTTTGCATTGCTTGTTTCATTAACGCCTCAACTTTAGCGAGAGGATCATTGATGGCTTGCGCAAACTGCGCTGCACTTAGAGGGACAAACAAGCCTTTTTCAATAAAATCCAATGGGCATTGAATCGTGTCATGATCAGACAAACTAATCTTCGCCGCTTCAGCTTGACGGACAACTTGGTAGCTCATTTGATTTTTTTGTACTTTTTGTAAACGAACTAATCGCTCAGGTTGCTGAGCTTCCTTAATTAACTGCTCAACTAATTTGCGCGACTGTAAACTAACAAAATCACGTTGAGCACTGATGTCATTTACCGCAACCGAGTTCCAAAAAGGCGTTCTTGGCATAGGTTTACCGTTAATCATTAAGGTGTCAGCACCAAAACTTGGCATCAAGCCTGTCATTGCTAGTGCGATATCTAAATCATTACCGCCGATACGTTGGCCTGAATGGCCAAAGCAGTCCGACGTTCGGTCTTGTTGATGAATATGTGACGGGCCCATTTTTACCACAGAGCAATCAGTGGTACCACCGCCAACGTCAACGACAAGCACGGTATTGTCATCGTTAAGATTTGACTCAAAATCCATCCCCGCCGCTAAGGGCTCAAATAAAAACGTTACATCAGTAAAGCCCGAACGCGTCGCCGCTAGACGTAAAATAGCTTCGGCCTGCAGATTACTTTCTTCGCCACCAATGCCTTGGAAGTTAACTGGTCGACCGATCACCGCATGGCTCGCTGATGTCAGTGATTTGGCATTTAATGCCTTATCGGCTAGGGATTTAACGTGCTGCATCATCAAGGTGACAATGTCTTCAAATAAGGCAATTTGCTCAACACGCAGGCCATTAGCACCTAAAAAAGATTTTGGTGAACGCACATAAAAACCTTCTTCAGGCATCTCCAAATAGGCATCTATTGCAGCTTGTCCAACAAACACGGCTTGCTCGTTTGGTGACAGATCTAGCTCATGGCGCATTTGTTTTGCCCGCATCAATTGCGAACTGCGTAAATGAGAATACTGCGCTTTTAAATGTTCAGGTAAGCCCCAATATACAGCTTCGGCTATTAGCTCGCGGTCCATCGCATATAATGTTGACGGCATGAAATCTGAGTCCGCTGATAATGGCAATAATGCCACTGCATTATCAATCATTACCCCAATCGCGCAGTTAGCACTGCCATAATCGAATCCAACAAACATCGGCCTACCTTTAGTCATTCAAATAAAAAAAGCGCTCAAAATAGCATAATAATCGGTTTTGCTAAACCATTTATGCGGTTTTGTACCAAGGAAAAGCTTAGCCCATCAATAAATCTGTCATAAAAGCTCATAAACTAAGTGCCACAGAGTATTTCTCCATTAATACTTTTAGTTAGATAGTGATAATTCAATATGTCGCATATCAATCTTCTAACAGGTCTCATTGCATCTTCGGCTTAAAAATTGCTCAATTGACTAAGAGTTATCCTGGTTATCCTTTAATGCCTGAGTGTTGCAAGAAGCCTACGATAAACATGGCCCATTAACTGAACGTGTACGGTTGTTAGGTATTTTTCGAGTAGCATGGAGAGTTTTTTAAGGCTCGTGTTGCCTCTGTATGGCGCGCAATTTTATTATCCAGCAATGGCGAAAATACAAGATAAGGTGATTCATCTACAAGAAAAGCTTGATGTTATTTATCTAGCGTTAATCAAGGAATGGGTTCGCTGTAATGTATTTTTAGTCAATCAGTGACAACTTAGTGAGCTTCGATGATAACGGCGCTCTGCCACAAAAAAGCCCATCGGCAATGATGGGCTTTAACTGTTTAGTTCACTCTGTAGTTTAACGGTTAACCTTTACTGTTTACTGTTTACTTTTTCTTGGGCTTTACGCTGAGCTTCTTTGTGCTGACGGCGTGCATCAATGACTTGCTTTACGTCACTGCCTATATGAACTTCGCCACGTTGTTTGGCTAATTGAACTTGACGCTCACGCTCAATAAATCTCTGACGCTGCTCAGCGGGTACCTTATCGATGCAATGCGGGCAACTCACGCCTTGAACATAAGCATCAGTTTGCTTTTCAGCTTCAGTTATCGGCATACGACAAGCATTACACTGATCGTATTGACCTTTTTCAAGGCTGTGATTCACCGCCACGCGGTTATCAAATACAAAACACTCACCTTCCCATAGGCTTTGTTCTTGCTCGACTTCTTCAAGATATTTTAAAATGCCACCTTCAAGATGATAAACCTCATCAAAGCCCTGCTCTTTTAAATAAGCCGTCGATTTTTCACAACGAATACCACCAGTACAAAACATCGCCACTTTTTTATGCTTAGCAGGATCGAGGTTTTGTTTAACGTACTCAGGGAACTCACGAAACGTCTCGGTAACAGGATTGACGGCATTTTTAAATGTGCCTATCTTCACCTCGTAATCATTACGAGTATCAACCAGCACCACATCAGGATCTGAAATCAGGGCATTCCAGTCTTTCGGCTTAACATAGGTACCTACCACTTTACGCGGGTCGATACCTTCAACGCCCATAGTGACGATTTCTTTTTTAAGCTTTACTTTGGTGCGATAAAATGGCATTTCATCATCAAAAGACCACTTGGTGACAATGTTATCTAGACCTGGTTGTGTGTCTAACCAAGTCAATAAATCTTCAATCGCTGCTTGGGTTCCAGCAACGGTGCCATTGATCCCTTCTTGGGCCAGTAACAAGGTTCCTTTGATATCATGTTGTTCCATCACAGTCAGCAATGGCTGACGAATAGCTTCAAAATGAGGTAAGGCAACAAATTTATATAATGCGCACACCGCAACTTTAGAGCTGGGTTGCAATGTCTCTGGCTGAGAGTGTTGAGTAAGGTGTTGATGAGTGTCTTGCATAACAGTGGCGTCTCCGCTAGCTGGAACTTAATTTCCAGTGCATATAATAAGGTCCGCACACAGTGTGCAGACTCAAAAAAACGGCCGAAAGTATACCTAAATCACACTAAAAAAAATACTAAAACAATTCCAACCACGGTTTTCACTGTGATTTGCATTTTATTTTGGGATTTTTATCTTTAAAGCGTTACTCTATTAGCAAGACTTAATTTTATATGACATCTAATGAATTGTGCCATTTTATATAGCTTTCGTCGCTGCCCATATGCAATGCGCGCCCGTATGGGGATACATTTAAGCCAGCTAAACCCACTAGTACGTGAAATTGAACTTAAACATAAACCTAGGCAGATGTTAGCGATATCAGCCAAAGGTACTGTGCCCGTATTAGTCACACAGGACAACCAAGTGATCAGTGAAAGCATTGATATCATGCGCTATGCATTAACTGAGTATCCTGATATTGCAACCCATCACTTAACGCCTGGCGAGTATCAATCGCTATTGTCATGGTTAGATAAGCCCACAACGACAAGGCTCATAAATGCTAACGATTGTGACTTTAAGCCTTGGCTAGATAAATACAAGTATGCAGACAGGTACCCTGAATACAGTCAACTATACTACCGACAACACGCTGAGCAGTTTATTCAGTTACTGGAAAATCAGTTACAAAATCACCTGTATTTGTGTACCGACACGCCTACTTTAGCCGATTTTGCTATTTTCCCCTTTATTAGGCAATTTGCTAATGTTGAACCTGCATGGTTTAACGGCATGCCCTACCCTAAAGTCCATACTTGGTTGGCCACGCTAGTCAATAGCCGATTATTTATTCTGGCGATGTACAAATATCCATTGTGGTTACCACAACAAAATAAGATCCAGTTCAAACATTCAACGAATGATGATGGACGCGTCATACCTTAGTGCAAAAATTAAAAAATTATGAATATTTAATGGTTTACAGGCTATGAATTGGTTTATTTTTCAAGTAAATTAAATAACATAAACAATGAATAGCAGTTAAAGAAAATGGATTTTTATTCTTTTGACTACAGATTTCAATTGTAAACTTATACTTAACTAAGTCATTGCTGGAACGCAAAGGAACATGACATGGATAATATGGACATTACGTTAGTCTTAATGCTTATTGCATTATTGATTTTACATATTCACTTTTGCTATCGAGCCTTAACGTCGAAAGCACATATCAAAAATGCCCAACGGATTGTGTGGTCTTCACTCAGTTTGTTAATGGGGCCGTTAGGTTATTATGTTTATCAGAACATGATCCCACTTGAGTTCTACGAATAGCCATTGACATAAATGCTTTTGTTAGCTTATTGAATCGCCAAAAACGAGCCTCATTTTATATCCGTTAAAGTAAGGCTCATATCTTGTATTGGCTTAGCTTATAAATAGCGAGCGAATTGCTGACCTTCTTTTAGTGGTTTTATTGGCGCAGTTACCGCAGGTGTTCCCACATATAAAAAACCGACAATTTGGTCTTGCTTAGACAAGCCTAATTGTTGGTGCACATTAGCGTCAAAAGCAAAATCACCAGTGCGCCATACTGCACCGAGTCCAATGGCAAAAGCGGCTTGTTGCATTGCCATTGTGGCGCAACCAGCTGCAATTTGCTGTTCCAAAATGGGGACTTTATCGTGTACTTGTGTTTTTGCAACCACAGTAATGACCATGGGGGCGCGATAAGGCATATTGGCCACTTTGGCGAGAAATGCTTCATCGGCTCCCGTTATTTTAGCGGCGTCAACGAAAATGTCTGCCAATTTAGCTAAACCATCATCAATTGCGATAATAAATTCCCATGGGTTCAATGCTCCATGATCAGGCACTCTTGCAGCGGCATTGAGCAATAATGTAAGTTGCTCAGCATTTGGTGCTGGGGCAATTAGGCGTGGTGTAGACTGGCGAGTCAGGAGTAGTTGTGTTGCGTCCAAGATACGCTCCTTTGGAATGAATTCAGGTACCGATATTAACAAATATCCCACCTATTGGGTGGGATATATTCAAAACAGTATTGATCTTTTTGGACAATTAAAACAGTTCCTCGTTAGGCATTTTTTAAAAAACGCTGAGCGATAACATAATCAACACTGGTGTAGCGCCCGCCCCCTAGTACAAAGAGAGCAAACAACATGATGAGATAGGTCATAGCAAACTCAATACCATTATTAAGGATAACCAAGTTACCTGAGCTGGTAAGCCATTCATAGTTACCATGCTGTTGTAAAATAGACTTGGCCGCAGCCAACTTTTCCGCTGATGCTAATACTTGCTCATTTGCTAACCACGAACTGGGATCGGCAATGGCTAACCAACCATTAGGTAAGTGCACCGCAAAAGCCGCTACGCACATGGTCATCATCATAGGCATTGCAACCATGCGTGTAGCAAGTCCGATTAGCAGTAAAAAACCACCAAATAATTCTGTACCTGCTGCCATTGCTACCATGACTTCAGGCATAGGCAAACCCAATCCCCAATCTGGATTACCAAACCAAGCGGCGGAGTCTTCAAAATGTGATAATTTGTTATAACCGGCTTGCATTAACACAGGTGCCAAATAAATTCTCAATACTAATGGCGCAAAACCTTGGATGTGTTTAATGACATTTAAAAACTGTTGATATAACCCGCTAAGCATTTGCATAATCATCCCTACTGATCTCGTTATTACTACAAGAGACCCGCTAAGAATAGAAAAGATTTCAGCTGAGGCTATGATACTCATTAGATGCTTGTTTATTTGTCTAAATGAAGCTCAGTTAAATCATCCACTAACTCTGTTAGTTTTTTATCGAAATGCTTACGTTGTTTTGGACTAAAAGTGCGATTTAAAGTAATCAACATTGAACCGAATTTTCGGGTATTTTCAGTTACATTATCTCGATAGACTTGAGATTTTAGCTCGTCAGGTGAAACCATCAACAACGTCATTTGTTGAGTAAAATATTCTGTTTGCTGGCGGCGTTTCAGTGCTTGTTCAAATTGGCTCAACCACTCATGGCGATACTCTAACCACATATCTAATGTTGCTAAACGTTCAGTATTGGCTTGGTGAATAATACCTTTTTGCTCATCTGACACATTCCCTGTCCATTCAGATAATTGCTTCGCGATTCTTTTGTCTGAGTCGGTTATCAATTCGGCTTGATCTTTACCTGCATATTCTTCAATTAACTCTCGCTGTTCTTTTTTCAGCTGCACTAAAATCTGCTCCACTTGTTCATCGCTTAGACTCGCAATAAGAGGTAACAGATCTGGCATAACAAAATCGAAAATACGATACCAATGAGCTTTTGCCATTGAGACTTGTTCAAGCCATAACTCTGGCGTCATGGTCTGCTGATTGGTTAAGCTTGATAATAATGACAGTTGATCACGATAACGTGGCAACTCTTGCTGGCGATGCCAGACGAGAAAAGACTCAACAATGAGATCAAATTTGTCTTGTTGCTCTGAGGTTAAGTCTACGTATTCTTCAACTTCCCACTCAATCGCCCAATCCAAAAAGAAGTAACTTACTTTAGTTGAGCAGCCAACAAAAAATAAACTGCTTAACAGCAGGATAATTAATTTTTTAGACACAAATGATTCCCTTTGCAAAACTTATCTTATTTGTACGTTATCAGGGCATATTAGCAAGTCATTAATGTAAAATATTTTGTAAAGTAATGTATGTATTGTGTGGATTTTTGTGGTTCTTTGGCGGCCATTAATAATGCCCACATCGCTGAAAATAGCCAAAAACAATTGATGGCTGCTGGTAATGCCGCTTTAGCTGCAGCAACATCTGTAAGATTAGAGGTTTGGCAATACTGCAAGATAACGCTATCAACTAATTGATTTACTTGCCTTGATGATAACTCATGTGTGGCTATCACACTGGCTAAATCAAATAACGGATGACTGGCCACCGCGTATTCATAATCAATGCATAATAAGCGCTGCGATTGATGACCGCTGAGCAGTAAATTATGCGGGGTTAAATCTCGATGACAAAAAGCAGGCAGCAACACACAAGCCTCCAGCTGCGATAACCACTGTCGAACAAGGCCATTTAAGCGCAGTAATTGCTGCCAAGCGTGTTGCCACTGCAAATTGGTTTGCGATGCACTTAATGAGTCTAATTGATGTGCGTATTGTTGCCACTGAGTGCTCACAGTCATACTTTTATTCGGTATGGGTAATCCACTGAGCGTTCGAAATAATTCGCTTAATAAAGGCACCGCATCCACTGCTGTAATCTGCGTTTTTGTTGCTTGTCGAATCGATGCCTGACCACGCATTGTAAACAAGATCGACCAATCCATGTTTTGCTGATCAATAAACTCACTTAAATATATTTGATTATTATCACTGACCCAAATCAGGGCCGGTGCAATGTTAGCTGCCATCGCGACTTGCCAACAGGCCACTTCAAGCTTTCTATCACACCAATTACTGTAAGCTTGATTGACTCTTAATACCTTATCGCCATCGTTACAACAGAGCTTAATATTAATATTGCTCATGCCTGTATTAAAAACCATTACCGCCGTACATTGTGCAGCAAGTTGCTGAAACAATGGGACTGGCATCGTTTGCTCAATCATATCAAGTATCTCATTAGGCAGAGATAACAAGGCTTGTGGCATCTGATATTTACTCTATTAAAAAGGGAAAGTGGTTGGCTATGCGCCAACCACTTCTTGGATGGTATTCTGTTGCTGTATTATATTGTGACGATATTTCTTGCGCCACATGATGTAGCCACCCAAGGCCATCGCGACATATAAAACAAACAGCCCAGAGGTCAACATCAAGCCTTTTTGGAAGTACAAATAGATAGACACAAAATCAATGACGACCCAATAAAGCCAGTTCTCCAACACTTTTTTGGCGACTAAGTAGGTTGTTACTACCGCAAAACACGTGGTTGCCGCGTCAACATAGGGAAATGCTGCCGAGGTATAATTGGCCATAACATACCCCACCAGCATAGAAACCAATGATGTTACGCTAATCACAACGGCATGAGCACTCCAAGACCAACTGGTTATATTCAGCTGGTGAGTATCTATGGTGTGATGAGTATTATTATGTGAATCAATATTGTGGGAATTTCTATGCTGCAAGTCTGGTACATGTAACCACAACCAATAACCGTATACCGCCATCCCCATGTAATAGATATTGAGTACCGATTCCATCAACAAGGAAACATTCCAAAATAATACCGTGTAAATCGCAGTGCTAACGAATGCGGCAGACCAGCACCAAATATTGGTCTTCATCGCCAGAATTAAGTAAGCCAAGGCTAACATAACCGCAATCGCCTCCCAAAACGTCATTAATGACGCCTCACTCAAGGCTTGTTGCAGCGTCAACAATAAATCATTCATGAATGTTATTCGCTATGTGCAAGGTCAAGTTCACCACCGATAAATTTACACACGAACACAGCCTTGCCCCATTTCTGATGAGCCGCTTGCATTTCAATGGCTAGCATCGACATCACATCCGCATACTCGCCACACACCTGTGTTGCCATCGCATTAGTGACTCGTTCAATATTGCTATAACTATCTAGTCTGCCGATAAACCACTTAATCGGATCAAGATAATTTTCATTCAACGGATACATGCTGATTTCTGCTGTTAATTTCATGTTAATTCCTTAATTAACACCGCTGTAAATTAAGTTACAGCGGCCTTGTTTAATTACATAAATTGGACTTCTAAGGTCACACCTAACTGGCGAGGGTCACCGTAACGAATATATTGTTTATCTGCCCAGCCTTGATCTGGCTCGTTGCCAAAGTAAAAACCACGCACGCCATACTGCTCATCAAACACATTACGGCCCCATAAATAAGCCGACCAAATTGGCGTTTCATAACCTACACGGGCATTATAAATGGTATAAGCATCTGACTTGGACTCGTTGCTGTCTGAGTAATAAAACTGACTTTTACCACTGGCATTCACGTTGGCAAACCAACCAGAGTCAGCAACATAGGTCATACCGGCACTGTAGGTAACGTTAGGTGAATGAGCCAGTTCACGGCCAGACAAATCGACAGTTGAGCCATATTTATCGCTGTATTGATATTGGCCATATTCGGTTTCTAACCAACCAAAGCTGCCATAAAACTCAATATTCTCGGTTAAATACCATTTAGCATCGAGTTCTGCACCATAGTTATTCGAGCTACCTGCATTTTCAGTAAATAGAATAAACCGTTGGGGGCTATCAGGATCTTGTAACGACGCGGCGACTTGTTGATCTTGGCGATCCATATAAAATAGCGCAAATGTAGAATCGACTTCACCGTCAAACCAGCTCGATTTCAAGCCCAATTCATAGTTATATAGGATCTCAGTATCGAACTCTTTTTTGTCTGATAATTGAGCTGGTAATGTCATATTAAAACCACCCGCTTTATAACCGCGGGCAATACGTACATAGGCATTGTGGTCAGCATTAATGGCTTTTGATAACGCAATATGCCCGCCCCACATATCTTCTGATGGGGCGAAATTATCTTCATTACTGTCACTATAATCACTGTCACGACGTTCAAGTCGTAGTCCTGTAGACAATAAATATTCATCACCTAAATGGCTGTCTATTTGAGCAAATACCGCATAATTGGTCGCATCGTAACTGGACTGCAGCACTTCATCTGGATAAGTGTTGTACTCTGAATACAAGTCATTATCTTCTTGTAAATTCATCGCATACACGCCAACTAACCAGTCGGTGCTGCCGGCGAAAATACGCCCAGCGGTTTTTGACGATAGACGAAATTCTTGGGTAAAGGTTTTACGGTCGCCCTTTTTATCCCAGGTATAATCGTAAACACAAGGTTCGCTGCCATTAACGGCACCAGAGTCATCATAAGCTGCACATTGTTTGCTTGCCCAATATTCTGGATTAGCCCAATCGCCATCATAACCATTATGGTGGTCGGTTTGCGCAAATGAGGTTAACGACGTGAAATCAAATGTTGGTATACCTGAATAAATAAATTTAATCCCAGCACCGGAGGTTTTTTGCGTATCGACGCCAGGTTGGTCAGTTAGGGTGTTGCTGGGATTATTGTCTAATGTCCACACATCGTAGCCATTATCAAAGTTTGCATGTAACAAGGTTAAATCAACTTGCAAATCGTCAGTCGCATACCAACGTAACTTCGCTCTGGCAGTCAACTCGTCACGCTCATTGGTATCGTCGCGATTAAGATAAAGGTTGTCACGATAACCATTTTGGTTATGTTGCTCTAACGATACCCGGTAGAGTAGTTTGCCTGAGTCATTGAGCGGGCCGGAGCTGAATCCTGACAGAGTGCGCAGGTTATCGTCACCTAAGCTGACTTTTGCGCCATGCTCAAACGACTCTGTAGGATCGTTACTTTTTAGGTAAATTAATCCGGCTAATGCGTTGGCACCATACTGAGTCCCCTGCGGACCACGTAACACTTCAACCTGTTGCATGTCGTACATACTCGATACCATGCCAAGGCCTGATAAATCGATGTCGTCGACCACAAAACCAACTGATGAGTTAGGTGCACCTTGATATTGCTCTTGCTCACCGACACCGCGAATTTGGAAGTATTTAGGTCGAGAGCTACCACCAGACCAATTAAAGTTAGCAATCGAATTGAGCACATCTTCAAAATGCTGTGCGCCTTCATCTTCTAATTGTTGCGCATCAATAACGGTGACACTGGAGGGCATTTTCTCAAGGCTGATATTACTAAAATCAGCATTAACGACAATGACTTCCATTTTTTCATATTCAGGTGTTACGCGTTCAACATCAGCGGTTTTAGCCATAGCAATAGGTGAGCTTATGGCTGTAATCACCGCTAAGGCAATGGGGGTGTGGTGTAATCTAATAGAATTTTTCGTGAACATAGGACCTCAAATAGTAATTTTGAGATCCGGCAAGAGTAGCGAATAAGAGGTGCACCGAGTTATAGTGTGGCCCATTCCTACGCCGGTATAAGCCGGATCAGGTTCTAAGGGTTCGTCATACAGACATCTCAGTTCAGGTTTTACTGAACACCCCTTGGCGGTCTCGATTATAAACTAACTTCAATATGAATACACGAGCAGTGACACAATTTGATAACTCAACAATGCAATTAATTAACCCTCACACTCAATCACATCGATTATTGTCATAAATAAGCTTAAAGCTAATGATAATGGAGTCTAATTGGAGAATGCTTGCCTCACATAGACCTCAAATCGGGTGACTTGCGAATTGGGCGCAACCGCACCGACTTGTAACTGCTGCTTGCCATGTAACTTAAGTGATTTCCAGCTGCTTGCTTCATCTTCAACGGTAAATCCACTCGCATCGAACCAAGTGAATTTGTATTGAATACGCAAATCAGTACTCGATTGGCTTTGAATCAATGCTGACGCTTTGATTAAGTCCGCGACCATAAGTGATGAAACATCGGTCACGTTAACGTCACGAGCAAATGAGGTATTATCAACCCTAAGTTGGCCACTAGAATTAGCAGAGATACCCGCAGTATTATGCGCACAAGCCGAAAGTAACAGCGCAGAAGCGATAAGACATAGTAATGATGTTTTCATACAATATTCCCTTAATAAATAGATGCAATTGAACTTGTCTCTAACACAGCAGCACATCATGACTAATCCAGTAGAAAATGTGCTCGTGCTGTCGCAATCAGCTGCTTGCGGTTGGTTTGCCAACAGTTCATGCTGACGTTTGCTACTCTACGACCTTGGCGAGTAATTTTGCATTCAGCAAAGGTGTCTTGATGCAAACCTGCGCGTAAATAATCAATTGAAAAATCGACAATTTTAGGCACTTTCTTAGCTTGCATAAACACCATTAACTGCACAATAGCTGACATTTCCATAAACCCAGCAAGCACACCACCGTGAATAGCAGGTAATATTGGATTACCAATATTGTCATCTTTAGCGGGTAATTTAAATACCATTTCATCGCCAAAACGCGCCACAGACATACCTATAAATTGTGAGTAAGGTACTTTTTCAAGAAGGTAACTATAGTCATTTAACTCTATGGCCCGTTTGACCACATCTTGAACATCTAAACCCGTTTGCGTACTGATATTGCTTGGCTCACTCATGATTTCGTCTCCGGCAAATTACCCATTAATGCTTGCCGAAACGATTCACCAACCATTTCTGGGCTAATGCGCATAAACGATCCCACAGCGTGAGCAATAGGTTCATCAATACTGTCTTGATAAGCTATCGCGCGGGTAAAAGCCACGCTTGGCGATAATCGATAGCATTCTGCAAACCCATAAACCGATTTATGCGGCTCAGCAGGTTTCATGTAATCGACCCGTAAATCCAGTGTCGGTGACAATTCTAACGATTGATATTTTTTTAAAATTGCACATACCACTGCCGTGCCACAGGCGGTGTCTATTAGGGTGGTAATCACCCCGCCATGGATCACCCCAGTGTCAGGATAACCAATAATGTCTTGGCTGTAAGGTAGCTCAATAAGCACGTGATGCTCACTGGCCTCTTGGACAGTAAGCCCTAAACGGCGGCATTGAGCTAACTGATTAACAAATCGACTGGCCACTTCCGTTAACGGAAAAAAATCGCTATTGATTTTCATTAGTCACGACTCAGCATTGGGCCTAACGGCTTACCGCCCAAAAGATGTATGTGGATATGATAAACCTCTTGGCCAGCGTGTTTATTACAATTCATAATTAATCGATAACCGTCTTGTGCAATACCGGCTTCATCAGCAAGTTTAGCCGCGACCGTCATCATCCGGCCTAATGCTTGTTCATCAGAGGCCTTAACGTCATTAGTCGTGGCGATTAGATGGTTAGGAATAATCAAAATATGGGTAGGAGCTTGCGGTGCAATATCCCTAAATGCAGTAACTAAATCATCTTGATATAAAATATCCGCTGGAATTTCACGACGAATAATTTTGCTAAATATGGTTTCTTCAGCCATTTTGGGGCCCTCATTAAATAACTGCATTGTTGCTTTTGATAATACTATCAATTCTTTGAACTATCACTCCAGTAAAACCGCTCATTATGGATAATCTTTTGCTCAAAATGGGATTCGTTTGCTTAACGTCGGCATTTTTGGCAGCATTGTCGATTATAGCTCAATCGTTTTGATTGTGACTCGCCTACTTATTCGGAATTCTTTATGCATTACCATATCCATGCGATCGATCCAAAAGCACACTTATTTGAAGTCACGTTAACTGTCTCTGAAGCATCTCCATCACAAGTTTTTTGTTTACCCGCTTGGCTACCCGGTAGCTACATGATCCGCGATTTTGCTAAAAACATAATTGACATTGATGCTAAAGAAAATCAACAACCGCTATTCGTTACTCAATTAGACAAACAAACCTGGCAGTTAAATAATCAGGGTAGCCATATTACCTTATGCTACCAAATTTATGCTTGGGACTTGTCTGTCCGCACTGCACATTTGGACACTAATCATGGCTTCTTCAATGGCAGTAGTGTGTTTCTAGCCGCCAAAGGGCTGGAATCTCAATCTCATAGAGTCACAATTGCAACACCAGCACTAGCTGAATTATCCCATTGGACCTTGGCCACCAGCATGACTCGAACCACTGGCGAGCAATTCGGCTTTGGTGATTTTAGCGCGGAAAACTATGACGACTTAATCGATCATCCGGTTGAAATGGGCGAGCTAACCATAGAGACATTTTATGCAGCCGGCGTGCCTCACGATATCGTATTAAGTGGTAAGCATAAAGCCAACATGGCTCGCTTAGCCAAAGATCTTAAAGCCATATGCGAATACCAAATCAATTTATTTGGCACGCCAGCTCCTTTTGAACGCTATGTATTTATGACCACAGTGTTAGACAATGGTTTTGGTGGCTTAGAGCATAAAGCATCAACTGCACTAATGTGTTCACGTAATGATTTACCTCAGTCATTAGAAGCACCAGTCGATAAAGGTTACCGCACTTATTTGTCACTGTGCAGCCATGAATACTTTCACTCATGGAATGTGAAACGAATTAAACCGGCTGAATTTAGCCCATTTGATTTATCGCAAGAGTCTTACACAGAGCAACTATGGGCATATGAGGGGATTACTTCGTACTATGATGATTTAATTACCTTTAAATCTCAGTGTATTGATCAAGCCGCTTACCTTACCTTGCTTAGCCAAATTATGACCCGAGTATATAGAGGTCAAGGTCGTTTTAAGCAAACCCTAAAACAGTCAAGTTTTAATGCTTGGACCAAGTTTTATAAGCAAGATGAAAATGCCGCTAATGCCATTGTCAGCTATTACACCAAAGGGGCACTGTTTGGGTTATTTTTAGATTTAACTCTTCGCATTGAAACCCAGGGGCAAAAAAGTTTAGACGATGTTATGCGTCAGCTTTGGCAACAATACGGCTTAACCGGTGTCGGTACCGATCCGCTTAGCCATCAACGGATTGTTGAAACCATCCTAAAACGTCCATGTGATGATGTATTTGCTTACCTCAATAGCTGTGATGATATACCGCTTGAAGCCTTACTGGCTCAGGTTGGGGTGTCTATGAAGCTTCGAGCAAGCGAAGGTAACACAGATTTAGGTGGCGGTGATGCTAAAGGCTTTAACATTGGCTTTGGTGCTAGAACAAAAGCGGAATCATTGGGCTTAAAAGTGTTGAGCGTCATCCAACACAGTCCGGCCCATCAAGCGGGTCTTAGTGCGGGTGATTTATTAATTGCAGCAGATAATTTACAAGTTACAGCACAATTTGAACAGCAATTGCAAAGCTTGACGGTTGGTGAGCAAATCAGCCTACACTGGTTTAGACGTGATGAACTGATGCAAGGAACCTTGCCAATTAGTGAAGCCGCTTTAGATACTATTTCCCTTAGCATCAAAGATGCATCTAAAACATCATTGTGGCTTGGTTAATCACTCAAAAATAAAAAGAGGTATCTCTGAATACCTCTTTTTATCTTGTGTTTTTTCGCCATATGATTAACCGACAAGCAAGTGCTTATAACCTTACTTCATGCATGTGAGTTTGCGCCCAAGCAATTGCTTGGCCACGACTAGACACACCGATTTTTCTAAAGGCGCGATATAAATGCGTTTTGATGGTTGATTCACTTACAAATAATTGGTTAGCTATGTCTAAATTGGTACTGCCAGTTAGCAAGGTTTGTAGCACTTCACGTTCGCGGATTGTTAACTGCTCATTATCATCATGATTATCATCGTCCACCATAGAACGTAATAAATCCTGCGGTATGACTCTTCGACCTTTCATTATGTCATTTAAACCAATGCTAATTTCTGCAAGGCTGCTATCAGTATAAAACACCCCTATCGTTAAAGGATGAATAAGGAATCGGGTATCAAGCTGCTTAGGGAAATTGATAAACACAGTATGAATAGAGCAATATTCACGTTCAATCAGGCGTTGTAATTGATAGGCTTGTTGTAAATCGATGGTTGATAGGTCAAAAAAAACTATCACAATCGGTTCAACTGCTAACATTTTAGCCATATTGCTAGGCTGGGTTTTAGTTAATTTAACCAAAAACTCTTGTGGCCATCGGCAATCGAGCAAATCGACTAATAACTCAGACCTCGATACTATCATCCAATTTACGACTTTAAACATTTGATACACTCCATGTGATTAAATCAACAGCCTTCAATGCTAAACCTATATTCAAACAAGGTAATACTAACAACCATGGCCTCGTCTGCATATCAGTCAAAAGAATAATGAAAACAATCAAAAATAGACCTTAATACTAGTGCTTAGTACTGATTGGCGATTGATTATTGACGTTATCTCATTCTAGTTAACTTGATTGAAGAATGCCTAACTTTAAGCTAATAAAATAAAAATGACGTGACGCTTTTGAGCCATTATCTCCACTAGCCCAGTCTAATTGACACGGCTAAGTCATATAAAAACGTTATTGAGATTACTTACCTAGATGGTTAATGAGCAGAAAAGGTCTATGCCAGGACCACTTTTGATAAGCGTAATTTGATTGGATACTCTTTATTCAGCGACAAGAAGATATTTCTAGCAACAATAACACGGTAACATTCGTCTAATAGAAACAAAAATACCGACAAAATGTCGGTATTTTTTGCCATCAAAGATAGCTTATTTTGCTGTACGACCATCATCATGGCATGTATCACATGTTGGTTTATCACCTACTTTGGCTTCATGTGGTGCATGACAATCTGCGCACATTAAGACACCATCATGTGGCTTATGATTTTCGTCCATTTCGGCTAGTGTGCCATGACAACTTTGACATTGTTCAAATTCATAAGCACCATCAGCAGACGGTTCTTCATTAGCATGACAGTTTTCACAACCACCCATCTCAACGTGAAACTCTGCGAGCGTCTGATCAGCAGCAAATGATGCAGAAGACATCATCATTACCGCAAAACCAGCCGCAAACAATGCGCTTAGTAGTTTATTGTTCACTATTCATTCCTCCAATTTAGCGTATGCCCACATTCTTTTTATCTGACGCGGGTCATCACACTGCAGCACAACACTTTACTTATGGCTTACTCAACAACCTAGTTTATAAATGATTTACCAACGATTTATTAAACAACTTATAAAGTAGTCTAAAATTGATGGGCAATATAAACTTAGTTAATCAATCCACTTTAAGCAAAATTAATTTAGATGGAATGATAATAGCAGCGTTAATACTTTGAATATGTGCGCTACATCATGTAACTCGATGGTTTTTATTCAATAAATTTACTAGCATTAAAAAGACGGACGCAGATAAATGACGATTTACTTATTTATCGTCAATAAAAAAGCCCCGATAAAAATCGGAGCTTTTTACTGTAATAGCACTTTATTACAACAAATTATGAATACTAATCACGCGATTTTTCTAGACGAGCAAGTAAACTAGAGGTATCCCAGCGGTTACCTTTCATGGCCTGAACCTCTGAGTAAAACTGATCAACTAACGCTGCTACGGGTAAATGGCTGCCATTGCGACGAGCTTCATCGAGGGCAATGCCTAAATCTTTACGCATCCAATCAATAGCAAAACCAAAATCGTATTTACCTTGCCACATGGTTTGATAGCGGTTTTCCATCTGCCAACTTTGCGCTGCACCTTTGCTGATGACCTCAATCACTTTCAAGCCATCTAAACCGGCACTTTTAGCAAAATGAAGTCCTTCCGCTAAACCTTGCACCACACCAGCAATACAGATTTGGTTAACCATTTTGGTTAATTGTCCCGCACCGACAGGCCCCAATAGCTCAGCGCAACGACTATACGCTTCAATAACAGGCTTAACTGTATCAAAATGCGCTTGCTCGCCACCCATCATTACCGTTAATACACCATTCTCGGCACCCGCTTGGCCACCAGAAACAGGCGCATCTAAAAAAGCGATACTTAGCGGCTCAATATGTGCAGCAATTTCACGGGCAACATCGGCAGAAGCCGTAGTATGGTCAACTAAAATGGCCCCCGCATGCATGCCATGAACGACACCGTGTTCACCTAAGACGACCTGGCGTAAGTCATCATCATTACCCACACAGGTAAAAACAATATCTTGACCTTTAGCTGCATCTTTTGGCGTATCTGCAGCCTTACCACCATGCTGTTCAACCCATTGTTGAGCTTTACTGGCAGTGCGGTTGTACACAGTAACATCATGCCCTTGCTTAACTAAATGTCCCGCCATAGGGTATCCCATAACGCCTAAACCAATAAATGCTACTTTGGCCATATCATCCTCTTTATTTAAACAACTGAAGGTTTAACGTGGGCTTCCATTTCAGCCCCGATACGTTTACGCATATCCATTAATCGCATAGCACTATCACGCAAACGAATATCATCAGCGGTAGTGGGGATCCATTCTGGAACTGAGATAGGATTACCGTCATCATCTACAGCAACCATAATGACAATACAATGGGTGGTTAAATGACGTTCTGACTCTTTAGGGTCACCGGCTTTAACGTCAATAGCAATATGCATCGATGTAGTACCGGTATAAATCACTTTACCAGTCACTTCAACAATATTACCTACGTGAATAGGTTTAACAAAGCGAATACCACCAGCGTAAACCGTAATACAGTATTTACCACTCCATCCTGCGGCAGCGGCATAAGCGGCTAAATCGATCCATTTCATAACCGCACCGCCGTGCACCTTTCCACCAAAATTGACATCTGCAGGCTCAGCCAAAAAACGTAGTGTAAGTTGTCTATCTTTACCGGCCATAAAACCTCCTGATGATCGCAAGATGTACCTATAAATAACGATACACTTTGTGTTATTACAAAAAAAGCGCCAGAGGCGCTTTTTTTAGCTTAACGAAACTAATCGATTTTTTTGAATAATAAAGAACCATTGGTGCCGCCGAAACCAAATGAGTTACATAAAGCATAATCAAATTGATGGCGACGAGATGTATGGGCAACAAAATCTAAGTCGCAACCTTCATCTGGATTGTCTAAATTAATCGTTGGTGGAACATGTTGATCGCGCAGCGCAAGCAAAGTAAAAATGGCCTCTACCGCACCCGCGGCACCTAATAAATGTCCGGTCATTGATTTAGTCGAACTCACCAGCACCTCATAAGCATAAGGGCCAAATACCGACTTTACAGCTGCAGCTTCAGCTTTATCACCCGCATTGGTAGATGTGCCATGGGCATTAATATAGCCCACTTGCTCTTTTTCAATTTGCGCATCATTAATGGCATTAACCATTGCCGCCGCAGCACCCGCACCATCACTAGGTGGCGATGTCATGTGGAATGCATCACCACTCATACCAAACCCAACTAACTCGCCGTAAATTTTAGCTCCGCGGGCTTTAGCTCGTTCATATTCTTCCATCACAATGACACCGGCACCATCACCAATAACAAAGCCATCACGGTCTTTGTCCCAGGGACGACTGGCTGCTTTGGGATCGTCATTGCGAGTAGACAATGCTTTAGCTGCACTAAAACCTGCAACACCTAATGGACTAGTCACATCTTCAGCGCCACCGGCAACCATTACATCGGCATCCCCATAAGCAATAGTACGTGCGGCAAAACCGATATTGTGTACACCCGTAGTACAGGCCGTTGTCACTGCAAAGTTAGGACCTGTCATGCCATACATAATCGACAAATGACCCGCTATCATGTTGATAATGGTACTAGGGACAAAAAATGGTGACACTTTGCGCGGGCCACCATTGAGCAAAGCCGAATGACCTTGTTCAATTAACCACATGCCGCCCATACCAGCACCAATCGCGGTACCGATTCGAGCGGGATTCTCTTGGCTCATATCGAGGCCAGAATCTTGCACCGCTTGAATACCCGCTGCCATACCGTACTGGATAAATAAATCCATTTTACGGGCATCTTTTTTGGTTAAGTATTTTTCAATATCAAAATCTTTGACTGAGCCGCTAAAACGAGTGCTATATTCACTCGCATCAAACTTAGTAATGGGAGCAATACCACTGTGACCAGCCAATAAGGCATTCCAAGAAGATTCGACATCATTACCCACAGGAGTCACAAGACCAAGACCTGTGATGACGACACGACGTTTAGACATGATATTCACCTTTAAATAAAATCTGCCACGATGCCATTATTGCGATAAAGCTAAAGAGATATAAGGAAGGGTGTTCTAGTGCAATTAAATGGAACGAGCGTTTACAAATGCTTTAAACAAAAACAGGCGGCATAAATGCCGCCTGTTTTTGTGAATTCTTGATTACTGATTCTTAGAAACGTAATCGATCGCTGCTTGAACAGTAGTGATCTTTTCAGCTTCTTCGTCAGGGATCTCGGTATCAAACTCTTCTTCTAGAGCCATAACCAATTCAACAGTGTCTAGAGAATCAGCGCCTAAATCGTCTACAAAAGAAGCAGCTGATTTAACGTCTTCTTCTTTAACGCCAAGTTGCTCGATGATGATTTTCTTTACACGTTCTTCGATGTTGCTCATTAGTTTTCTTTCCTATTCAAATTACGCACTTGCGTAAGATTGCGAGTAGTTTATTCGAATTAGATAACAATGCAAGCTTAGATTTTGTGGTCTAACCACAAAAAATGACATTGAATTATCACTAACACTGACTCAAATGAAGGTAGTTACCTACCTATCGCTCTTAAACCATGTACATGCCGCCATTCACATGCAATGTTTCGCCTGTGATGTAAGCGGCTGAATCCGAGGCCAAAAACAATACTGCATTGGCAATTTCTTGTGCTTGCCCTAATCGTTCCATCGGAACTTGCGACATGATAGCTTGTTGCTGCTCTACTGTCAGCTCATCTGTCATATCTGTCTGAATAAATCCAGGTGCAATAGCATTCACTGTTATTTGACGAGATGCAACCTCTCTTGCAAGAGATTTTGTAAATCCAATCAAACCCGCTTTAGCCGCCGAGTAATTAACTTGGCCAGCATTACCCATTGTACCCACAACTGATCCAATGCTGATTATACGTCCGAAACGTTTTTTCATCATAGATCGCATTACTGGTTTAGACAATTTAAATAATGATGTCAAATTGGTGTCAATGATATCTTGCCACTCATCATCTTTCATTCGCATCAGTAAATTATCACGAGTAATGCCTGCGTTGTTAATAAGAATATCAACTTCACCGGCTTTTTCTTTGATCTGGCTATATAAATCAGCCACTGACTGGCTATCAGTGACATTTAACACCATCCCGAAGCCTTTGTCACCTAGGTAAGCTTGAATCGCCGCTGCACCTTTTTCACTGGTTGCTGTGCCAATAACCATGGCACCCGCTTGTACTAACGACTCTGCAATTGCGCGGCCAATACCACGGCTAGCACCTGTGACTAATGCAACCTTACCGTCTAAATTAATGCTAAAGCTCATATCAACTCCTTTATTCGACTAATGCTGCGAATGAAGCAACATCATTAACCGCTTGAGCGGATATCGATTTATTAATTCTTTTTGTTAAACCGGTTAATACTTTACCAGGTCCACACTCTACTAATTTTGTAACACCTTGTGTCGCCATACACTCAACAGTTTCGCTCCACCTTACCGGGCAATACAATTGGCGCACTAACGCATCTTTAATTGCTTGAGCGTCGGTTGGCATTGCCACATCAACGTTATTGATTACCTTGATGCTAGGCTCAGAAAACGTCATCTCAATTAAGGCTTTAGCTAATTCATCGGCTGCAGGCTTCATTAATGCACAATGGGACGGAACGCTAACAGGTAGCGCGACTGCCATTTTAGCACCTGCAGCTTTACACGCAGCGGCTGCGCGCTCTACAGCGGCTTTTTCACCCGCTATAACAACTTGCCCTGGACTATTGTAATTCACAGGACTCACTACATCACCTTGCGCAGATTCCGCACATGCAGTGGCAATAGCCTCATCAGCAAGTCCAATAATGGCAAACATAGCTCCAGAACCCGCAGGTACAGCTTGTTGCATTAATTTCCCGCGTAGCTCAACCAATTTAACAGCATCGGTAAATTCAATCACCCCGGCACATACTAAAGCAGAATATTCTCCAAGACTATGGCCTGCAAGTATGGAAGGCATAGGCTTGTTAGACGCTAGATATGCCCGCCAAATAGCCACACTTGCGGTGAGTAATGCAGGCTGAGTTTTATCGGTTTCATTTAAGGTTTCAGCTGGGCCATTGGCAACAAGATCCCATAAATCATAACCTAAAGCATCACTCGCCTCGGCAAAGGTTTGGCCAATAATGGCATGAGTTTGAGCTAATTCAGCTAACATCCCTACGGCCTGAGAACCTTGACCAGGGAATACAAAAGCAACATTTTCCATAAACGGTTACCTGTAAAAAATAATTTAAAAATTAAAAACGAATTAATGCACTGCCCCAAGCGAAACCGCCACCGAAGGCTTCCAGCAATAGTAATTGACCACGCTGAATTCGGCCGTCACGAACGGCTTCATCTAATGCAATTGGTACGGAAGCGGCTGAGGTATTACCATGCCTAGCTAAGGTAAGCACCACTTTATCTAAGCTCATGTTCAATTTTTTTGCTGTGGCATTGATAATGCGAAAGTTAGCTTGATGTGGTACTAACCAGTCAATTTCAGATTTATCGACATTATTAAGGCGCAGGGTTTCGGTGACGACATTCGATAACTGTGTCACGGCCACTTTAAAGACATCGTTGCCTTTCATCGTCATAAAACCGACCGCTGTAGAACTTTCATTGGCGCGAGGCGGGAAAGAACATTTTAATAAGTCCCCTTGGCTACCATCTGCATAAATATGGGTTGCAATAATACCTGGAGTATCACTGACACCAATAATCGCAGCGCCAGCGCCATCACCAAACAAAATCACCGTGGAGCGATCAGAAGGATCACACATCCGCGACAATACATCTGAACCAATGACTAATACTTTTTTAGCAGAACCATTTTTAACAAATTGATCTGCAACGGATAAGGCATAAATAAAACCAGAACATGCGGCTGCAATATCAAAGGCAGGAATATTTTTGACGCCTAATAAGGCTTGAATTTCGCATGCTGCTGCAGGAAATGCGTTTGATGCACTTGTGGTTCCGCAAACAATCATATCAAGATCACTGGCTTCTATCCCAGCCATTTCAAGCGCTTTTAATGCCGCTTGATAACCCATTGTTGAAACCGATTCGTCTGTTGCAGCAATACGCCGCTCAGAGATACCGGTTCGATCAACAATCCATTGGTCACTGGTTTCAACCATTTTTTCAAGATCTTGATTGCTACGAACTTGCACAGGTAGATAGCTACCTGTTCCGAGAATTTTTGTGTGCATATATGAGATCAGCTATTGATGTCTAAAAGAATCGACTCCAAACGATCTTTAATCATTTCAGGAAGACGACGTTTTGCTTCTGTTGCTGCTAAATTTAATGCTTGTAAAAATGCAGCTTCATCCGCGTTACCATGACTCTTTACTACTATTCCGCGCAATCCTATCAGACTTGCACCGTTATAGTGGTCGGGGTTCATCTTACTGAGTACTGCTTGTATGCGAGGAGCGATGAGTTTGGAGAGTAAACGCACAAAAAAACCATCATTTAAGCCGCGTTTTAATTGATGAACTAATAGCTTGGCAATGCCCTCTGAGGTTTTTAAGGTGATGTTGCCGACAAATCCGTCACAAACGATCACATCAACATTACCGGTATAAATTTCATCGCCTTCTACAAAACCAATATAATTAATTTGGTCCGTATGTTGAAGAATTTGGCCAGCCTGTTGGACTTGGTCATTCCCTTTAATCGCTTCAATACCAACGTTCAATAATGCCACTTTCGGCCGGGACTTTTTATGAACAGCTTCACACAATACCGACCCCATAATAGCAAACTGAAATAAAGTCTCGGAATCGCAAGAAACATTGGCGCCTAAATCCAGCAGATAAACAGGCTTGCCTGTCATAGCTGGTAAACAAGATACCAATGCTGGTCTATCAATGCCTGGTAAGGTTTTTAATAATACCTTAGCCATCGCCATCAACGCCCCCGTGTTACCCGCGCTAACGCAGGCAGCTGCTTTTCCATCGCGCACCAGTTCAATAGCAATTTTCATTGAGCTATTTTTACGTGAACGCAAAGCATGAATGGGCCTATCACACATAGTGACAGCTTCAGTAGTATGAATTATTTCAATGCGGGATAAAGTTGTTGGATCAGCTTGAGGGATATATTTTTCTATTTCGGTTTGATTGCCAACCAAAATAATTTTTAGAGATGTATTAAATTTCAATGCCTGCAAGGCTGCAGGCACTGTCACGTGGGGGCCGTGATCGCCCCCCATCGCATCTAACGCAAGCGTCAGATTTGTCATTCAATTAGCAACAAATTACTTGTTGATAACCTTTTTACCGCGGTAAAAACCATCAGCAGTCACGTTGTGACGTAGATGTAATTCACCACTAGTTGCGTCTACTGACAATTGAGCAGTGCTCAATGAATCATGTGAACGACGCATTCCGCGCTTTGAACGTGATTTTTTATTCTGTTGTACAGCCATTGGACCTGTCTCCTACGATTACTTGCTCTTCAGTTTTTCTAACACTGCAAACGGATTTGGACGCTCCTCATGAGCGGGTTCGATCTCGCCTACAACTATATCTTTCGACCCAGACTTACAATTATTATCATCGTGCATCGGGATGATAGGCATAGCGACTATCAATTCATCTTCAATCAATTGATGCAGACGTACTTCACCAATCTCATTACACTCAATTGGGTCATACGCATCCGGGAGCTCATCGATTTCTGCCTCAGTCTTACAAGGACTAAAACAAAAGTCGACCGTAACCTCAGTAGTAAATTGTGTCATGCAACGTTGACATAGCAGAGTGAGCTCCGTCACAGCCTTCCCGCGAAGGTAGACTATCCCCTGTAAATCGACGCCACATTCCAACGACACAACTACGTCGGAACAGTCGCCGGCACATAACTCGCTTAATCGCTTTAGTTGCTTGCCTAAAATGATACCTTCATAACGAAGGCCGCTAGAGGCAGCGCGTATAGGATCAATTGAAACCGGTATCTTTACTGTTTGCATAAGGCGCGCATATTATAGTTTGAAAACGCTGGAGTCAAAGAAAATTTCCGTAAAAATACGGTAACCTCACCTAATAACGAACTTTAGGTACTCTTTAAATCCGGCATTGAATTTGAAAGTTGGCAAATTTTACCGAACCCAACCCAATCACACAAGCATTACTCGAGAAAAATGCTCCATTTGCATAGATGAATACAGTAAACTGACTAATATTCTGTTATTAGCCAACAAATACTGAAACAAAGCCAATGGAATTCAATCTTGTACTTGCATCAACCTCACCTTTTCGTCAGCAATTATTAGCTAAATTAATGCTGCCGTTTAACTGTGTTAACCCTAATATTGATGAATCCCCAGCAAAAAATGAAACCGCATTATCTTTAGTCAAACGCTTAGCCGAACAAAAAGCATTCGCAGGCGCCCAACTAATAGAGAACAAATCGGTGCCGCAATTAATTATTGGTTCGGATCAAGTTGCACTGATTAACGGTCAAATTATTGGTAAGCCTCACACAGTAGACAATGCGATAGCGCAATTAAGCGCGGCATCAGGTCAAGCTATTACTTTTTATACCGGCCTTGCAGTATTCAATAGTGCCAATCAACAAATGTTATCTTGTGTTGAACCGTTCACGGTTCATTTTAAACATTTATCTGTGGAGCAAATTCGCTACTACATCAATACAGAACAACCATTATATTGTGCCGGAAGTTTCAAATGTGAAGGATTAGGTATAGCTCTGTTTGAGCGTTTAGAAGGTGATGACCCTAACACCCTAATCGGTCTACCATTAATTAAACTGATAGATTTACTCGCTCAGCACGGTGTAGATGTGCTCAGTCAAGCACCAGATGCTCAACCAGCAAATACTGATATCGAATTTAATAAAGGGAGATGGGGATAGATAATGCTGTTTGTACTTGATGTCATAACAAGCGACATAACACAGAAGTAAGCTGAGTATCACACAGAAGCGAATACGATACAGCGTCGGACACACTTATCTTCAATGCTGTAATGCGACTATCATAACAGCGTCCATAAAAATTAAAGATAGTCACGAATCGCACAAGGCTGGTCAACAATAGCACGCGGGTTTAATAGATTGAGTCTTGATTCATTATGGGCACCATAACTCACACCTATACTTGCCATGCCAGCATTATTGGCCATGGCTAAGTCGTGAATAGAATCGCCAATCATAATGGCTCTGTCTGCGGTAACATCAAAATGAGCCAATAACGAATACAGCATCTCAGGATGCGGCTTACTTTGTGCGTCATCGGCGCAACGGGTCGCATGAAAATAATCGCCTAACCCCGTGAGAGCTAATACATTATCAAGACCTTGTCGGCCTTTCCCTGTAGCAATAGCTAAATGATAACCCGCATCAAATAGATTACGGATCAGTAATTCGACGCCATCGAATAAAGGCGTAAGTAGCTCACTCGCAAGATGGTGACGTCGATAACAATCAATAATTTGTTGATGGTTTTGATGATCAGCAAATAAAATCGGCATAATTTGGGGTAAAGATAAACCAATGACATCTCTCACTTCCTGCTCGGATGGACTGGGTAACATTAATTCTTGAGCGACATTTTGCATGCAAGACACGATTTTGCCCACAGTGTCCATTAGCGTGCCATCCCAATCAAAAATAACCAGGTCAAAAGCTTTCTCTTTACTGTTCAATATAATGCCCTACTTTATTTGCTGAGTGCCTTTATACTCTTTTCAACTTCTCAAGTGTACTCAGTAGCACTGGGTCTAAAGGCGCTTTAACCTGCATAACTTGATCATTTTCAGGATGAGTAAATTTAAGTTCTGCGGCATGCAAAAACAAACGGTCTAAACCCAAGGCCCGCATACTGTCATCAAATTGCTGCTCACTGTATTTATCATCACAAGCAATAGCATGACCAGCATACTGACAATGCACTCGTATCTGATGGGTTCGTCCTGTAACAGGACTAGCCTTAACTAAAGTACAACCTTGGTAACGCTGCATAATCTTATAGCGGGTTTCAGACTCTTTACCCTCTTTATTGACTCGCACAATGCGTTCGCCCGACTTTAAAGTGATTTTTAACAGTGGTGCTTTAACCACTTTATCACTTGCCTGCCATTCGCCACGCACCAAGGCTAAATAATCTTTTTGCATGGTTTTACTGCGTAATTGTTCATGCAGATGCTTCAAGGCACTGCGTTTTTTAGCCACAAGCAACACACCAGACGTATCTTTATCTAAACGATGTACTAACTCTAAAAATTTTTGCTGTGGACGCAATGAGCGTAAGCCTTCAATCACACCATAATCCACACCACTTCCGCCATGTACTGCAATACCGGCAGGCTTGTTTAACACAATTAAATGATTATCTTCATGGATGATACGTTCTTCAAGCTGAGACACTCTTGATAAATTAGGCGATGGCGCCTTGCGATTGTCTTTTTCGGCAACACGAACAGGCGGAACCCTAACAATGTCTCCGATTTGTAATTTATATTCCGGCTTGATGCGTTTTTTATTAACCCGCACTTCGCCTTTACGCACAATCCGATAGATCATGCTTTTCGGTACGCCTTTTAATTTAGTCAGCAAAAAATTATCGATGCGTTGTTCAAAATGATCTTCGTCGATAGTCACGTATTCAACTTGGGGGGTGGTTTCAGTATTCATGATGCGCCATATAGTAGTAACCGTAATAGTGTACCTTATCTGGTAAATGCTTGGCTATTGCCGCATTGGACTTCAAATAAATACACGAAAGAATATGGGCTTTTGATTGCTGAAAATAGCGATTGTTGCTATATTTGCCCACAGGTTGAGAGTAAACAGTGGATAAAGTGTTCACAACTTTCACCAAATGCGAAAAACTAGCAGTTATAAAAATGAACCTAACCGGTAGCAAATCATTGATTTGCAAGTTGTATTTATTAAAAAACGATAAGAAACCGTTTGTACAATTAAACCGTAAGTATTCAATAAAGATTTTAATTTAACTGTGGTAAATCGCCCCAAATTCGAACAACATTTTAGCTTGTTATCAAACAAACCGATTCGACTTGGGCATTAACGGATTAAAATACCATAATTTATGGGGTTGGTTGTAAGTCAACGAATTCCTTGTTTTTGTAAACACTAGAAAATAAGCCATAAATAGGATGCGACACGCAGTGACTGCGTTTTACAGTAATGAGCACCTAATTGCCTGGATCTAGCCGTGAGGTTATACCGATTAATTCAGGCCCGTAATGCAGAAAGATCGTGTTGTTTGATGACCTCATTTAGAAGAATCACGTCATCATGAAACGTATGTTAATTAATGCAACTCAATCAGAAGAGTTGCGCGTAGCCCTAGTTGATGGGCAAGAACTGTATGATCTAGACATCGAAAGTCCTGGTCATGAACAGAAAAAATCAAATATCTATAAAGGTAAAATCACTCGCGTAGAGCCGTCACTTGAAGCCGCATTTGTTGACTACGGTGCAGATCGTCACGGTTTTTTACCTCTAAAAGAAATTGGTCGTGAATATTTCCCTAAAGGATATTCCTTCCAAGGCCGTCCAAACATCAAAGAAGTCCTGCAAGAAGGCCAAGAAGTCATTGTTCAAATCGATAAAGAAGAACGTGGCAACAAGGGCGCTGCATTAACTACCTTTATTAGTCTTGCTGGTTCTTACCTAGTCTTAATGCCAAATAACCCTCGTGCTGGCGGTATTTCTCGTCGTATCGAAGGTGATGAGCGCACCGAACTTAAAGAAGCGATGTCTGAGCTAGAAGTACCTAATGGTATGGGCTTAATCGTGCGTACGGCTGGTGTAGGCAAAGAGTCAACAGAACTAAAGTGGGACTTGAAAGTACTACAACATCATTGGGATGCGATTCAAGAAGCCGCTCAAAGCAAGGCTGCCCCCTTCTTAATTCATCAAGAAAGCAACGTCATTGTTCGTGCTATTCGTGACTATTTACGTCGTGATGTGGGTGAAATCCTTATCGATCATCCACGAATTTTTGAAGAAGCTAAACTGCACATTGGTTTAGTTCGTCCTGATTTTGTCGAACGCGTCAAACTATATGACTCTGAAGTGCCTCTATTTACTCACTTCCAGATCGAGTCTCAAATCGAGTCGGCATTCCAACGTGAAGTGCGTTTACCATCAGGCGGATCAATTGTTATTGACCCCACAGAAGCATTAACGTCTATTGATATCAACTCTGCCCGTGCCACTAAAGGCGGTGATATTGAAGAAACTGCACTGAACACAAACCTTGAAGCAGCTGATGAAATTGCACGTCAATTACGTCTTCGCGATTTAGGTGGTTTAGTGGTTATCGACTTTATCGATATGACCCCTGTTCGCCACCAGCGTGAAGTTGAAAACCGTTTGCGTGATGCCGTACACCATGATCGTGCACGTGTTCAATTGGGCCGTATTTCTCGTTTCGGTTTAATGGAAATGTCGCGTCAACGCCTACGTCCATCACTAGAAGAGTCTGCTGCACATTTATGCCCTCGTTGTCATGGCCAAGGTACTATTCGCAGTACGGAATCATTAGCACTATCAATTTTACGTTTAATGGAAGAAGAAGCCATTAAAGAAAACACCACACAAATCGAAGCGATTGTGCCAGTTGATGTGGCGGCTTTCTTATTAAACGAAAAGCGTAAAGCGATCCGTATTACTGAAGAGCGTCATCAAGTTGAAGTGTACATCATTCCAGATGCACACATGCAAACCCCAGATTACCGTGTGGTACGTCGTAAGAGTGACGATGAAGTCAGTGAATCAAGCTATAAGCGCGTAGAACAGCCAGCAGCAAAACTGTATGAGCCTCGTAAATTAGAGCGCGCGGCATCACCAGAGCCAGCATTAAAAGGCTTTGCAGCCCCACAAAAAGCTGCAGAAGATCTCGTCAAAACTGCACCTGTAAATGTTGCCCCTGCGACAGCATCTACTCAGCCAGGATTGTTTTCACGAGTCATCTCAGCAATCAGCGCCCTATTCTCTGCTAATGAAACTGAGGTGAAAGATACCAAAGCGACAGCGCAGACTAAAGACAGCACTCAGACTAACCCACGTCGTAACACTCGTCGTAATGAGACACGTAACGATAGTGGTAACCGCAATGACAAGCGCAATGATAGCCGTCGTCAACGCAATGACAGTGACAAATCGAAAGACACCACTGAAGGTCGTCCTCAGAACAAGCGTAATGAGCGAAACAGTCGAAATACTGCTCAAGATGACAACGCTAAAAATAAACCAAGAGCTGACAAAGTTGACAAAGCATTACCCGTTAGCGAAACCAAAGTAGCTGACGCTAAAGTGGCAGAACCTAAGGCCACTGTAGAGAAATCACCAAAGCAAGAAGCCGCTAGAGAGCGTCGCCAACGTCGTAACATGCGTCGTAAAGTGCGTATTGAAAGTGAACAGAATGAAGCATTATCAACAACCGAGGTTATTGATAGTAAATCAACTGAATCATCAGTAGAACTGATCGCATCTGAAGCCAACAATGTTGGGCCAAAAGCATCTGATGATAAAAAATCAGAGACTAGAGCACCACGTAGCCGACGTCAGCCTCGTAAAGAGAAAACAGAGCAAACCACCGAAGTAGCAGAAGGCGCGGCGGTTGAAGCAGCTGATGTAGCAACAGAAATCACCAAGGTTACCTCTACTGCCCAAGTTGAAACAGACACTCCAGCTGTTGAAGTGAAAGCTGACGTTGAAGTGAAAACAGAAGCGGCTCCAGCTGAAGACAACACTGTTAATGAAACGGTTGCGACCCACTTTGATGTTGCAAAAGAAACTGATGAGCAAAGCGCGAATACCGATGACACGGCATCAGAAAGTGAAGCTGAAGGTCGTGAAGGTCAACGTCGTAGTCGTCGTAGCCCTCGCCACCTACGTGCTGCTGGTCAACGCCGTCGTCGTGATGATGAAACGGGGTCGACACAACAAGCCGTTTTCACACCTAATGATGAGCTAGAGAAGCAGTTAGACGCTGAACAAGCTAAAACCAAAACTCAGGTTAAAACGCCTGTGACTGCCACTGATGCAGCAACAGTTACTCCAGCGGCAGAAGTCTTCAAGGCTGATGTTAAAAAGACTGAAGTGACTGATACAGAAGAGACTAAGGTTGATGTTGAGCCAGCTAACGTTGTCGCAGACACTCCTGCAGCAAAAGAGCAAGCAGCTGAAACGCCTCCGGTAGTCAACACAGCTGACGTAATCGAAACTGCAGCGACAGTTGAAACTACAGCAGTTGAAACTTCAGCAGTTGAAATCGCTAAAACCCCTATTGATGCTCCAGCTAAACAAGCGTTAGTCGCTGAGGTAGCATCGTTAGAGGCGATGGAAACAACCGCAGAAAGCAAACAAGATAAAGCCGTTACATCTAATGCATCGGCACCAATGGCCAAGCCTGCGGCAATCGTTCGTCAAGCTAAACCTGCAGCTAAAGACGTTGCGCCTGCAGTAGAGACTGTTGTTTCTACTGACACCACTACAGCAGCAAAAGCACCTGTAAAAGCAAGTCGCTTCGGTTCTATGGTGTCATCTGACATGACTAAACCTACAGTGGATGTTCGTGAACAGAAAGCGGTGCCTCAAGGGCGTACTTATGAAGCCCAAGCAACTGAAACTAGTGCGCCAAAAGTCGCAATAAATAACAGTGCATCAGCGGATATGGCACGCCCGGCAAAGTAGCATTAATTAGGGGTTCACTAGCCCCATCATTTATTAAGCCATGCTAAGCATGGCTTTTTTATTGAAAAGATTAATAAAAAATACCTCAGCGAATTAAAACATCACATTAGGGATGTCACAGTTCAGCCAACGAGTATTTTTTGTTAATATACTGATCACTTTTTATTAACTTACCAATGAAAACAGAGGTTAAATGTTCGATCTTATTCGCCATAAAACAAGCAGTAGCAAAGCCGATATTTTATCAGGATTAACTGTTGCGCTGGCCCTAATACCTGAAGCCGTTGCTTTTGCATTTGTCGCTCATGTTGAACCTATGGTCGGGCTTTATGCCGCCTTTATTATGGGACTAATCACCGCATTAATTGGTGGTCGGCCTGGCATGATTTCTGGTGCCACGGGTGCTATGGCTGTGGTCATGGTATCGCTGGTAATTGAACATGGAGTGCAATACTTATTTGCCGCTGTGGTGTTAGCAGGACTGATTCAAATTTTAGCGGGCGTATTCAAACTCGGTAAATTTATCCGTATCGTACCTTACCCAGTAATGATTGGTTTTGTAAACGGGTTAGCGATTGTAATTTTCTTAGCCCAGCTCGGTCAATTTAAAGTCAAAGACGCCGCGGGCAACATGATTTGGATGGCACAAGAACCCTTAATGATCATGCTAGCTTTAGTGGTTTTAACCATGGCTATTATCCATTTCTTACCCAAATTAACCACAGCTGTGCCTTCATCCTTAGTGGCTATTTTAACGGTAACGGCGATTACTGTAGGTTTCAATTTAGAAACCAGTAATGTATTGGATTTTCTAAAAACAATGAGTGGCAATGACGCTGCAACTATTGCAGGTAACTTGCCTTCATTTGCCATCCCTAGCGTGCCATTTAGCTTTGACACTTTTTACATCATATTACCTTATGCCTGTATTTTAGCCGCGGTAGGATTAATTGAGTCATTATTAACGCTAACAGTGATTGACGAAATGACCAATACTCGTGGTCAAAGTAACAAAGAATGTGTCGGCCAAGGTGTGGGCAACATTACCAGTGGTTTCTTTGGTGCTATGGGTGGTTGCGCGATGATCGGCCAGTCAATGATTAACATTAACTCGGGCGGTAGAGGTCGTTTATCTGGCATCACGGCAGCATTAGCATTACTGGCATTTATTCTGTTTGGTTCGGCGTTTATCGAAATTATTCCACTGGCAGCATTAGTTGGTGTCATGTTTATTGTGGTCATAGGCACTTTTGAATGGGCCAGCTTCAAATTCATGAACAAAGTGCCTAAGCATGATGCATTTGTGATTATATTAGTCACCACTGTCACTGTTTTTACCGATCTGGCCTTTGCAGTGTTTGTCGGTGTAATTGTATCTGCCTTAGTGTTTGCATGGGAACACGCAAAGCACATTAATGTTGACATAACTGAAGATGATAACGGCTGGAAAATATATCGCTTAAATGGCCCCTTGTTCTTTGGTTCAGTGGCAAACTTTCTTGAACTGTTTGATGCTGAAAATGATAACCAAGATGTGATTATTGATTTTAAAAATTCACGCGTGGCAGATCATTCCGCATTAGAAGCGATTGATACCTTAGCTGAACGTTATGTTACGGCAGGAAAGCGGTTGCACTTACGTCACTTAAGCCAAGATTGTAAAGCACTACTGCATAAAGCACGTGATTTAGTTGAAGTTAACCTTATTGAAGATCCGCACTATAAAGTAGCCGATGATAAATTGGATTAAACGATTAATACGCTAATCAATAAAAAGGGACTGAATATTCAGTCCCTTTTTCTATCGTGAGTCTTTGTACCTGCAAAAAATACTGATTTAACGTTTACGTTTATCAGCAAACTTACTCATCACTTTATCAAATTTTGGCTTAACCACTAGCTGACAATAAGGTTGTTGCCCGTGTTTAGTGAAATATTCATCATGATAACTTTCAGCCGGGTAGAATGTATCAAATGCACTTATTTCAGTGACTATCGGTCTAGACCACACTTGTTGTTCAGTTAAGGCGTTAATAAATCGGTTAGCGGTATCAATTTGATCACTGTTATGCGCAAAAATAGCTGAACGATACTGTGGCCCTTTATCATTTCCCTGCTGATTAAGTGTGGTCGGATCGTGGCTTTCAAATAATACACTAAGGAGTGTGTCATATTGAATAACCGTGGGATCAAATTCAATATGAACGACTTCTGCATGGCCTGTTTTACCGGAACATACCGCATCATAATTGGCATCTTTTGCATCACCGCCACAATAACCAGACTTAACACTTTGCACGCCATTAAGCTGAGCGAAGATAGCTTCAACACACCAAAAACAGCCAGCACCAAAAGTCGCTTTTTCGAAAGAAGGCGTAGCTAAATTTGATGCTGAAAGCTCATCAATGCCTTTAAAAATCATTGATACCGAATTGACACAATGACGGATATTGTTATCGGTTAAATGTTCTCCTTCAAACACATGGCCTAGATGACCACCGCATTGTGCGCAGGTAATTTCGGTTCTGTGACCATCAGCATCGAGTGTATGCTTTACTGCCCCCTTAATTTCATCATCAAATGCTGGCCAGCCACAATGAGCATTAAATTTATACTCACTTTTATAAAGTGGTGCATGGCATTTTTTACATAAATACACACCCTGTGCATCATGATCAACAAATTCGCCACTAAAAGGACGCTCGGTGCCTTTTTGCTCGATCACATACTGTTCAAATTCAGTTAAATTATTCATGGTCAGATCTCGTTGAGTTTGTTTGCCACAGTCTAGTAATAATGAATACGTGTCATCAATCATTTCAGCTCAAATGAAAATGGAGTGATATCACGCAAATAATTGCGGCAGAGTGTGACTAAGGTTACCATTACGGTGGGTCAACACACTAATAAGAAATACATAATGAAACTAAATACAATTGATTACCAAGCACCTAATAGTGCCCAACATTTTGTTGAATCACTGCGTGAAACCGGCTTTGGTGTACTTACTAACCACCCAATTCAAAAGCAGCTTGTTGAAGATATATATAATGAGTGGTATAGCTTCTTTCAGTCAGAACAAAAAAATGATTTTTTGTTTAAAGCTGAAACACATGATGGCTTCTTTCCCGCATCAATTTCTGAAACGGCTAAAGGCAATAACGTAAAAGATATCAAAGAATATTATCACGTATACCCTTGGGGACGCATTCCAGAGTCGTTAAAGGCGAATATCCTTGCTTACTACGAACACGCTAATGCGCTAGCGTCTGAATTACTGAGCTGGATTGAACAGTACACACCTGCAGACGTCGCGGCTAAATATAGTATTCCGTTACCCGACATGATTGCGCAAAGCCAAAAAACCTTGTTACGCATTCTTCATTATCCTCCAATGAAAGGAGATGAGGAAATGGGCGCAATCCGTGCTGCTGCGCATGAAGACATTAACTTAATTACCTTGTTACCAGCAGCGAATGAGCCTGGCTTACAAGTGCTGACTAAAGAAGGTGAATGGATTGATGTGCCAAGTGATTTTGGTAGCATTATTATTAATATCGGCGACATGTTACAAGAGGCCTCAGGCGGCTATTTCCCATCAACATCTCACAGAGTCATCAATCCTCAAGGCACAGACAAAACCAAGTCTCGTATCTCATTACCGCTGTTTTTACACCCAAATCCACAAGTGGTGTTATCTGAGCGTTATACGGCTGATAGCTATTTGATGGAAAGATTACGCGAATTAGGCGTGATTTAAGCACTCATAGTGTATTTAACAACGATACTAAGCGCCTTAAGGCGCTTTTTTTATGCATTTAATCCACTTACGAGGTAGAATATCACTTTTGTATTTATTGTTATTTACTCTCCGATTTATAAGGCAACATCATGGCAATTCAGTGGTATCCAGGACACATGCACAAAGCACGTAAAGAGATCGAGGAGGCGATGCCTCAAGTGGATCTCGTTATTGAAGTGCTCGATGCACGTATTCCATACAGCAGTGAAAACCCAATGGTGTCACAACTTCGCGGTGATAAACCTTGTATTAAACTGCTCAATAAATCTGATTTAGCGGATCCAGAAATTACGGCTCAGTGGATTGAATACCTAGAGCGTGAGCAAGGTGTACAGGCATCGGCAATCACCACCCTACAACCGGGAATGGTAAGAAGTATTCCTGATCTTTGTCGCAAACTAGTGCCGCACCGTGACACCATGGAAAAAGATATTCGTACCATGATAATGGGCATTCCTAACGTTGGTAAATCAACAATTATTAACACCCTAGCGGGCCGCACTATTGCTAAAACAGGTAATGAACCCGCGGTAACTAAAAATCAGCAACGGATCAACTTACGTAACGGTATCGTTTTGTCAGACACGCCAGGGATCTTATGGCCTAAAGTCGATAACGAAGCCAGCAGTTATCGCCTAGCGGTCACTGGTGCAATTAAAGACACAGCAATGGAATACGAAGATGTGGCCATGTTTGCTGCAGCTTATTTTCTTAAAGCCTACCCCGACGAAATTTGCGAGCGTTATAAGCTTAAATCGCTGCCTGACAGTGATATTGAATTACTCGAAGCCATTAGCCGTTCTCGCGGAGCACTCCGTCCTGGTGGGCGTGTTGATTACCATAAGGTCTCGGAACTATTACTGCATGAGTACCGCTCAGGTAAAATTGGCTTATTAAGCCTTGAAACACCGGCAATGGCTGAAGTCGAGAAAGTTGAAGTCGCGCGTAAGCTGGCTGAAAAAGAACTGATCAAACAACAAAAGATAGAACAAGAGAAACTAAAACGATCTGGCAAACGTTATAACGATTAAGCCCGATCCACGACTAGGTTGTTAATACATATACGGCCTAGTCATTCAAAAACTTCTTGTCATAGTGATACATTTCAATGTGAAGCTAGTGATACTGCTAATGCCGTTAAACTAGCCTCAAGCAAGTCAATAACCCTCTCAAACCCTTTTTCCCCACCATAATATGGATCAGGCACTTCTTTAACCGCAGAGTCTCCAAAGCTTAACATCAAATGTAACTTATACCGTAAATGCACAGGACATCGCTCAGTTAACTCAGCTAAATTAGAAACATCTGCCGCTAAAATTAAATCAAAGTGCTCAAAATCAGCATCAATGACCTGTCGAGCCTTCATATCGGTAAAATCAAGTCCACGCTTATGGCCTGCAATCATGCTGCGACGA
Source organism: Shewanella sp. SG41-3 (assembly GCF_014164545.1). Taxonomy (NCBI): domain Bacteria; kingdom Pseudomonadati; phylum Pseudomonadota; class Gammaproteobacteria; order Alteromonadales; family Shewanellaceae; genus Shewanella; species Shewanella sp. SG41-3. Next base: position 98,999 of record NZ_JACJFJ010000009.1, read on the forward strand.
TCAGGAGAATGACCTTGGTGATAGGCGATGGTGCCGGCAGAATCGATTTCAAGCTGAAGTGAATGCTGCTTAGCTAGTTGCCTAAAGATAGCCTCTGCTGTTGGCGAACGGCAAATGTTGCCCATACAGACGAATAGCACAGAGTGAACGTTCAAAAGATATTTATCATCCATCATTTATCATCGCCATTATATCCAGATTGCATACAGCACAGAGTTAACGATCTGATTTGTCATTGTGTATCCACCAGCTCGACTTTACTCATGTTAACTCAAGCGTAATGTGCAGGCACAGTGACATTTGAGTTAATGTAAAAGAGATGACTATTGTGATGGCCGCTCGCGCAAAAAACTAGCAAACCTTGGAGTGCCTTTTTGAGTTAAGCCTAAATACTGATAAGTAATGACTGAACCAATTAACGGCGGATTTTCTCGCTGTTTATCACTAAAACCACTGCCAATATTGAACACAATTCCAGCTGGCGTTTTTACAATTAACGCGCCTAATTGACCTCGATATTTACCTTTTCCTTGGGTATGACCAATAACCACGGCTTCAGCATCGTATTTAGGTTTGAGTTTAACAATATACTCACTGCGCCCCACGGCATAATGAGCTTGTTTAAAATGTAACATTAATCCTTCCCCACCGGCATTCACAACACTATCAAGTCGATCGAACAGTGCCTCTGTTGTCGCTACTGTGTCCTGCTTAATAACCTGTAAATGAGTGGGATCAGTTTGCTCAGCCCATTTTTGCATCGCGAAATAGCGTTCAACAAAAGTGCCAGGATGATCTGGTAAGTCGAACATCATAAACTTTACTTGTTGCCAATCTTCAGCGGATGTATCCAGACGCCTAACTAATGCTGAAATATGCTCAAACTGATTACGCCCTAACCAGAGTTCGCCATCAATAGCCACTTCAGGAAAGCCCAAGGTAAATGATGCTGGTAACGCCACTTTTCGGCCACTACGAGTCAGCATTTGACGACCATCCCAATAACCTCTCACACCATCAAGTTTTTCACTGACTAAATACTCAGCGACGGTAATATCTGGTTGATATTGTGTTGCTAACTGGATGGGAGGTTTAGATAAAACAGCACTGTGCGTTGTTAAACTATACAGTGCAATCATCAGTGAAAATATAACCGAGGGTATCTTAGGCATATGCAATCCTTGCAATTAATCAAATCCATATCAAGGTGGCCACTCATTACCAATAAGAATCATAAGCTGGCATTAATTTTATGATTAGCACGACCTTGACTTAAACCTTCTTAAGCTTAGTACAAAACTAAGAATTATCCACTTAAGCAGAAGGGAAAGACGAGTAGAATCAACACCGATTGAGGACATTATTGATGATTGAAATCGCTATTATCTTGTAACTTTAACCCATCAAAAAGTTAAATTACTGCTGGAAGCCTATGAATGGAATGTTACAATCTGCACAATTAAAACCAAAAAGATAATTTACTTAATGAAACCTGAGAATAATCATGGTCTAAAGCGCATTTTTCGAGCAACGGGATTTTCAATGAAGGGGCTAAAGTCTGCATGGAAACATGAAGCCGCCTTTAGACAAGAAACCGTACTGGCCGGCTTAATGTTCCCTGTTGCACTATTACTCAATATCAGTGCAACTGAACGCATTCTACTTATCATGACCCTATTAATTGTTTTGATTGTCGAATTATTAAACTCTGCGATTGAAGCAGTTGTAGATCGCGTCGGAGATGAAATTCATCCTCTTAGTGGTCAAGCGAAAGATATTGCTTCAGCAGCAGTATTCATCAGTCTCGTCTTGTGTACTATCACCTGGGGGATCATTATTTGGCCACTAGTGTTCTAACAACTGCCCAGTAAATACTAAACCGTGAGTTTAGCTGTTGTTAACATTGAAATAGCTTGTTCAATATAGGCAAGCCTTTCATTTTCAGCCCAATAAGCAGCATACACATGTCGATAGATACATTTTGCATCGTCTACGCGAGATAAAGTGCCATTATCTAAATAGGGTTGAATGAGTGCTTCAGGCAAAAATGCACAGCCACTATTATTCAACATAAAATCCAATGCCATGCGAGCTGAGCTGGTATGCAGTACAGGTAAAGGCAACATGGTAAAATCTTGGGCGTGAGTGATATTAAAGGCTGTGCCCCAATCGACTTTTATATAAGGTAAATTAGCCGTTTGAGCCAGCTTAACGCCCTGCTGTTTGGACACTAGATACAGTTTTACTTGAGCAAGCTTAACTAATGTGACCCCATCAAGTTTTGGAGGATCAAAGGTAATCGCAATATCTAAAGTGCGTTCAATAAGCTGGCGAGTCATCACTGATGCAGACAAAACATCAGTCCTCAAAGCAACACCTTCCAAACCTAAATGCAGTGGCTGTAAAAAACCTTGTAAATAAGCATCCCAAATATTATTACCAGCCGATAAAGCCAACTGAGCATTGTGCTGCTGATTTAAAATAATATCTTGTTTTGCCCTCTCCCAGGCATTAAGCACCGCCTCAGCATGGCCCAACATTCTCTCACCTGCTGGGGTAGGTTGAATATTGTTACGCAAACGTTCAAACAGCTCTATCCCCAAAATACCTTCTAGCTGTTTTATCCTAAAACTAACAGCACTTCGGGTAAGGTAGAGATTTTCAGCCGCTTTACCAAAGTGTCGAGTACGAGATACTTCTAAGAAGGTTTTTAATAAATCTGTATCCATAAAAATTCTTTACCATTAAGGACAAAATATTTTGATTTAAAAAATGATAATACTAGCCAATACTCCAGTTGCAAATGTTTATATCTCACAATTTAGAAGGTATTAGCCATGTCTCAGCAATCATTTATCAATGCAAAACAAGGTATTGATGCTAACTCCAATGGTCATAGCAACAGTTTTCAGTCAACTAAACGCTTCTATGATGACGCGAATTTCCCTATGGGGTTTAAGCGTTGTGGTGATTTTACCAGTAAGGAAGCTGACTTGCTTGAACAACACGGTCAAGCAATGAAAAATCTAGCCGATGGCTCGCAATTACCTTGTAATGTTGACGAAGACCAGTTTATTCGCGTTCTTCAAGGCATGTTACCCGCAACAACACCAATGGAGTTATTGTGGTCTAAGTATTGCCGTCTAGCAAAAGGTAAGCCGTTTTATGCTGTAGTTGGTACTATTCATGCGCCAGCAAGTTCTAAAGTTGAAATTGAATTTGACGATGTTGAAGAAGAAGTTTCTGACACCGACGAGCCAGAATAAACTCTGGTCAGTGACTAAAACAAACGCCCGCAAACATTAACAATTACGCTACATACCTAACGAAGAAGTAGGGTCAATATTCTACTCTACTTTTCGTTTTGCCACATTACTGTCACTCACCACTGTAACGCCAACACTCTGACGCCCAACCCCATAAGGCATTGCAGTCAAAATGATTGCTTTTGCGCCTTTGACTTCAAACTACTGCTGAAAACTTGATTTAGCGCAATAAACACATACAAATATTTCACATCTAGTAACAAAGTGCTAGTATGGCTAATGAAAGGTTGGTCCTATTTATATAAATTTGATGTTTTTGAGTATGCATTTGATAATTCTTATTTTGGATATCTGCATACAATAGATTAGGGATTAGATTTGACAACAACATCATATGAAGACGCATATCTTGTGATAGTAAAAATAATAAGTGCGGAGTTTCAATGATAAGATCTTTTTTTTATATAGTATTGTTGATACTCATCACTCGAACGGCTTATGCTGAGTCCGAGCCATCAATACAAAGCACAACTTTTACTGATGGATATACTCTTGATATCGGTATGTTTTATGCCAACTCCGATTCAAACTTTATTGCCACAAACCCTAAAACCGGCGGTACATTCCCGGTGGACTTTGAAGACGAACTTCTTCTAGCTGAAGCACAATACTTACCCTATTTTGAATTTACCTTTTCTTTCAACCAACGCCACAACATTTATATTGATTGGAAATCGTTGGATCGCAAAGCAGATACAGAAACGGTATCACAAGATTTTATTCTTGAAGATATTGATGGTAAAGATTACCTGATTGAAACTGGCTCGAAACTCAATACCTTACTGAATATAGACATTTTGCGTATAGGGTACGGTTATGATGTCTGGCAAGGTACAAATTACGCGGTTGGTGTGTCGCTAGGTTTACACGCCATGTTTATCGAAACGGCCTTTAAAGGCACCATAGGCATCTGTGTTCCAGATTCAACCTTATGCAGTAATTCAGTAGCAACGCCAGAAATTATCGATGAAACGATAACGGCTCCTTTGCCTGATATCGGTCTTTATGGATCTTACGAGTTTTACCCTGGCTGGATATTTGATGCTCATGCGCATTACTTTTCAATCAAATATGATGATGTAGATGGATCGCTTGTCGATGTCCGTTTAGGGGTCGAAGCAAAAATTTGTGATAACTGGTCGCTAAAATTGGCATATAACTACTATGATGTCGACGTTACTATCGAAAAGACACGTAATATCGGCAATATTGAGCAACGTAACTTTGACTATAATATTAACTACAGCTTTACTGGGCCAATGTTTGCTGTCTCTTATGTGTTTTAATATCACGTTATCTACAAAAAAAACATCCTAGGGTGCTTTTTTTTAATTTGTATCCTCATAATAGGATGGTATAACCCCTGCTATTATTGCTATATTTATTTAACTATAGATTTTAAAAGTCTTTTTCAGCCCAGTTCATGAGGCACATAATGTCTAACACGCTATTGCAAACCGCTGCTGCCAATTTAAAAAAAGCGGTTCCGTTAATGTTAAAATATAAAATCCCTACCACACCAACAAACTATGCGCTTTGGTATGCTTATGTGGGTGAACAAAACCCCTTACTGAATCAAGAGTTAGATACCGCAGTCAAACAAAATCAAACATGTTCACCAGTAACTAGCGAGCTAATTTATCGTAAATATGTTGCGGATCCAGTAGAGCTTGATGTGCGTGATATGCGTAAAAATTTAGATGCTATGGTATGTGAATTATCCCAATCACTCAAAGACACTAATTTAGATACTGAAACATTTCAGAAGCAAATTGATAAAGATTTTAAAAAATTAAGTGATCTTGAAAATCAAGGCTTCTCACTTGAACAAGTTATTGGCATTGTTAGAAATATTGTCAAAGAATCTTCCAGTATTCGTTCTAGCACGGTCAGTTTTACTGAACAGCTACAAAAAGCACAATCTGAAATTGATACTCTAAAAACACGTTTAGCCGCATCTGAAAAAGACATGCTATTTGATGCATTAACCAATGTATTAAATCGCCGCGCATTTAATACTGATATAGAAGCGCAAGTAAGCTCAGCACCTGTAGGTACTTGTTTAATTTTAATTGATATTGATCACTTTAAAATATTCAATGATAGTTTTGGCCATCAACTCGGCGATTTAGTCCTAAAAACAGTGGCTAAGCGGACCCAAGAAGCGTGTCGTGACGGAGTAAAATTGTACCGTTTTGGTGGCGAAGAGTTTGCTATTATCGTTCCTAATAGTCAGTTTAGGGTAGCCAGGCAGCTGGCCGAAGGCATACGTAGAGCCATAGAAAAGCTCAGTGTCAAAGATCGACGTAGCGATAAAGTAATTGACTCAATAACCGCCTCTTTTGGGGTGGCAGAATGGAAACCTAAACAAAATGTATCGCAACTCATTGAGGCAACTGACAAGCTACTTTACGATGCAAAACGCCTAGGTAGAAATCGCGTGATGCCGATTGCAAACTAGTTATTATGAGTAAAATAAATTGATTTTTTAGCCCATCTTTTATGATTCATCACTTTGCTTTTACAGCATGATGCGTGACAAAGGTTGGGCCTTATATTGTCGATTATGTCGACATTTGAATTAGCTAGGCATCTGCAGGTAACGGGCGGCATTAATCGCCGTCGGCTTAGCCAAATAAGGCACATATCCCAAAAACGGACCTGTCATTATTTGCTTTAAACTGTCGAGGTTATCATCAATAAAAGCCATGTGAGGATCCACCTGATTTGCAACCCAACCAGCTATCGTTAATCCATCTGCTAGCAGTGCTTCTTGAGTTAATAAGGCATGATTTAAACAACCTAGCTTCATGCCTACGACGAGAATAACGTCGATTCTCGATGGCCAATCTGATGGGTAATTCATGTGATTGACTAATTCAGTTTGTGGCTTAGTATTTTGCAGCTTAGCTTGCAATAATTTAACTGTATCAGACAAATATTCGCCATTACCCAATGGTAAACGCCAACCACCTGCACCTTCAATTAAGGCAAAATCAGCACTTTGCATCGCCGGGTGGTACATAGTGTCAAGAACACCTTGGGCAGTTAAAGTATAGTTTACTTGCCTTGCGGCAATATGCGGTGCAATTGCTGGGGCAAAACAAATAGGATTAACACTTTGATATGGCAAATCCATATTAGATTGGGTCATTAGCATCATGGCATCGCTATTGCGCAAGCCATCTTCTGTAGACTCACACCCTGATGCTATAGGTTTAAAGCCACACTTATTACCTGTGGCCTTAGATAAAAGTGCCGCTGAAATTAGCGTTTTACCACTGTCAGTGTCTGTTGCAGTCACAAAATACAGCATTGCTTCAGCCTCGTTTAGCGCGGATATACGCAATTTGATAAGTTAATGGTAAACCTTTGTCGGTACGTAAGGTTTCAGCTAATGCAACCCGTTGCTGCCATTGTTGTTTGCTCAACACTGCGCGTTGCTTTTCCTCATCTGCTTGAGCACTGGATGCCCCCACCCCTTTTATTGAATAAAGTAAGCTACGTAAGTCGGCAAAATAAACCGTAATAGTCTCTACCTGGATATCGATACTATCCCAATCAGGAGGCATTGTTTGCGAGGTGATAAAAGCAGACTTAAGGGCTGATACAGAGTGAAATTGATTGACGTGAAACCCTAACGTTTGCAATTCAGCCAAGCTGCCATCAATAACAACACTGAGATGACATTCACCGCCCACTCGTAATACGCGATGAAATTCATTAAAAGCTTTGGGTAGCGTCTGACACCACTGCAAAGCTAAATTGGAATAAATGCTGTCAATAGATGCACTTTGTAAACCCAGCGCTTGAGCGTCACAACAAAGGCATAAGTAATCAGAATACTGTTGCGCCAATTGCGTTAGCATGCCATGCGCAATATCTGCCGCGATAACCTGTTTCACGTCATTGAAAGCTTTAAAACATGTACCCGGACCGGCTCCAATATCAAGTAGAGTGCCATATAAATTGGCATGCTGTAATAATTGCTGAGCACTCATACGCTGCAACACATCATGTTGCTTATACAAAGGTGCTGCTCTTGAAAACTTGTTTGCAACCGAGTTATCTAACGTCATGAGGGTTCTCAAAGATACGATTTATTTAGCTACTGCCAGGATGTTAATGCTGCTTACTAAATATCATTAACATCATTGTGCTGAATAAGCTGGGCCACTGCACTAACCAGTGCACAAATATCGCTGGCTTGATGCTGTGCATTTAACGTAATACGAAGACGGGCCTGCCCGACTGGCACCGTTGGTGAGCGAATAGCCCCCACCAAAAAACCTTGTTGTTTTAGGTGCTCAGCAATAACTAAAACGCGATGATTATCGCCAATCATAATCGGCTGGATCGCTGTCATTGAAGGCGTGATCTCAAGTTGATGCTCAAGTGCAACTTGCCTGAATAAGGCGATGTTTGCCGTTAATTGTGTTAATAACTGTGGATGGTCTTGCTGCCAATTAATCGCCGCTAATGCCAACTGAGCATTTGCGGGCGATAACGCGGTAGAATAAATATATTCACGCGAAGTTGCCACTAAGTAATCAATCACATTTTTAGAGGCTAAAATTGCCGCGCCTTGACCTCCTAACGCTTTGCCGAATGTCACCACCTGAATATCCACATTATTGGCATTAACAAACGAGCTAGGTAATACCCCAAAGCCATGGGCATCATCGACAATCAGCCAACAATCATGTTGCTGACATAAGCGAGATAATTCAGCTATCGGGGCAATGTCACCGTCCATACTGAATACACTTTCAGTAACCACAACTGTATGAGGGTTGCGCTCGATCAGTCGCGTTGCACTGTTAACATCGTTATGTAAAAAGCGCCGAATCTGACTACCACTGTCTTTTAAGCCATCAATTACTGAGGCATGCACTAACTTGTCGGCTAAGACAGTATCCTTGTTGCTAAACAAGGTTTTCATTAACGCGTTGTTAGCACTAAAACCAGAACTAAATAACATGCATGCTTGATGCCCCGTCAGCTCGCATAAACGCTGTTCAAGGGCAAAATGGGCTTGGTTATAACCACTAACAAGAGGTGATGCACGACTGCCAACACCATACTGCTGCGCTCCAGCATACAGAGCTTGAACTAAAGCAGGTTCATGGGCTAAGCCTAAGTAATCATTATGGCTAAAATCAACCATTACACGTGGCTTGGTTTCCGACACATGTCGTTGGCGTAAAAGGCCTGCCGCCTGCAGATCAGCAAGCTTATTACTTATCCGCTCGGTTAATGGGTGCTGCCCCATATCAGTCTGGCCTAATAACGTCATGTAAAATTATAGCGCAGCTGCATCAAAGAACTGCTTAGTCGACTTATCTTGCTTAGCACTCGCTTTGGCTAATAATGCGCTATCAGATTCGATGTTGGCTTGTGGACCTTGCTCAGGATGTAACCCTAAACGTCGGAATAAACTCATGTCATCATTTTCTTCTGGGTTTGGCGTAGTTAATAGCTTACAACCGTAGAAAATTGAATTAGCCCCCGCAAAGAAACACATTGATTGCAGTTCATCACTCATGCTTTCACGTCCGGCAGACAAACGCACCCGCGACTTAGGCATAATAATCCGAGCCACTGCTATGGTGCGGACAAATTCAAGCGGGTCAAGATCATCAATATTCTCAAACGGTGTACCGGCCACTTTTACTAACATGTTGATCGGTACCGAATCTGGATGTTGTTCTAAATTAGCAAGTTGCTGCAATAAACCTGCGCGATCGGTGGCTTGTTCGCCCATACCGACAATCCCGCCAGAACAGACTTTCATCCCAGAAGCTCGCACGTTTGTCAGCGTATCTAAACGACTTTGATAAGTACGGGTGGTGATAACATCGCCGTAATATTCTGGTGAGGTATCAAGGTTATGGTTGTAATAATCTAAACCTGCATCAGCCAATCTGCTGGCTTGGTCAGGCGATAGCATGCCTAATGTCATACAGGTTTCCATGCCCAAAGCACGAACATCTTTTACCATTTGAGTTAAATATGGCATGTCTTTGTCACGCGGGTTGCGCCAAGCAGCGCCCATGCAAAAACGTGATGCACCAGCAGCTTTAGCACTTTTAGCCTCAGTTAATACCTTTTCAATTTCAAGTAAACGTTCTTTTTCTAGACCGGTATCATAGCGCGCACTTTGTGGACAATATTTACAGTCCTCTGGGCATGCACCGGTTTTAATCGATAAAAGACGACTGATCTGCACTTCGTTAGGGTCAAATGTTTCACGATGAATACTGTGGGCTTTAAACAATAAATCATTCATAGGCAACGCAAATAATGCCTCGATTTCTGTTTTTTGCCAATCGTGACGAACTTCAGCTAACGACATGGATCATTCCTTTATTTTGATTTTATGTTGGCTAGGATACCCTGAGTCCGTAAACTGTCAACGCAGTAACCATTTCACGCTTTACTAGCGGTCAAAAAACGAGCACCTATAATTATGGCATTTTCCGACACAAACACCACTATCGACTACGCTTTCGATCAACAACACATTTGGCACCCTTATACCTCGATGACCCAGTCTCTGCCTGTATATGGCGTCGTTTCGGCCCAGGGATGTGAACTGACATTAGACAGCGGTAAAGTGCTTATTGATGGCACGAGTTCATGGTGGTCATGTGTGCACGGTTACAGTCATCCGACCATTGTTGCTGCAATGCAACAACAGTTGTCAACACTTAGTCATGTCATGTTTGGCGGCATAACCCACCAACCCGCTATTGAGACATCAAAACGTTTAGTGCAGATGACCAGCGCCAATTTAACCAAAGTATTTTTAGCCGATTCAGGCTCGATTGCAGTTGAAGTCGCCTTAAAAATGGCGCTGCAATATTGGCAAGGCCGCAATCAGCCGCAAAAACAACGCATTATGACCGTAAAAAGTGGTTATCACGGTGATACCTTTGCAGCGATGAGCGTGTGCGATCCAGACGGTGGAATGCATACCATGTTTGGCAACAATGTGACTAAACAAGTATTTATCCCTGCGCCAACGTCTAAGTTTAATGATCCGCTTAATCAAACCGATACACTCGCGTTAGATGCCGCATTTACACAACACCACCAAGATATCGCCGCGGTAATTATTGAACCCATCATACAAGGTGCTGGCGGAATGCGTTTTTACTCCCCAGCTTATCTGGTTAAACTGCGCCAACTTTGTGACCAATATGACGTGTTACTCATATTAGATGAAATAGCCACTGGATTTGGCCGTACTGGAACCCTATTCGCTTATGAGCATGCCAATATTGAGGCCGATATTTTGTGTGTTGGTAAAGCCTTAACTGGTGGATATATTAGTCTTGCTGCCACCTTATGCAGTGACGAAGTGGCCTGTGGTATTAGTGATTCACCCGCTGGCGTGTTTATGCATGGGCCCACTTTTATGGGTAACCCGTTGGCATGTGCAGCAGCAACCGCCAGCTTAGACTTACTGCTTAAAGGTGATTGGCAACAGCAGGTAAAAGATATTGAGGCACATTTAACACGCACCTTGCCCGCTGCCATGGCGTCAAAGCAGGTAAAAGATGTAAGAGTGCTCGGCAGTGTCGGAGTAATAGAAATGCTCTCGCCAGTTAATACCGCAGCCTTGCAAAAAGCCTTTGTTGATTTAGGTGTGTGGGTAAGGCCTTTTAGTCGCTATATCTATATCATGCCGCCATATACCATTAGCGCAGAACAATTAACCCAATTAACCTCTGCCATGTTATCTGTTGCCGACACCATTGTCCCAAGCGAAGATAATCAAACTTTGATTAGCCATGGATAATCAAAACTGGGCTAATCTCAGATTGGGTCAGACTCAGTTTCGCTTAATCTAATACCGCTTGAGCGTGGGCAACAATGGCATCTGAAACGTCTTTATAAACACCTTTAAGTAAAATCCAATGGTGCCAGTAAAGCGTTTCAGTGATGATATGCTCTTTACATATATGCACTAACTCACCTGAAGCCAGCTCCGGTTTAATTTGCGTTTTTGGCACTAAGCCATATGCCGCACCATGCTTGGCCATGGTCACAAAGGCATCTGATGAACGTACAGTATGTAATGGATATTCACCTTGCGTGAGTCCAAAATGCTGTTGAATGTATCGTGTGTGCATATTGTCTTTATGATCAAAAGCGATACCCGGTGCTTTTCTAAGACTGTCGGCACTAATTCCGTTAGGGAAGTAATGACGACTAAACTCAGGTGTCGCAACCAACAGATAGTCAACATTTCCTAGCCGAGCCAATTGGCAACCTTTAATAGGTGTAGATTGCACAGAAATAGCCCCAAAAGCTTGGCCATCCTTTAACCTATTAATCGTGCGGTCTTCACCTTCAATGAGCAGATTAATTTCTATTAAATGTGACTTAATCACCGGGGCTATTGCCGGAATTAGCCAGGTGGCTAAGCTGTCTGCATTGGTGGCAATATGCAAGGTTAACGGTGTTTGGGGTGAATGCGGCATAGCGCTAGGAAGTAAGTCGGCTTCTAACTGCACAACTTGGTAATAGTGTTTTAATAGCTGCTTACCTAAATCTGTGGCTTCAATCGGCTGGCCTCTAATTAATACTGGTTGAGCAAAATGTTGTTCTAACTGCTTTATTCGTTGCGACACCGCCGATTGTGTTAAACACAACACGCCAGCCGCACGCTCAAAACTTTGTTCTTTAATCACACAGCTTAATGCCTGCAGTAATTTATAATCAAGTTTACTCATTATTTTACCAACTTATTAAATCCTCTTAAGTCATCGTAGCCAATGTCTTGCCACCTTTCATTAATAATTCTTATACAACAGAAAAATTATTAATTTAATTTATACCAAAACTATTGCTACTTTAGCAATTAATTACATTGCTCGTTACTAGGATCCCCATGGCTACCTCCGCATTATTTCAAGGACTTATTCTCGGCTTAGGAATGATTATTCCTATTGGCGCACAAAACTCATACATATTAAGCCAAGGAATAAAACGCAATCATCATTTTCTCGCGGCGACAATTTGCATGTTGTGTGATGTGTTATTAATTGGTCTGGGGATTTTTGGCGGAGGAAAATTAATCGCCAGTAGTGAATGGTTAATGCTACTGATAGGTTGGGGAGGCGTCACTTTTTTAGTTGTTTATGCTGTTCTGTCGTTCAAAAGTGTGTGGAGAAATCAGTATCTCGTTACAACACACATTGCAGCGGCCAATAGCCGTAAAACAATTATCGGCACTACATTTGCTGTCACCTTGCTTAATCCTCATGTGTATTTAGATACAGTAATGATACTCGGTAGCGTGGGGGGCACTTTTGATGGCAACGAAAAATGGGCATTTGCTATTGGTACCATGCTGGCCTCAATACTGTGGTTTTACACCATAGCATTTGGTGCCGCTAAACTTGCACCTTGGTTAGGTACGCCTAAAGTTCAACGCGTGATTGATGCTCTAGTCGGCACTATTATGCTTTTTATCGCCTATTCAGTATTTAATACTTTATCAATAATACCAATAATCGAATAGCGGCTGACAACACATGTAAATCAAAAAATATCCATAAAATCAGTAAATAATTAACCCTTCATCGGCACAAAGCTAGCTTGCAGTTTTATGCGAAGTAACCATTTATTAATCTGTGGGTAATGGGTTAAATCAAAACCGCCTTGATGGGCAACATGGGTATAAGCGAACAAAGCAATGTCCGCTAAGGTAAATTGCGAACCACACAGAAAAGGTTGCTTTGCTAGTTCAGCTTCCATAGCCGCAAGCGCTTTATGGCCTTTAGCGTGCAGTGAGTGATATTCAGCTAAGCGATCCTCAGGTAATCCTAAATACAACTGAATAAAGCGTGCAACGGCAATATATGGCTCATGACTGTATTGTTCAAAAAACATCCACTGATACATTTTCGCTTTATTATAAGCATCGGTTGGGATCAACATAGAGCCCTCAGCAAGATACCCGATAATTGCATTCGACTCCGATAATACGCTGCCATCATCGAGTTCTATTAGCGGTATTTTACCTTGAGGATTTTTAGCTAAAAACTCTGGTGTTTGCGTTTCACCTTTAGTGATATTCATTTCTTGCCATACATGCTCAATACCTAACAGATTCAGCACCAACTGCACCTTATAACAATTACCCGACATGCTATCGCCATACACAATCATACTAATATCCTTTTAAGGTGATGTTTTATCTCAGCAATACTGCCAAAATGGGTAAACCTACTTTTTAACTAGACTCGAAATTAATGCTCGCAATGCAGCAGGTTTAACCATTTTAGCCATGTAGTGATAACCCTGCCTTTCGACATCTTCAACCAAATCTTTATTGGTATTGGCTGTAATTAATATCCCTGGTAAATGCTCCCCATAACGGCTGCGAATACCATTCATGGCATCGATACCGTTTTGATCATCATCTAAGTGATAATCAGCTAACATAATGTCTGGTGCCACCCCTTTAAGGCCTAACTTAATCCGTGCATCGGCAAGATCTTTGGCACAAATAACCTCACATTGCCAACGGCTTAATAATGATTCTAATCCCGCAAGAATGGCTTCTTCATTGTCGATGCATAGCACTTTAATTCCCGCTAAAGGCTGCAATAGTGTTGGTAAAGGTTTATTGCTTGTTTGGCTGATGGTTTCACCTATGGGCACAGAAATAGAGAATATCGAACCGCGACCTAAAGCCGAACTCACATGTATTTGATGATCAAGTACCTTACTGATCCTGTCAGCAATCGCTAACCCTAACCCCAAACCACTGACATTACGGCTACTAGGATGATTGAGACGTTTAAACTCTTTAAAGATTTCTTGTATATCAAACTCATTAATTCCACAACCAGTATCCAGTACTTGGATCTCAATAAAATCACCTCGATGACGGCAACCAAATAACACTTTACCGCCTCGAGCATAACGATAAGCATTGGTTAAAAAATTCTGTAACACACGTCGTAATAAAGAAGGATCGGAGTTAACTGTCGCAGTACAAGGCACCATTGAAAACGAAATTTGACTATCGGCAGCCATAGCATCAAATTCAATGGATAAACCGTTAATGATCTCTGCAATCGCAAAATCACGACGGTTAACCTCTACCATGCCAGAGTCTAGCTTAGAAATATCGAGTAAATCGGTTAGTAATTCACCAGCTGTTTTCAGCGAACTATTAACATGAGTCAATGTGGTACGTGCTTCTAAATCGAGATTTGGATATTGCGATAATGATGCTGTAAATAATCTTGCAGCATTTAACGGTTGCATTAAGTCGTGACCCACGGCAGCTAAAAAACGCGTTTTTGACGCATTGGCGAGCTCTTCTTGTGCTTTAGCTTCTAATAATTCGCTATTTGATAACGCCAGTTCATAGGTTCGCTCCTGTACCCGACTTTCCAAAGTTTCATTAGCTTCCAGTAAAGCTTTTTCCTGTAAACGATATTGGGTGATATCAGTAAATGTCATTACAAAACCACCATCAGGCATAGGATTGCCTTGAATTTTTATAACCTTACCATCCTGGCGAGCACGCTCAGAAGTATGAGGAGTGCCATTTCGCATATGTTGTACCCGCACTTCAACTTGGTTTTCAATGTCTCCAGTACCACAAAAACCGCGCAGAGCATTAAACCGCACAATATCAGCTATTGGCATACCTTGTTGTAAAAAGCCTTCTGGGTATTGATACAATTCAACATAGCGATAATTCCACGCAACTAAATTAAGGTCTCTATCAACCACACTCATACCTTCATAAGCGTGTTCAATTGCACCTCGCAGCATATCTTGACTTAAAATAATTTTAGAAGAGGCCTCATCCACTAAATGGAATACCTCATCAAGAGCCAAATCACGCCCTTGTAAAACAGAGTCCATAACCAGTGAAGCACTTGATGCGCCTAACACACCCGACAACATATGTTCCGTATGAGCGATTAACTCTTCTGGAGCCGTTTTGTACCAACTGTCACTCTTAACCGCATCTGCCGAAAAACGGCTAAAACTTTCATAAGCACGAGTAGGACTGACAAACCGACTGGCCAAAATTAATAAATCTTGTTGTGAAATAGGCCCTTGGCGTTTTTTAGCATCTTGCTTTGATGACCAAGGTTTGACAAAGTGACTCGCTTGAATACGCTCAGCAACGCCCGCTCTAAACCATATAGAACCCAGCACATAGCAAAAAATATTGGCTAATAAGGCAATCAAAGTATCGCTAATATTGGGAGTGATTGAATTGAACAAACCAGAGTCTGCACCAATCACACGGGCTTCACCGGCACCTTGAAGTAAAATAAAACACCAAAGACTAAAACCAACAGCAAGGCCTAGATACACTCCCGCTCGATTTCCGTGTTTCCAATACAATCCCCCCACTAACGCAGGCGCTAATTGAGAGAATGCGCCAAACGACATCATCCCCAGATGTGAAAGTGAATCACGGTCGGTAAACAGCAAATAGCTTAAATAACCAAAACCTAAAATCACCACAATCGATAAACGACGTACATTTAATAACAGTTTAGAAAACTGACTAAAATTCTTTTCTCGTATTTGTCCTGTTCGCAACAGAAATGGCACCAACCATTCGTTACTCACCATCACGCTAATAGTCACCACCGCCACGATCACCATCCCAGTCGCGGCAGACAAACTACCCAGTAATGCGACAACGGCTAATACAGGTTGATCAAGCGCTAAAGGTAAATTAATCACATAGGTATCAGCTGACACTGAATCACCCAAAATCACCTTACCGGCGAGTGCTAATGGGGCAACGAACAAGCCAAATAAGACTAAATAGATTGGAAATATCCATCGCGATTTTCTTAAAATATGCTCGCCACCGCACTCGACTACCATCACATGAAACTGCCTTGGCATACATAAGAACGCCGCCATACCAACAAATAACTCAGGTAGGAAAGACTCTAAACGGATATGACTATTTTGGATCAATGCTTTATCTGATGCTTGTTGCCAAATATCACCAAAGCCATCAAAGACCCCAAAACTAATCACGGCACCGACAGAGATAAAGGCTGCCAGTTTAACCAGTGACTCAAAGGCAATCGCCACCATCATTCCTGGATTATGTTCAGTAGCATCTAATTTACGAGTACCAAATAAAATGGCAAAAATAGCCAATAACATGGTAATCAATAATGGCACAGCGACAGGACTCAGCGGATTGTCAGCAGGTTGAAATAAATTAAGACTAAACACCATGGCTTTAAGTTGTAACGCGATATAAGGCATGATGCCGAACAAGGCAATTAGCGTAACCAACGCCGCTAATAGTTGTGATTTACCATAGCGGGCAGCAATAAAGTCGGCAACAGAAGTAATGTTTTGCGCTTTAGACACCACCACCATTTTTCGTAACATGCCAAAGCCAAGGGTAAACACCAATATTGGGCCAATAAAAATAGGCAAAAAAGACCATAAATCATTGGCGGACTGGCCAACTGTGCCTAAAAAGCTCCAGGAAGAACAATACACAGCTAAACTGAGCCCATAAATCCATACTTGGGCTTTTTGGTTTATTTTACTAAACCACCTCTCAGCGCCCCACGCCAAAATAAACAGCAATGACACATAACACACCGCAATCACGGCAACGATTAAGGTTAAGTTCATGAAACGTCCGATATCACTTTATTATTATTAAAAATCTGTTTTATTTTTACCTAAAACATCGTGTATTGAACATAAAACAACCTACACAATAGAATCATCATAAATAACAGACTAACTCTGTAGCAATTATAACCATATTAACACGTGCAACAGACTAAATATTAAGGATATTTTAAAACTAGACCAAGGTCTAATAGTGCTGATAGCCTGTTGCAGATGATACTTTAACCACGCCATTTTTAGAAAGGGAAGCCCCATGACCCCGCAATCTCTTTACAAAGTTCCGAGTGACATTGCAGAAAACGCACTGGTTGATAACGATCAATATAAGAAAATGTACCAGGAGTCCATTATTAATCCAGAAGGTTTCTGGAGAGAACACGGCAAACGTATTGATTGGATCAAACCTTATACCAAAATCAAGCAAACGTCTTTTGATGATCATAACCTTTCAATCAATTGGTTTTATGATGGCACGCTCAATGCGTCTTCCAATTGCTTAGATCGCCACCTTGAAGAACATGGCGATAAACTAGCCATTATTTGGGAAGGTGACGATGCCAATGAGCAACGTAAAATTACTTACGCCCAATTACATGCCGATGTGTGTAAATTTGCTAACGCCCTTCGAAGCCAAGGTGTTAATAAAGGTGATATCGTCACAATATACATGCCTATGGTGCCTGAAGCGGCAGTCGCTATGCTTGCCTGTGCTCGCATTGGCGCGGTGCATTCAGTGGTGTTTGGTGGTTTCTCACCCGACTCGATTGCTGCAAGGGTGATTGACGGTAAATCAAAAGTCTTAATTACTGCCGACGAAGGTGTTCGCGGTGGCAGAAAAATTCCGTTAAAACGCAGTGTGGATGAAGCCATATCAAATCCAGATGTCACTTGCGTCGAAAAGGTCATAGTACTTAAGCGTACTGGTGGGAGCATCGATTGGGTTGAAGGCCGAGATGTCTGGTGGCACTCACTCATGGAAGTCGCTTCAGAATTCTGTCTACCCGCTGAAATGAATGCTGAAGATCCACTCTTTTTACTTTATACCTCAGGCTCTACTGGTAACCCTAAAGGTGTGCTGCATACTACCGGTGGTTATATGGTGTATGCCTCAATGACACACGAATATGTGTTTGACTATAAAGCAGACGAAGTATATTGGTGTACCGCAGATGTAGGTTGGATCACTGGTCATTCATATATGGTCTATGGACCATTAGCGAATGCCGCGACGGTATTAATTCATGAAGGTGTACCTAATCATCCAACTCCGGCTCGATTAGGTGAAATGATTGACCGTCATAAAGTCAATATTCTCTATACCGCGCCAACCCTAATTCGTGCACTAATGGCTGAGGGTAAAGAACAATTTAGCAGCTATAAAGGTGATTCATTACGCATTATGGGATCAGTGGGCGAACCAATCAATCCAGAAGCATGGCGTTGGTACCATGAGGTGATCGGTCATGAAAACTGCCCTATTGTCGACACTTGGTGGCAAACTGAAACGGGCGGTATTCTGATAAGTCCTCTACCAGGTGCTACAGACACCAAACCAGGTTCTGCAACTCGACCTTTCTTTGGTGTACAGCCTGCGCTAGTCGATAACATGGGTAATATTGTAGAAGGTACCGGTGAAGGTAACCTGGTTATCCTTGATTCGTGGCCAGGACAAATGCGCACCGTTTATGGTGACCATGATAGATTTGCCTTAACTTACTTTAAAACGTTCCGTGGCATGTATTTTACCGGTGATGGCGCGCGTCGTGATGAAGATGGCTACTATTGGATTACTGGTCGTGTTGATGATGTCATTAACGTATCTGGACATCGCTTAGGTACTGCTGAAGTGGAAAGCGCGCTAGTGTCGCATGAGCTCGTTGCTGAAGCCGCTGTTGTGGGTTACCCGCATGACATTAAAGGCCAAGGTATTTACGCTTATGTCACCCTCACTCGTGGGATTGAGCCAACGGAAGAGTTGCGCCAAGAATTACGTCAATGGGTACGCAAAGAAATTGGCGCCCTTGCAACACCGGATCTTATTCAGTGGGCAAGCGGTTTACCGAAAACGCGTTCTGGCAAAATTATGCGCCGATTCCTTCGAAAAATTGCCGCTAATGAAGTGACCAACTTAGGTGATTCCTCTACTCTGGCGGATCCTGCTGTAATTGATACGTTAATTGAGTCACGCCTAAACAAAACTGAGTAATATAAACTAACTTGTAATACCTTATCCACCCGAGAAATCCTGACCAATTTCTCTTTTCGCCCCTCACTGAGGGGCATTTTTTTAACTGAGATTAATGGACTGAACAGTTTTATTCGCTATGACTAATTGTTTAAGGTTTTAGGCTGTGGAGCATAAGAGGTCTCAATAGTTATGTCATATAAATGATCGTTTAATGTCACCTTGTAACTGGTTGATTGGCCCACTTTAAGACTGATTGTTTTGTCTCCTAGTAAATCCGAAGCGTCATTAGATTCATCACGTAAACTGATCAACAAATTGACCTTATTATTGCTATTTTCTGTCGACACGATTGTCACACCATAATCACCTTCAACATTGAGTGACACAGTATCATTTAATCCCATGACAATTTTGGATGCCGACGTGGTTAAATCTTCAGAATGCTTCACGCTCTCTTCAATAGATAAACCTATGACTAAAGCGTCTTCAGCAACGGCGATGTGGCTAACCATAAACAGAGCGGCTAACAGTAAACGTTTCATAAAGTGTTTTTCCTGATGGCAATACATTATTATTTTTTTATAAGTATCATCTGACTGTGTAAATGAATTTACACCAACTTATATAAAAAAACAGCGCTTATCTCGCAAAAATACTATTAGCGTGTATTTATCACCTTTAGCCATGGTTTATTGATTTAGCTTTACCATAAATAAGCGCTCATTCATCACAATATGGTTTATCAATCCTTGTCTATGTTAAGCTTTATCCAAACCAGGATAATACTACCAATAAATTGAAAGACTCATCTGTTAAACCTGCAAAGATAACCCTACGTGATTACCAACAACAATCCGTAGATGCTGCTATTGCTCATTTTAAGCAAAGTCAACAATCAGCAGTATTGGTTCTTCCTACCGGTGCAGGCAAAAGTATCGTCATTGCCGAACTAGCTCGCATTGCTAATGGTAATGTACTGGTGCTAACTCACGTAAAGGAATTAGTCGCTCAAAATGCCGAAAAGGTAGGCTTACTGACACAAGAAGCAAATATCTATTCTGCCGGATTAAATCAAAAGAAAGCCAATGGTAAAACGGTAGTGGCCAGCGTTCAATCAGCGGCTCGTGCCCTCACAAAATTTACCCAACCCTTTTCATTAGTGATTATCGATGAATGTCATCGAGTGAGTAATGAGTCTACGAGCCAATATCAACAATTGCTTATTCATCTTAAAGCGCAAAATCCTAATATAAAATTACTTGGATTAACGGCAACGCCTTATCGTTTAGGTTTAGGCTGGATATACCGTGTGCATTACCATGGAAAAGTAGGCAATACTGACACCGCTGTTTTTGACAAGTGCATTTTTGAACTGCCAATGCGGCCATTAATTAATAAAGGTTATCTTACTAAACCGATTATTTTTGACGGACTGAGTGCCCAATATGATTTTGGTGATCTGGAGCCAAATGACAGCGGAGAGTACCCTCAAATGGCAATAGACTCCTTGCTTAATCATCAAGGCCGCGCAACCACAGCAATTATCAAACAGGTGAAGCAACTTGCAGCACTGCGCAAAGGTGTATTGATTTTTGCTGCAACCGTTAGACATGCTAATGAAGTGATGGCACTTTTAGACAAAGATGCTGCGTTAATTACCGCTAAAACGCCCCATAACGCACGTGATGAGATCATTCAACGCTTTAAGGCCCAAGATCTGAAGTACATAGTCAACGTAGCAGTGCTCACTACAGGCTTCGATGCGCCACATGTTGACCTTATAGCAATATTAAGACCAACAGCGTCAGTGAGCCTATTCCAACAAATGATTGGTCGAGGTTTACGCTTAGCAGCGGATAAAACCGATTGTTTAATCATCGATTACGCCGCGAACGGTTATGACCTCTTTTATCCTGAAGTTGGCCAAGCCAAGCCCAATAGTAAATCAGTGCCTGTTCAAGTGCATTGTCCTGTATGCCAATTTGCAAACATCTTTTGGGGGATAGTGGATGGGGATGGCGATATAATTGAGCATTATGGAAGACGCTGCCAAGGATTAATCAGTGACAACCAGCAATGTTACTTTAGATTCAGGTCAAAATCATGTCCCGACTGTGGAGCTGAAAATGATATAGCGGCACGTATCTGTAACGCCTGCCAATCAACCTTAATTGATCCTGATAAACGCTTAAAGCAAGTACTTAACGCTCAGCATCACCATTTATTCAAATGCGAGCAAATGCTATTACTCGAGCACGACAACAAGTTACTTATTCAATATATTGATATTGAGGGTAATGATTTTAAGCAGACGTTTAACTTTTCGACACCAGCACAACGCAAAGCGTTTTATGCGGTATTTGTACTAAGCCACACTCGCACGCCAGGTCTTAAGCATCCTCAATATAATAAAGTAGCAGATGTATTGGCGGATCAAAGCCGATTTAGAAAACCTGATTTATTATTACTAAAGAAAAACAAATATCGTTGGGATTTAGTTGATACATTTTTTGACTATCAAGGCAAATATAAAATCGATATGAGTTAAAACAAAATTAATTGTGTTCAAATACCATTTGAAAAATACATATGGTATAAATTGCCAAGATCATTAAACAGGAGTCACCATGTTTGTAGTTATTTTTGGCCGCCCAGGTTGCCCATATTGTGTTAGAGCCGTTGAGTTATCAGAAAAGTTAGCGGCACAAAGTGCGGATTTCAAATTTAAATATATTGATATTCATGCCGAAGGTATCACCAAAGCAGACTTATCAAAAAGTGTCGGCAAAACGGTTGAAACTGTTCCACAGATCTTCATTGACGAACAACCAATTGGTGGTTGCACTGAATTTGAAGCCTATGTTCGCCAAAACAATCTACTTAAATAAGTATTAAAAGCTTCAAATAAAAAAGGCAACCAATAAGGTTGCCTTTTTGTTATCAGTTTATAGGCTAAATAGCGTATTTAGCTGAGAATATAATACGATTCAAATCACCGTCGAAACCATCTTCGCGCTCATTCAAAGCATGCATATATTCAACCCCAAATGTGAGTGGCTTTGAAGGCGAGTATAGTAAGTTAACATAGCCAGAATAAGCTTCTTTATTAACAGCCCCGCCAGTAAGTGCAATATCATTGTCTGCAGTGAAACCTGAAACCGTCAAGCTAGAACGCCATTGTTCTGACCACCAATGACGGTATGCGACGAAACCACCATAGGATTTAATCGCTTGGATCTCACCATTGGAATCAAGCACACCAGCATTAGCATAGTTAAGCGCCATATAACGCCCTAAACCTTCCCCATAAGTTGCGGTAAATTTAATATCATCTTTACCTAAAGGTATAACACCAGCAAAGCTAACACCATAACCTAACTCAGAAGTATCGTACTGGGTTGCTCCAACAACTTGCTCTAAATCTAATTGTCTTACAATAGCAGCTACTGAAAATGCAGAACCACTAGCAGCACTGAAGTTATAACGTCCGACAAAATCCGGAACAACACCGCTACCACTGGTGATTCGGCCTCCACCACCAAACGGTGTTACAGTTGTTTCAGGATTTTCAATTGAAAATTGCCAATTACCACTGGTATAACGTAGTTGTGATTGTCTAACGAAAGGTGTTCCTTCAGCTGCACCGACAAAATCTAGATTCTCCGGTAAGGCGCCTGGATTTTGAAACGTGGTCCAAGTCTGACCGACTGTCCAATTGTCATAACTGACAAATGCATGACGTATACGAGGAGAGTAACTGTTAGAGACTCGCTCGTTACCGTCAGTATGGGTCATAAAATCAAGTTCAATAAAACCTGTGAGTTTATGGCCATCAACATCAGTAACTGTTTTAAAGTTAAAACGTGATTCCCGCGCTTGAAAATCGACAACTTGCTGGCCGTTTCCAGATGTCCCATAAATAGTCCCTGGCACATAAAACTGACGTGACAACGAACCAGATTCTGGCGCCCCATTGCCATAATCACTAAACATTACATCGGCTTTAATGTAGCCACCAAAAGTCATATCGGTTGCAGCATGAGCTCCCCCACTCATCGCTAACAAAGCGCTTGCAACATAAAGACTTAGCTTTTGCTTTCTCATTATTCTCTCCCTATTGATATTGTTCTAATCTTCAGCAATATGAACCAATCAACAAACAGATAACATTAGCAATAGGTCTATAAGACAAAAGTAGACAAGTAAATACTTATAATTGAACTAATACTTAAGGTTAAATCATTTTTCTATATCAAATTAATGACTCTACATGACAGTAATTTAAAAGATTAATGACCTAAAATTGTAGGTCATTGCACAATAAATTTAATCAAAGTAAGTATTTAATAATCGTGAGCATCGAATAATTGTATGGTAGGCCCCCATCAGTGAATGGTTTGAAGCGATGAGCTAGAAAATATTTATGATCAAATTCAATGGCGATAATTTTTTGATTTAGAGTACGAGGGATTTGAGATATTTTAAAATAACTTGGGGAATAATGCTAAATTTGTGGTTCATCTAGAACTCGAACCTTCGGCTAATGGGTTGACAGCCAACTGTTGATATTTAAATGGCGAAAAATTCATTGGCAATTTTAGCCGTTGAATAATTGACTGTTCTTTGATGATCTGGGAGTTTAACTCGGAGAGGTCTAAAAAGTGGTGGGTCGTGAAGGATTCGAACCTTCGACCAATTGGTTAAAAGCCAACTGCTCTACCAACTGAGCTAACGACCCATCTTGGTTTTGCAAGAACATCTATTCTTACTGGGGAAAAAG
>NZ_JACJFJ010000009.1:123057-199309 GCF_014164545.1 Shewanella sp. SG41-3
CATTTAAATTGTTTAGCCACGATTTAAAAAGTGGTGGGTCGTGAAGGATTCGAACCTTCGACCAATTGGTTAAAAGCCAACTGCTCTACCAACTGAGCTAACGACCCATCTTGGTTTTGCAAGAATATCTATTCTTACTGGGAAAAAGCCAACTGTCTCTGTTTCAAGACCAACTAAGCTAACGACCCATCTTGGTAACTAAGAAACACTAACTTAGACAGTAACGATAGAATAAGTTATAGCTCTTAACACCCCCAGAAGGCTATGCCGTTCTGAGGGCGCCTATAATACCTTTTTCAATTTCTCATGCAAGCGCAAATTTATAATTTCTTGTTGTTTGCATGAAAAACAGACTAAGAGGCTGTTTTTTGTCTTGATTAGCCTTTCAATGCCGATAATTGCTGCTGTGCAAGGCGTGCAGATGCACTATCTGCATACTCTTTTAATACTTTATTATAAAGCGATCTGGCGCCGGCTGAATCATTTTCTTTTTCGGCAATCATGCCCAGTTTAACTAAACTATCAGCACGCTTATTTGAATCAGCAAACTTACTGACAACGGTACTAAAAGCTTGTTTCGCGTCATTGTATTCACTTTTATTATACAATAACTGGCCTAACCAATAGTTTGCATTAGCGGCATAATTAGATTCAGGGTATGTTGATATGAAGGTACGAAAAGCAGGAATTGCTTCATCGTATTTACGTTCTTTGAGGACTAAATTCACTGCAGCCTCATAGCTTCCGGTTTCATCCAACGTTGAACTGGCAGCCGCCACTGTTGTCGCGTCAGCTTGAGCTGGCACTGCTGGAGTTGATGACTTAGCAGTAAGATTAGCAATTTCTTCATACAGCTGTCGTTGACGCTGCAATATCTGATTCATTTGATAATTTTGTTGCTCAGTAATACCTCTTAACTCTAACACTTCATTTTGCAACGAGTCCATACGACGCTGCATATCAAACTCGCCTTGCTGCTTTGCTTTAATGATGCGTTCTAATCTTGACACTCTGTCATTATTAGAACCACCTGCAACATCTTCAACAGGGGCTGGAGCAGCAAAAGCTGAAGCCGTTGTGAAAAACATTGCCGCAACTAATATGGCTTGTTTCATTTTTATCTCCTAAAAAAAGGCCAACCGATAAAGGTTGGCCTTGTACTTCTTTTACTTAGTAAACTAACACACCACGACGGTTTTTAGCAAAACCAGTATCGTTACGAGAAAAATCCAATGGCTTTTCTTCGCCATAACTGACTATGCTCATTTGGCCAGCCTGAACGCCCATACCTTGTAAATACTTAGCAATCGCTTTAGCACGACGCTCACCTAGTGCAATGTTGTATTCAGGAGTACCACGTTCGTCAGCATGACCTTCAATCAATACGCGAACATTTGGATGCTCAACTAAATAGTTACCATGAGCTTGAAGTATTTCAGCATTTTCGCTTTGAACTTCACTACGGTCAAAATCAAAATAAATGATATTTTGACGACGTAATTCCTGTTCTTTTAAACGTTGCTGCTCTGTTGGGCTTAACACAGGAGCGACACCACCTGTTTCAATACCACCAACACCATATTCACTACCTGTACCACTCATAGAACCGTTAGCGTCAGTTTCAGAGTCTGAAGTTGAGCTACAGGCACTCAGTGCCATAAGCGGAACTGCAACCAACATAGCTTTAAACAACTTATTCAGATCCATTTTAAATCCTTATCAATATCTATTTAGAGAAACGGAGACCATGCTGGTGATTTCACCTCGCCTTGGCCGACAGGCAATCTTGCTTTAAATCTGCCATCCATAGAAACAGCAGCTAATACTTGCTTACCTTGATGGGTTGTACCGTAGATAACCATAGTGCCATTAGGGGCAACACTTGGCGATTCATCAAGTTGAGTTGATGAAAGCACCTGCATAAAACGTGTTGCAAGATCCATTCTAGCAATATGGTACTTACCGTTAGTACGGTTTACAAAAATCATACTACGACCGTCTGGGGTAATTGAACCACCGAGGTTCCATTCTCCTTCAAAAGTCATGCGCGAGACTTTATTTGTATCTAAATTTACTCGATATAACTGTGGCTTGCCACCTCGTTCAGACGTAAACAAAATAGACTTACCATCTGGGAACCAAGAAGGTTCGGTATCAATTGCGTAATGGTCTGTGATACGTCGAGCAGCTTTAGTTGTTATATCAATTATATAAATATCTGGTTGACCGTCTTTTGACAAAGTGACAGCGAGTTTTTTACCATCTGGTGAAAATGCTGGCGCACCATTTATGCCATCAAAACTACTCACTAAAGTGCGTGTTTGACTATAAATGTCTTGCACAAAAATTTCGGCTTTTCTATTTTCAAAACTCACATACGCTAAACGACGACCATCAGGAGACCAAGTAGGTGACATCAATGGCTCAGGTGAACGCAATAACATTTGCTCATTATAGCCATCATAGTCAGCAATCATTAGATGGTAAGGTGCTTTTTGACCTTGTTTTACCACAACATATGCAATACGGGTTAAAAATGCACCACGAATTCCTGTCAGCTTTTCATAAACAATATCACTGATCCGGTGACCATATTGTCTAAATTGGTTTGCACTGATAACGGTTTCACGGCTTTCAAGCAATAACTCACTGTTATTCTGAGGTCCTTTGCCAGCTTGAAGCTGTGCTTTAACTAAATCAATGAGTTCAAAACTCACTAAATACTGATCGGCGCCATAGGGCTTAATCGAGCCAACAACAAGTGCTTCAGCTTCAACATTAGTCCAATTCTGAGCAGTAAAATCATTCACTGACGCAATAGATGACTGTGGTAATGCACGTACATCGAGAGTTTTAAAGGTACCGCTACGAGCCAAATCAGATACCACAACATCAGAAATAGATGCTGGAGCAGGACCTTGCCCTTGCCATACAAAAGGCACCACAGCTATAGGTCTTGCAGCATCAACCCCTTCTGTAATCACAATATCTAACGCTGCGCGAGCGGGTGTAGTTAACACTATCAATACCAGCGTTAGCCATTTAGCCAAATTTTTCATGCGACTCCTTTTAACTCAATTCCATCATTAAATACGATTAATATTAATTAAATTCCGGTGAAACGGTTAAATTAATTTCTTTTAATTGCTGATAAACAGCCGGTTCAGGTGACACAGGTAACCGCCCTGCTTTATTTATTGAGGCTTTCGCTGCTCGACAAACAACCTGATCACCGTCTAACGTTTGGCTTGTTGTTACAAAACCATCTGCAGCTAGACGAATAAATACCCGACAGCTTTTACCACGCATTGACTCATCAACCACTAGATTTCGTTGAATAGTGGCAATAATCATGGCCTTATATTTATCAACCTCTGACAACACCTGCTTATTGCGCGTTTTAGAAAGTGAGTCTTGCTCTGCAGCCATAGCTTCAGCCATTTCACGCTCTTGACGCGCTTTATTATCAGCTTCAGCTTTACGTTTACGCTCAGCATCTTCCTTCCGTTTACGTTCATCTTCAGCACGTTGACGTTCTTCTTGAGCTTTTTTCGCTGCAGCTTCTTCTTGCTTACGCTTTTCAGCTGCTTTCTTAGCTGCATCTTCTGCAGCTTTTTGTTCCTGTTCTTTCTGTTTGCGAACCACTTCAGCTTTATCTGCGCGCTCTTTTTCTAGTACCTGCTTTGCTTGAGCAGCTTTAGCGGCATCATTGGCCTTTTGAGTTTCCTGCTCTTTTTGTTTACGCTGGATCTCTAAGGTTTTAATTTTTTCCTGCTCGCGTTCACGCTCGCGACGGGCTTCTAATGCTTTACGTTCTAATTCTGCTTGACGAGCCTTTTCTTGCTGAGCCACATCTTGTTTTTGCTTCTTTAACTGCTCAACTCTATCATTCACTTTCTGTTGATCAATCACGATCGCTTTCAAAGCTGGCGCACTTGCAGCAGCCGTTTGCATTACCTTCGGCTTATCGTCAAAACTAATGCCTAAAGCCAAGATGATGATAAACCCAATGTGAATACCAGCAGAAATAGACATCGGTACAGTTAAATCTGATTTGCCAGCCACCTATTTCTCCTTTGGTGAATCGGTCATTAACCCTACTGCTGGCACACCAGCGCCTTGCAAGCTAATCATTAATTGAATAACACTTTCGTAAGGTATTGCACGATCGGCCTTTACGACTACAGGCCTTAACGGTTCAAGTAGGATTAACGCGCCAACTTCAGTTGATACCTGCTCTAAGTCCATTGCCTGAGAATTTGAGCTACTACCTGTATTCAAGAAATATTGCCCATCAGCGTCAATTGAAGCAACGATAGGAGGCTTACTGTCCGGAGGTAAAGATTCCGCATTACCTTGCGGTAATTCTACTTTGACCCCTTGGGATACAATAGGCGCTGTCACCATAAAAATAATCAACAACACCAACATAACGTCGATGTAAGGCACAACGTTGATTTCTGCAACTGGGCGACGACGTTTACGCTGATACATTAAACAGCTTCCTTCTCGCTATATGCTTGACGTTGCAATATGTTGGAGAATTCTTCCATAAAGTTAGCATAAGTCATTTCAATTTTATCAACTTGCGTTGTAAAACGGTTATAACCAATAACAGCAGGGATAGCGGCAAACAGACCCATTGCCGTGGCAATCAATGCCTCTGCAATACCTGGAGCAACCATTGCAAGAGTTGCGTTTTCTACCGCACCTAGCGCAATAAAGGAATTCATAATCCCCCAAACAGTTCCGAACAAACCAATGTATGGGCTCGTTGAACCAATGGTTGCCAATAACGGTAAATGGTTTTCAAGTTTTTCCATTTCACGTGACAAACTCACTCGCATCGCTCTAGAGGTGCCATCCATAACCGCTTCAGGTGCTTTACTGTTTACTTTACTCAAACGGGTATATTCTTTAAAACCAGCAACAAACATCGATTCTAAGCCAGAAATCGCACTTCCTCTGGCTATCAGTTCTTTATAAAGTCGATTTAAGTCCACTCCAGACCAGAAAGTATCTTCAAAACGTAATGACTTGACTCTTGCTGAGCTTAATAATTTGTTGCGTTGAAGGATCACAGCCCATGAGGCAATCGATAATGCCAACAAGGTCAGCATAACTAACTTTACCAACACACTGGCTTCTAAAAACAAACCAATAAATGAAATTTCAGCGTGCACTGTCAAACTCCTGAACAATATTTAGGGGAATAGCGCGGGGACGCATACGTGATAAAGATATACACGCGACAACCACTGTCGCTTCACAATAGCAATCACCCTGATGATCAACTAGGCGCTGGTGAAACACCAACGACACTTTTTTTAATTCTATAACCTTGGATTCAACGACTAAATCCTGTTCAAACTTCGCTGCTTTACAAAAATCTAATGCAGCATGTTTAACGACAAAAGCAATGTCTTCTGTCAACAGTTCCGCTTGACTAACACCCATCGCTTTTAACCATTGAGTACGAGCTCGTTCGAAAAATTTTAGGTAATTCGAATGGTACACAACACCGCCAGCATCGGTATCTTCGTAATAGACAGAAATGGGCCAAACAAACATAATTTGAACATCAATTTTTAGGTTGTAAAAGTTGGCTTACTATACCGAGTACCAACACGCTTGTGAATAATGTACCAAGGTAAAAACAGACTTTATTTTGCTCAAAATGAACTGAAACACTCGAAAAACCTCAGGAACAGCAAGAGATGAAGCTTTATTAATGTATTCCACCTAATAATTAACAAGCGGTTAACTAAAGTATGCCATCAAGATAGTATATTACTTGGCGCTGACAGCCGACAATTAGCCCTTGCGAAAGTAAAAAATGTAACCACAAATGAATATAAAATAATCGCTGCAGTCCCATTATCGCACGTCCACATAAACGTAAACGTTAATAAAAGTTAAGCTAAAAATACACTCCACTTAAATATGGTTTTGAGCGAGGTAAAGTGCGGCTTATTTATCACACTATTCGGGGACAGGATCAAAAGACACTGATCTGAAGTATTTTTCATCGCAGTAACTGAAGTCTATTAATGCTATCAATAACGATTAAGAGCAATATTAATCACATTGTGGAACATTATTAGGCTTCATGATTTACGCAAATATGTTCTATTTGTTAAATAATATTATCACACAATTATCTAATCCGAATACTTATGCAAAAAATGTAAATAACAACTTACAAAACCGCTATATAAGCCGATTAGGGCAGATATAAAAATATAAGACCATTAAAAAGGATTAGTTTTACTAATCGTAAAGAGTAATTTTTCTAGTTTGTCAGTTTAGTGTATTAATTCTATTATGATCCTGTTTTCAAGACTTGTGATTCAGATATTGAAAATCAAGAACTCCAAACTGATGTAACCCAATACCTCAGTTTTCTCTAGTTCTTATGTTTGACTTCCTTCCTTAGATTTGTTGATTGCAAATTATTTAGCCCACTTGGATTAAGTGGGTTTTTTTTGTCTTTTTTTTGCCGCAGCAATCAACATTAATCTCATATGAGTATACATCTTGGTATTCAACCTTCAGCATCGAACCCGTTAATAAAAAGTTAGTAAGCTTTTTACACTTCGGCATTCAATCAAAAGGTATTTATTTTAGCTCAAGGCCAAAGAGATAGTGATAAATAAACAACTGAGTTTAACTGCGCTAAGTAGCGCAGCTAAAAAATAAATGAGAGGAATTAGATAGGCTTGGTTATTTTAATTACAACTCGGCGATTTAGCTTACGTTCTTCGGCAAGATCATTGCCTGCAACATGGCGTTTTTCACCATGACCGGATGTATGAATACGATCTTTAGGGATACCGCTAGCAATTAAAATATCTTTCACTGAGGCAGCTCGTTTATCTGACACCCTCTGATTAATAGAGCGCCCACCGTAACTGTCTGTGTATGCATCAACTAAAATCAGCTCAACGTCTGGATCAAAAGACAAGTAACGCTGTATTTTTTGTAATTGCTGGGTAGAAAAACGCGTCAGTTCTACCCCACCTTCTTGATAATTTAATACTGTAAAAGCGATATCATCAAAACTATAAGGCAGTAAATTTGCTAAACAAGCGCGAAACTCACGATATTTTCCACCGAAATTAGCTGAAGATATGCCCACTGCAATTTTAGTATCGTTATTGTACCAATCAGCATAATAAAACGTCGGCTCCATCCCCTGACTCAACTCATTTAACATTGACCAGGCAGCTTTTTTAGGCACTTCACCATTAAACTGCTTACTGTAAGTTAACTCAGTAATTTCTTTAGCATTATGCCCTGGACGCCAGCTAGGGGCTCGGCTAATTAACGTTGCTTTAGTCACAGCATCAGGCTTGAGCCACATATCTAAGGTGAAACTTAAATTTAAACTTTTACCGGCTCTACTGGTAAATATTGCACGGCCATAATCAGGAATATCATGCTCCAAGCGACACTCTATTGGATTATTCTCGCCAACACGCCATGCTGAGTTTTCAAGTGATGCAACGTAGTGCCTCAAATCAGCATGGGCTGTTGAGCAAAGACACAAACTTGTGAGAACGATCAGTTTTCGCCACATAAAAACACCCTTTATACCTAGTTACATTCTTACTATCGGCCCCAAAGTCTGTTCCTTTAGAAAACAATCATGGTTAATCGATGATAAAAACCACAATCAAACATGACACTGCGCTTGAGTTTGCGCATAATACTCGGCCTACATCATTTGCACCGATAAATGATAGCTATTGAGGATAAAGACTGTAATGACTGATATTTGCGACGCTAACAAGTTTAAACACCGCTTTCGTGGCTATTTCCCTGTGGTTATCGATGTCGAAACAGCAGGGTTTAATGCCAATACCGATGCGTTGCTTGAAATTGCAGTCAGCTTATTAAAAATGAATAGCGATGGGATTATTGAACTTGATAAAACGCTTCACTTTCATATTGAACCTTTTGAAGGCGCAAACTTAGAACCTGCAGCACTGGCGTTTAATGGTATTGACCCCACCAACCCACTTCGTGGAGCCGTTGACGAAAAAGTCGCTTTTTTAGAAATATTCAAAGAAGTCAAAAAGGCTCAAAAAGCAGCAGATTGCCATCGCAGTATTATTGTTGCTCATAATGCCGCTTTTGACTTAGGTTTTGTTAACCAAGCTATTGAACGAAACGGCTTAAAGCGTTCTCCATTTCATCCTTTCGCAAGTTTTGATACCGCGACACTAGCAGGTCTTGCGATTGGCCATACAGTGTTAGCTAAAGCTTGTAAAATGGCTGGGATAGCTTTCGATAATAACGAGGCGCATTCAGCTTTATACGATACTGAACGCACGGCCGAATTATTTTGCCTAATCGTTAACCGTTGGAAGGCGCTGGGCGGTTGGCCGTTAGTGGACCAAGATGATAGCAAGGATCTAGCAAACGAATAGTTAAGCTCAGTATTTTTATCACTTTTCGCCGGCTATCAATGGCCAACTATTTATTTACATCGACAAACTCAATACTAAACCATGAGTTTGATCCAATAAAAAAGCTGCCGAAGCAGCTTTTTTATTGTCTCTAATACGCTAAATTATAGCTTATCAGAGTTGTCTTTTAAGTATGCCGCTACACCTTCAGTGCTTGCAGTCATACCTTTTTCGCCTTTTGACCAGCCCGCTGGACAAACTTCACCGTGCTCTTCATGGAACTGAAGTGCGTCAATCATACGGATCATTTCATCAACGTTACGACCTAGTGGTAAATCGTTAACCACTTGATGACGAACCTGGCCTTCTTTATCTACTAAGAATGAACCACGGAAAGCCACACCCGCTTCAGGATGTTCAACATCGTATGCTTTACAAATTTCGTGCTTAACGTCAGCAACTAGAGTGTATTTAACTTGGCCAATACCACCCTTGTCTACTGGAGTGTTACGCCATGCGTTATGAGTGAACTGTGAGTCAATAGAAACACCAATCACTTCAACACCACGCTTAGTGAACTCTTCCATGCGGTGATCAAAAGCAATTAGCTCAGATGGACACACAAAAGTGAAATCAAGTGGGTAGAAGAAAATAACCGCAGGCTTACCTTTAATTGCGGTAGTGAGGTTAAATGTGTCAACAATCTCACCAGAACCAAGAACGGCTGCTGCTGTAAAATCTGGGGCTGGACGGCCTACTAATACGCTCATTATCTATCTCCATTTAATGGCTTAAACACTCGACAACGTTATAAGGTTCTTACTAAATAGTGATCTAGCAAACAATTAACTATAACGTTGGGACATATATCAGTTGTATACCATACATCTAATTCAACGGACTTATAAGTTATTTCAGATGAAAATTGGTTTACCTGCTGAAAAATAAAACATCATGACGCTTTGAATAATATCTTTCCAATATGACAAGATGATTTGTTGAGAAGATTTCACTGATGCCTTACTTGCAGCAACTGATGAACGTTAGTCAATATTGCTAAAAAATCAGCATAAACAATCAAAAAAGCGATATACGCTGGACAAATAGACTATTGGCAGTCAAGAATAGCCGCCTCACTTACTTTTAAGAAAAATGATTATGAATGCGGTTGTCATCGCGGTTTGCTTAATGTTGTTTTTAAGCTTTATTCGAATTAACGTTGTGGTGTCATTGACCATTAGTGCTGTTGTCGCAGGTATCGTTGGTGGATTAGATATTCATCAAACAATAGCAGCATTTAATGACGGCTTAGGCGGCGGTGCTCAAATCGCATTAAGTTATGCATTACTCGGTGCCTTCGCCGCAGCATTATCGCATTCAGGTTTAACAACGTTAATTTCTCATTCAATTATAAAAAAACTGGGTAAAGAACCTAATAGTGGTAATACCCAAGTTGTACGGTGGTTGTTATTGATCACGATACTGTTAATGGCAATATCATCGCAAAATATTTTGCCTATTCATATCGCCTTTATTCCTATCCTTATTCCGCCACTATTGCATGTGATTTCTAAGCTCCATATCGACCGACGTCTTATTGCCTGTATTCTGACATTCGGTTTGGTCACCACTTATATGATATTACCTATCGGTTTTGGTGGCATTTTCCTCAATGACATCCTGTTAGCAAATTTAAACACTAATGGCTTAAATGCAGTAGCCGAACAAATACCTAAGGCAATGTTACTACCAGCAATAGGTATGGTTGTTGGTCTGCTTACGGCGATATTTATTAGTTATCGCAAACCTAGAGAATACATGATTGAACAACCTGTGATCAGTGACAGTATTTCAACCACCATTAGCCGAAAAAGTTTGTTGGTCTCACTCTCTGCCATTTTGGCGACGCTAATTGTTCAATTACAAACTGACTCGATGATATTTGGCGCATTAAGTGGATTTATCATTTTTCGGTTTTCAGGAATAATCAAGCACGAAGTCAGCAAAGACTTGTTTAATCAGGGCGTGCACATGATGGCTAATATTGGCTTTATTATGATTGCAGCGGCAGGCTTTGCAGCAGTAGTTAAGTCAACTGGTGAAGTTAGCACACTGGTAACCTCTTTAGGTGACATCATTGGTGACAACAAGGCATTAGCTGCGCTATTGATGCTGATTGTTGGACTGTTAATTACAATGGGAATTGGCTCTTCATTCTCAACGATTCCTATTATCGCCACCATTTATGTGCCATTAGCTCTCAGTTTTGGTTTCTCGATTGCGGCAACCATTGCACTCGTCGGCACAGCCGCCGCACTTGGTGACGCAGGATCGCCAGCATCGGACTCCACTCTGGGCCCCACTGCTGGTCTCAATGCCGATGGGCAACATGACCATATTCGAGACAGCGTTATCCCAACGTTTATTCACTACAATATCCCATTACTGATATTTGGCTGGATTGCAGCGATGGTATTGTAAAATAGACTAAATACTGACGAGCTGTCTTGATATAATAAAAAACGGGAGCCTAACAAAGGCTCCCGTTTTTTATTATCTGGTATTAAAGCATCAAGCCATCAAACAATGGTCTGTAACATTGAGCACAAAAATCACTCAGTTAATATTACTTAGTACCGAATATCTTGTCACCAGCATCACCTAAACCAGGCAAAATATAACCTTGCTCGTTTAAACAATCATCAATTGCTGCGGTATAAAGTTCAATATCAGGATGCGCAAGTTCAAGCGCTTTGATACCTTCTGGCGCGGCAACCAAAACCAGTGCTTTGATCGAAGTACAGCCACGTTTTTTCAGTAAATCGATAGTCGCAATCATCGAACCACCAGTGGCTAACATAGGGTCAACCACTAATGCGATACGCTCTTCGACATTACTGACTATTTTTTCAAAGTAAGGCACAGGCTGTAATGTTTCTTCATCACGATAAATACCGACAACAGAAATACGAGCACTAGGTAGGTGCTCAAGCACACCATCCATCATTCCTAAACCCGCACGTAAAATAGGCACGACAGTGACTTTCTTACCTTTAAGTTGATCAATAGTAACAGGGCCATTCCACCCCTCTATGGTAACCGTTTCAGTTTCAAAATCAGCTGTTGCTTCATAGGTTAATAAACTGCCAACTTCAGTGGCAAGTTCGCGAAATCGTTTGGTGCTGATATCTGCTTCACGCATCAAACCGACTTTATGACGAACCAGAGGATGCTTTACTTCAACGACTTTCATTTATTTCTCCTAGATTTCTGACTATTTCAGGCAAATTTGATAAATGTTAGACGATTTATCCTCTCTATAAAACATAAAGTTTCAAAATTGCTGTAAATCGTGAGCTAAACCAATAAAAAATAGGCAAATCATCGTTTTCTTTATAGGATAAAGTAAAAAGATGGCTTCCGACTCGCACGACAAACTGGTAGAATATCGGCGCATAAAATTCCATAAAACGATGTACCCTAGAGGATCCTCCGTGACCACTCCAACCCCCCTAAGTTACAAAGACGCCGGCGTTGATATCGATGCAGGTAATGCGTTAGTAAACAACATTAAATCTGCGGTAAAACGCACTCGCCGTCCAGAGGTTATGGGCAATTTAGGTGGTTTTGGCGCATTATGCGAATTACCAACTAAATATAAACACCCTGTACTGGTTTCCGGCACAGATGGTGTTGGCACTAAATTAAGATTAGCTATTGATTACAAAAAGCATGACACCGTGGGTGTTGATTTAGTTGCCATGTGTGTCAACGATCTGATTGTTTCTGGTGCTGAACCACTTTTCTTCCTCGATTATTATGCAACAGGTAAGCTTGACGTTGAAACAGCTACCTCTGTTGTTACAGGTATCGCTGAAGGTTGTTTCCAATCAGGTTGTGCTTTAATTGGTGGCGAAACTGCTGAAATGCCAGGCATGTATGAAGGCGAAGATTACGATCTAGCTGGATTTTGTGTTGGTGTTGTTGAAAAAGCAGACATCATTGATGGTACCAAAGTCAAAGCGGGTGACTCACTTATCGCTCTAGGTTCTAGTGGTCCTCATTCAAATGGTTACTCGTTAATCCGCAAAGTATTAGAAGTGAGTAAAGCAGACCCGCAGCAAGATCTTGCTGGTAAGCCATTAATAGACCATTTACTTGAACCAACAAGAATTTATGTTAAGCCTTTATTGAAGCTGATTGAACAATCAGACATTCATGCAATGGCACACATTACCGGTGGTGGATTCTGGGAAAATATCCCACGCGTGCTGCCTGATGATTGCAAAGCTGTCGTCAAAGGTGACTCTTGGCAGTGGCCAGTGGTGTTTGATTGGCTAATGACAAACGGCAATATTGCACAACACGAAATGTTCCTAACATTTAACTGTGGTGTCGGTATGGTGATTGCACTACCAGCAGATAAAGTCGATGCCGCATTAGCATTATTAACCGCCGAAGGCGAAAATGCTTGGTTAATAGGTGAAATTGCTTCTCGTCAAGGTGACGAAGAGCAAGTGGAGATCATCTAATGAGCCAAAGCTGTCGTGTTGTGGTACTGATTTCCGGTAATGGCAGTAATCTTCAAGCTATCATTGATGGTTGTGATGATAATTTAAAAGCTAACATTGTTGGAGTGATCAGTAACAAGCCGGATGCTTATGGATTAATACGCGCCCATCAAAGCGAAATTGATACCAGTTGTGTTATTCCTTATGCCAATGAAATACGCAGTGAATATGATGCGCGTTTATTAAAGGCAATAGAAAAGTATCAGCCAGACCTGATCGTTCTAGCCGGATTTATGCGTATTTTAACTGATGATTTTGTTAGCCATTTCCTTGGAAAGATGATTAACATCCATCCATCGTTATTGCCTAAATACCCAGGATTACACACGCATCAGCGTGCCATTGATGCTGGCGATACCGAACACGGCGCGAGTGTACATTTTGTGATACCAGAACTCGATGCTGGACCTGCTATATTGCAAGCTAAAGTGCCGATTTACCCTGAAGATGATGCTGAAACATTAGCAGAGCGTGTTCACGAACAAGAACATGCTATTTATCCACTGGTGGTAAAATGGTTCAGTCTGGGTCGTTTGACTATGACTGATGGTAAAGCTTATTTAGATGGCCTATTAATCGGTGAATCTGGGTATGCGCCGGACTAATCTGTCTCTCAGCTTTTAACATGCTGCTCATAAAAAAACCTCGCTGACATGCGAGGTTTTTTATGTAACAAACAAAAATGAGATTAAGTACTAACGTACTGGTAGGTCAATATTAGAAAACATTTCATCAATCAATTGTTGGTCACGAAGAGCCACGGCTTTTTCAACAACATCTCGGGTTAAATGCGGTGCAAAATGACGCATAAAATCATACATATAGCTACGTAAAAAGCTACCACGTCTAAAGCCGATTTTGGTTGTACTATGGGCAAACAGATGACTTGCATCAATTGCCACTAAATCTTTATCAACCGCTGGATCAATTGCCATAGAGGCAATCACCCCTACACCAAGCCCCAAACGAACATAAGTCTTAAGAACGTCAGCACTGGTTGCACTAAACACCACGCGCGGATCAAGATCTGCACGCTTAAACGACTTTTCAATTTCAGATGCTTTATCAAAACCAAACACATAAGTGACCAATGGAAACGTCGCTAAGTCTTCGATACTGATTTTTGCCGATTGAGAAGCTAGCGGGTGATCCCGTGTGACGACAATTGAACGATTCCAATGGTAACAAGGCAACATAATGAGATCGGTATATAGATGCATCGCTTCTGTCGCGATGGCAAAGTCCGCATCGCCTCTGACTGCTTGCTCACTAATTTGCGAAGGCGTGCCCTGATGCATATGTAAATTAACTTTTGGATATCGTTTAATGAACTCACGAATTATTTGTGGCAGAGCATAGCGAGCTTGTGTATCTGTCGTAGCAATATTCAATTCCCCCTGATTGGGCTTGGTATATTCTTCAGACACCTTCTTAATACTATCGACTTTGCCAAGTATATCATTTGCAATATCAATAACTTGCTGACCTGCAGGGGTCACGTGAGTCAAATGTTTACCACTTCGACCAAATATTTGAATGCCTAATTCATCTTCTAGCATTCTAACTTGCTTACTAATACCGGGTTGTGAAGTATAGAGATTCTCAGCCGTTGATGACACATTTAGGTTGTGTTTAACAACCTCTGCAATATATCTAAGTTGTTGCAGCTTCATGGTTTTATCCTTGATTTAACCGGCACTCATCAGCAAATATGCAAATAAGAAAAAATCGGTCGTTGTTTTACATAACAAGAACAATTGTTCAACTATAATAAAACGTTATATGACACTTGAAATGTAATATAAATAGGAATAACGAGCAAGTAAAAATAGCGGTTATTGAATCGACTTAGCTTTTTATAAACATCTTGGTTAGTCTGTTTAATGATTTATCAACAAAACGACTTATTATTCAACGACAGCCACGATAACATACGCTAAGATATAGAATCTTTTTGATGAAATTTTATTAGCACAGCTTATTCCAACATCAAATTTACTTCTAGCCATCGTTGTTTGGCTATACTTACCATGTGATATGAAAGATAAAATGGAACCTTTATGTCCTTAATTTTGGTATTAATTCTTATTGGTGCACTGCTACTGCTGATTATTGGCTTTAGTATTGTCCAACAACAAAAAGAGCGTGCAGAAGCCGAGCGTCGCATAGAAATTGCTCGTCAGCGCGCCATCATAGATGAAACCGATGCCGTCTTATCTAACACAGGTATGACACCATCTTCTAGCCATATCATGTTAATCCTTTATCGCCGCATTCAAGATGCTTTAGAACAGTCATTATTACATGCATCAGGGCAATTAAAATCTGATTACGAACGTCGCTTAAACGACATAAAAGCACAAGTATCTAGTGTATCTAGCTCAGCAAGCCAAGTCCCTGCGATTGAGAACTTCCGCTTACCTGATAATGACAGACAAGTTTTAGAGTTAGTCAAAACACTCAAAAAACTTAAAGCGATATTACGAGCTGAACATAACAAGGGAAAAGTTGATCCGTCTATTTTTAGTCAAGAAGAAATGCGTATTGATAACCTTCAATTAAGAATTAATGTTGAATCTATGATTACTCGAGCACGTGCCGCTTGCTTTATGAAACAGTACGGTTCAAGTAAACAGATGGTCACTAAAGCTTTAAACACTTTGCACACGATCAAGGGACAAACGCCGAATGATCCTTTTATTGCTCGTAAAGTCGATGAAGCCAAGCAACTACTCGATGAAATAATGGGTGCTCAAAAGCATAGTGAACCAAGTGCACCAAAACAGAAAAAAGAAGGTGATGATCTTGATATGCTATTTCAACCGAAAAAGAAATGGTGATGGTCTTGCTTTAATTTTGCTATAAAAAAAGCCTCGTTATGAGGCTTTTTTTATAGGCGAAATTGATTTTAAGTAAAGTCGTCGTTACTTTTTAACCACACACAAAACATCACTTAATACAAAGGCTTAGTGATATAAACAACATTCGTCAACAAAGTTGTCCACAGATTCTGTGGATAACATTTTAATCCGTTATTATTACTGGATTAATAAGTAATAATTCATCTGTACGCTGATACGGCATAGCTGGCTGTGTACAACTCGCGTAAAGTTACTATATTGATTTATGACATGTCATATAGAGCGCGTCAAGCCATTAAGATCAAAAGTACTCTCTTATGCTGTCAATTGAACAAATAATAGTTTATCCACTCATTTATTATCTGCTTCTATATTTCCAATATACAAAATCTCACTTATTCGTCCCGGTAAGCAATGGTTAACATGATGGCGATCTATAAAAGGATGGTTTATATCACTCCTATCCTTGTAAGCCATGACATAAATCGAGATACTGGTTAAAATTATAAAAACAACTGTATTAGAATATGATGTTAAATATGAATTTGATAAGAGTTTTACCTTTTTTCCTGCTACTCATTCTCAGTGCCTGTGGTCAATCAGATGAATTTGGCGAAGCCCAACTCACGCCAGAACAAGTATCCTTGGGCTTCTTCGAAGCAATTTACGTCGATCGTGATGTAGATAAAGCAAAAAAGTTTGTCTCTGCTGATATCCAAGAGATCATGGATCACTACCATATTGCATCTGCGGTACAACGACATGTCTTAGGCTTATCCATGAAGCAAGTAACTATGTCTATCGATGAGATTGATATCGATTTCTTCCGTAAATTCACCGATGACGTAACAGTGGTGGTTAAAATGCAAGGATTGAAAGGTGGCAGAAATTGGATTGATGATCGAACTATCCGTCTACATAAAATAGGTAATACTTGGGTTATTGTTGAAATATTAACTGAAAAAGGTCGTATTGAAGGTTGATATTGAATAGGCTTAAGTATTGTCTTCGCTTCATTGCACTATTGGATAGAATAGCTATTAAATTGTCATTCAATAAATACTTAGCCATATTAAAGTAGTGTAATCAGTAATAAAAATAGCAGCCTAGGCTGCTATTTTTGTTTTTAGTGTCGGAGTTTTTTTAATGTAGTGAACCAAGTGTCAGTACATCAATATGCTCGTTCAATCGTCTTATTCTTCGTCAGAAGGTAAAGACTCTAACACGTCATCTTTCACTTGATAGTAAGCATTTTCGTATTCATGAACTTCCATAATAACTCCAATCTTTTAGGTCGTTTTGTAGGTGTAGGCCTGTCTTTTTATTTACAGCAACAAGATGATAAATCTTTAATATAGACAACATCTTGTTAATGCTGAGGGGATGACATTTGCCTTACAGAGAGAAGACTGACAATCACATTCTTCATGCCGTGGAGTATAACAATAGTCAGATCACAATCAAATCAAAATTACGAAAAACTTTCAGTTTTGTAGGTTTTTTATTGATATAACCTATAAAAACCCCATTTTTAGCAAAAATAAATGAAACACTTTCAGTTTTACATAAAAAAGCCGATGCATGGCATCGGCGATAATATTATTCTCAACAATTATATTTGGCTAATATGGTTCAATACTCGCTTTTCTGAAATAGGATAAGCTGTGCCTAGCACTTGGGCAAAACATGATACTCGATACTCCTCAATCATCCAGCGAGCTTCAATCAATGCTTCAGGTATTGCTTGTGAACGCGGCACTTTAGCTAATTGCGCCGTTAACGCCTCTTGTACTTTAGCAATGCTATGCATGTGTAATCGATCGCGTGTTGGGTCAACAGGTAGCTTATCGAGTCTATTTTCAATGGCTCTGAGATAACGGCTCACATCGGTTAAGCGTTGCCAACCACAATCCTCAACAAAGCCTTTATAAACCAGACTATCAAGCTGAGTTTGAATATCACTCATCGCAAAGGCAATATCCAGGCTAATTTTACCTTTTAAACGCTTCTTAACACGTTGATAAATAGTTAATATTTGCTCAACATTTAATGCTATTTGCTCAGCAGTTGGGTTAAGCTCTTGGCGAACCCAATTTTTTGCTTGCTCGAACTGCTGTTCATTGCGAATATCGAGTTGCTTTTTATCCAATAACTGCTGCACCGCGGCATTAATAATATCTTCAATTAATATCTGCACTTGGCCGAAGGGATTAAAGTACATTGCAAGCTTAGCTTTATTAGGTAATGCTTGCTGTAAGTGCTTCACTGGCGATGGGATATTAATCAATAACAACCGACGCAGGCCTACTCGATGATGGCGCTTAGCTTCGTGTTCATCATCAAATAGCTTGATCGCCACATCCGTTTTATTGTCTATTAAGGCAGGATACGCTTTTACTTCGTAATTACCTTTACGCTGCTGATATTGAACCGGTAAATCACCAAACGACCAGCTAGTTAAAGCTTGTTGCTCAATGCCTTTATCAGCCACTTTACGAATAGCTTTGGCAACTACCCCTTGTAACTGACCTTTTAACGCTTCTAAATCACGGCCTTGGGCGACTAAACGACTTTGATCATCTTCAATCTTAAAGTTCATCTTAAGATGTTCTGTTAGTTGCGTTAAATCAAAATCATCAGCCGATATGCGTACACCACTCATACGCAGTAACTGTTTACACATAGAATCGAGCATCGATAACTCAAACGGTTTCATCGCTTGATAACATGCTCGGGCATAGTCTGGAGCAGGCACAAAATTACGGCGTAAATTTTTCGGCAGTGACTTGATCAACGCAATGAGTTTATCTTGTCGTAATCCCGGTACAAGCCAATCAAAATCACTGTCGTCAATTTGGTTGATCAGTGCAACAGGAATATGTACAGAGACTCCGTCATCAGCGCTAGCAGGTTCAAAATGATAGCTCACAGTTAAGGCTAAATTCCCTTTGTGCCATATATCAGGGAAATCAAGCGCCGATATATGCTCGGCACTTCGCTGCATTAACAAGGCTTGGCTGTAATCAAGTAAATCAGGGGTTTGTTGGCGAGCTTTTTTCCACCACGCAAAAAACAACGGCGCGTTAAAAATACCTGCAGGGATCAAGGGTTCATAAAAATCCACCAGCACTTGCTCATCGACTAAAATATCTCGACGACGAGACTTATGCTCTAGTGTTTCAATGTCATTGAGTAGCTGCTGGTTATTTACAAAAAAAGCTTCTTTAGTCTGTAACTGCCCTTCTGCTAAGGCGCTACGAATAAAAATCTCTCGAGCTTCAATAGGCTCAATAGGCCCATATTGCACTCGACGGCGATTAACGATAGTTAAGCCATAAAGCACTTGGTTCTCAAGTGCGATAACACTTGCTGCTTTGGCTTCAAAATGCGGTTCAAGATAATTCTTTTTCACTAAATGGCTCGCAAGCGATTCCAACCATTCAGGATCAATTTTAGCGCAACAACGGGCAAACAATCGTGACGTTTCAGTCAACTCTGCGGCCATAATCCACTTAGGACCTTTTTTGGCTAAAGGCGACCCCGGAAACACAAAGAACTTACGGTTACGCGCCCCTAGATACTCGTTGTTCTCGCCTTTAAAACCAACATGACTTAACAAGCCCGATAATAATGCTCGATGTAACTGTTCATAACTGGCTGCACTGTCATTAATACGCCATTTCAATTCATGAACAGCTTGTTTCACTTGAGTATATAAATCTTGCCATTCACGCACGCGTAGATAGGCGAGATATTCATCGCGACATTGTTTTCTAAACTGACTGGCTGACAACTCATGCTTTTGATCTTTAACGTGGTCCCATAACTTAACCCAACTGGCAAAATCAGAGTCTTTATCGGCATAGCGACGATGACATTCATCAGCTGCTTGTTTTTTATCCACAGGACGTTCACGCGGATCTTGGATAGATAAACCAGAGGTAATCACTAATGCTTCATGCAAACAGCCTAATTTGTTCGCTTCAATAACCATTCGAGCTAAACGAGGATCAAGTGGAATTTTAGCTAAATCTTTGCCCAACGGGGTTAACACTAAATCATTACCTGATTTCTTCACTGCTTGTAACTCTTCAAGCAATAAAAAACCATCACGAATATGTTTTTGATCCGGTGGCTGAATAAATGGAAATCCGCCAATGTCACCCAAACCAATCGCCAACATGTGTAAAATCACCGAGGCAAGATTAGTCCGCAAAATTTCAGGATCGGTAAATTCTGGGCGCTGAATAAAATCCATTTCATCGTAAAGTCGAATACAAATACCAGGGCCTACACGACCGCAACGTCCTTGACGTTGATTAGCACTGGCTTGGGAAATAGGTTCTATCGGCAAACGTTGTACTTTAGTCCGGTAACTATATCGGCTTATGCGAGCGGTTCCGGGATCGATAACATAACGGATCCCTGGAACAGTTAATGAGGTTTCAGCAACGTTAGTGGCCAGTACAATGCGCCTACCAATGTGACTTTTAAACACTTTAGATTGCTCACCGTAAGAAAGGCGCGCATATAGTGGTAATACTTCAGTATCGCGATATTGCTGTTTATTGAGTAAATCAGCTGTATCACGGATTTCACGCTCACCATTCATAAAAATTAAAATGTCGCCGGGCCCTGCCGCCATGAGCTCTTCAACAGCAGCAAAAATACCATCGCTGACATCTAAATCTTCATCGCTATCGCGAACTAAAGGACGGTAACGCGTTTCAACGTCAAAGGTACGCCCCGATACTTCAATAACTGGCGCGTTATTGAAATGTTTTGAGAAACGGTCTACATCGATGGTTGCGGAAGTAATAATGACTTTTAAATCAGGACGTTTTTTTAATACTTGCTTTAGGTACCCTAAAATAAAATCAATGTTTAAACTGCGTTCATGCGCTTCATCGATAATAATCGCATCGTACTGGTTTAAAAATCGGTCTGAAGTGAGTTCCGCTAACAAAATACCATCGGTCATCAGTTTGATATAACTGTTGTCGCTCAGAGCAT
Organism: Shewanella sp. SG41-3; assembly: GCF_014164545.1. Classification (NCBI taxonomy): domain Bacteria; kingdom Pseudomonadati; phylum Pseudomonadota; class Gammaproteobacteria; order Alteromonadales; family Shewanellaceae; genus Shewanella; species Shewanella sp. SG41-3. The sequence goes on from NZ_JACJFJ010000009.1 coordinate 143,914, forward strand.
CTGCAAAGCGAACTTTAAAACCAACAATATCACCTAAAGGGCTATTAAGTTCATCAGCAATACGGTTGGCAACACTACGGGCGGCTAGACGACGAGGTTGAGTATGGCCAATTAAGCCACGAGTGCCTAAGCCTAGTTCAAGACAAATTTTAGGTAACTGAGTCGTTTTACCCGATCCCGTCTCACCCGCGACAATGACCACTTGGTTATTGGCAATGGCAGAAGCGATATCATCACGTTTTTGTGACACAGGCAGTTCGTCTGGGTAATGAATAACCGGTCGAGACTGTAAGCGCAACTGCGCTTTGGCATAGGCTTGCTGCGCAGCTTCAGTTAACTGCGCTAACGTTTGGGATTTTTTTTCAGACTCGGCTTCTTTATTGACACGATACAAACGACGTCGAATTTTAGCGGCGTCGGTTTGATAACAAAGATTGAGATACGCCTTAGATAGCGGGTGAAGGTCCGAATTCAAATCTGATTCCCTTGCTTACATCAAAAAAAGCGATCCTAGCAAGGAAAACAGCAGAATGGTATTGATTTTAACGATTGTTATATTGGAGATAAGTAACACTGTTGCATATAAATATTCATCGCCTTAAGAACATTCGTCCGATTAATCGTTCCAATGACTTTTCCTGCACTCACTACAGGATAAATCTTCGGTTTAGCGCCTAACATTTGATCCGCTAATTCCAATATACTTTCATCGGGCGTCACCGACAATACAGGGCTTTTCATGCAATCTTTTACTGTACTGGTCATATCGCAATGGTAACTGCTTTTTAGCATCACAGATAAACAATCTTGTTGAGATAGAAAGCCCACTAATTGACCGATATGATCAACAACCGGAGCACCATTTTTATTACTGGCGAGTAGTTTTTCAACCGCAATAGCCAGTGACATATCTGCAGTTAATAATACTGGATGCTTATCCATATAATCTTTAATTTTTATTGAATCCATGTTGCCCCCTATTACACGCTAATTAACTACGTGTTTAATAAACCCCGTCAAGCAATTCATAAGGAATCAACTCTCGGGTACTAACTTGATTAAGTTTAGTCAATAATGGCTAAGGAGATAGAAAATATAACCGATTGCACTAATCGATTTACTAATCAATGGTATTAGCCCACTGCATTAACCACGTCATGAACTGACTTGATGAATCTATTTGATAAACCTAAGTCAATTCAGCGCAGTAATACTTACTTGTCACGCCAAATCATAACGGTTGCAGCTTGGCCTTTACTTCGTGTGGCGCGATACATCCCTTCTGTATTAAATGGTGTCGCGATATTGCCACGTTGATCAATCGCTATCACTCCTCCAGTTCCCCCAGCCGAGAGCAAGCGTTGATTGATGACCTCATCGGCCGCTTGAATAATCGATTTCTGTTGGTATTTGACTTTAGCGCATATGTCGCCTGCCACTTGATAGCGAATAAAATATTCGCCATGACCCGTCGCTGATATGGCGCAAACACCATTTTCAGCATAGGTTCCAGCACCAATAACCGGTGAGTCACCAATGCGGCCAAAACGTTTTGCCGTCATGCCGCCAGTTGATGTTCCGGCGGCAAGGTTGCCTTGTTTATCAAGCGCCACTGCGCCGACTGTGCCGTATTTGTAGTTAGCAGGTAACTGGGCAACTGACGCCTGGTGATCACCACCATTTACGCGCTCAGCTTCAATGATGCTCGCTTTGGCATCCAGCAATTGTGCATAACGATGAGGCGTGTCGAAATGGCTATTAGACACCAACCTAAATTGTTGCGTTAATGCAAACTCCTCTGCCCCTTGGCCATATAGCATCACGTGAGGTGATTTTTCCATCACTTTTCGAGCTAAATCAATTGGGTTTTTAATGTGTTTAACCCCCGCAACGGCTCCAGCATTCATGGTGTTACCATCCATTACCGAGGCATCTAGTTCATGGCCGCCGTCAAAAGTATAAACCGCGCCAACACCAGCATTAAAAAATGGACTATTTTCTAACACATTAATTGCCGCTTGAACCGCATCAAGACTATTACCGCCTTTATCTAGCACCTTATAGCCTGTATCAACAGCCTGTTTGAGTTTATCGCGAATAGCTTTTTCTTGTTGAGGACTTAAACTGGCAGCAGAAATGGTTCCCGCGCCGCCATGGATGGCAATTGAAAAAGGCTTATCATCTGTGGCTGCACAGATATTTGCGGTTAAGCATAAACACACTGCAATCGTTAAATATAATTTATTCATGTTAGGCAAGTCCTTGAAAGTGGTTTATCTTTGTAACCATTTGTGGTTGTAATTTCAATCATATCCTTGCGACTTTTAGACTTTGTAGCGACAATAGTCATCATGATCACTTTTGGAAAAATTAGCTTAATTTGCCGACAAAACGCCTTAAATTTAGTCAGTTTCTATTACTTTCGTTGACATTATTGATGTCAGGCTTTGTGCTGGCTGATAATAATTGGCTAACGATTAACGTTAATGGCGTTAACAAACAAATTGAAAATAATATTTCAGCTCACTTAGGTACCTTGCCAGATAATGATGTTCAACGCCGAGCTTTTTTATTCACAGTTGACGATAACACCCATGATGCGCTTGAATCTATGGGCTACTATCACGCTATTGTAGATATTGACGTTAACGAAAAAGACAATGGGCCTTGGGAGCTAAAGCTCGATATCACCCTTGGGGAACCAGTGATTATTCAGTGGGTTGATATTCATTTTCAGGGAGAGATGCTTGAAGACAATACTTTTTCGCTATGGCTTAATAGCCTAAAAATCAAACCTGGTGACACCTTAAACCACGGGGTTTACGATTCAATTAAATCACAATTAGTCACTCTGGCAATGGCAAGAGGATATTTTGATGGTCAATACACAAAATCAGAAATCAGCATTAATCGTGACTTAAATAGCGCCCAAATTAACCTCGAATTTGATTCAGGTAAGCGATATTTATTTGGTGATGTTGACTTTGAAGGTTCAACGCTTAATGACGATATTGTCGAAGCATTAATCCCTTTTGGTGCTGATGCGCCTTATGCCACGCAACTTTTGACTGAGTTTAATCGTAATTTGTTAGATACTGGTTACTTTAGTAATATCAAAGTATTGCCACAATTAGACAAGATTGAAACCGGTGTTGTGCCAATTAAAGTTGAACTAAGTCCTCGTCCTAGCCATCTTATTGAGGTCGGTTTAGGTGCTGATATTGGTAATAGTACCGAAAAAAGTATCGATCCTCGCGTGCGAGTGACTTGGCGTACCCCACAAATAAACCGCTATGGGCATTATCAAGAAACCAGTATGGAGTGGTCGCCTGAACGGCCGAAAATTTTAACTACCTATACCATTCCATTAACGCATCCTTTAGATGATCAACTAAAAATAAAACTAGGATTATTACGCGACACCTATGGTGTCACTCAAGATTATGATCCAGATAACCGTCAATTTAATAATACTGGCCAGTTAGAGTCTGAAAAATACATTATTGGCTTAACGCGTCAACGACGGTCCAAAAGTAATTGGCTGCATGGTTATTCCCTTGAATCCACAAGAGAGTTTTATAATCAACTCGATACAGATTACGATCCGCGATTTTATTTATTAGGTTACAACCTCACCAAAACGGTTCGAGGTGACAATACCCTCGATCCTAAATCTGGCTATCGTCAAACATACAGCATTGAATATGCAGATCCATCTGTAGGATCGACTATTCGTCTCACTCGCTTACAAGCACGATTTAAATGGATAGAAACCTTATTTGATAAGCATCGATTTGTTGCTCGCGTTGACTTAGGCGCCAATATTGCAAATGATAACGATATTGCCAACATTCCCCCATCACTGCGTTATTTTGCTGGTGGCGACCAAAGTATACGGGGTTACAGTTACCAAGAATTAGGGCCCTATATTGACTACACCAACAGTGAAGGCGGCTTATCGAGACAAGTGGTCGGTGGCCGTTTTTTGGCCGTTGGCAGCGTAGAATATCAGTACTATCTCACCCCTACTTGGCGCGTTGCTACCTTTGTCGATGCGGGTAATGCATTTGATACACAGAAGTTTGAACCCGTGGTATCGGTTGGCGGTGGTTTACACTGGATATCACCGATTGGTCCAATCCGAATGGACTTAGGGTTTGGCTTAAAAGAAACTGAGACCGTTGCACGCTCGTTTCGTTTCCATTTAACCATGGGGACTGATTTATGACAGATGAGCATTCTGAGCAAGGTCAGCAGCCACAAGCGACCGCTGCCAATAATAATACCAAAACTAAGCGTGCAACTAGCTTACCTGCACGCATTTGGCGCCAAATTAAGCTTTATACTCGGATCTTAATTTATGTGCCTTTAGCATTATTGATGTTGTTTGCCGTCCTCATAGGCACGCCATTTGGCAGCAAAACAGCGGTGTTCTTGGTTAACCAATTAGTCAGCGATGTTGAAGTTGAATACGCTTCTGGCACCTTAAATGGCGATCTCACCCTTCATAGCATGTCATGGTCAATGCCTGGCATTAGCGTTAATGCTCAAAATGTAACATTGGAATGGGTGCCAACCTGTCTGATGAATAAACAGCTGTGTGTGACAAACCTAATGGCTTCAAGCATAGGAGTGAACATTGTCAGCGATAATATTCCTGCTGCAAAAGATGCGGATAAATCCACTGAGTTACCAGCCCCTTTTACTAAGTTTGAATTACCGATAAACATTAGCCTCAGCCAAGCAAAATTAACCCAGGTTGATATTGCGGTCAATAGCATGACATTTCATGCCGATGAGCTGTCGACTCAAGCTATTTGGAACAGCGCAGGCCTGATGGTTGAATCATTTACCAGCCAAGGCCTGATAGTTGATATCCCTGCAGCACCAGCATCAACCAAGCCAATCAATGTTCCAGTGGAGAGTATACAAACTGCACAAACGGTTGATGCAAAAGCGACAGCATGGCCACTAGCGAATTTACCACAAGTGTTTATGCCTTTTCCTATTGATATTAGGCAATTTAATGCTACAGACAGTCTGCTCAAATTGGGTGAACGAACTGATCATTTTAACCATATCGCATTGGCGGCCAGTTTTCGTCAATTTCAACTTGGAATAAGCCAACTCGACATTCAGCATGATGATGGTAATGTCAGTGTTAGTGGTGACATTGCTTTGCATGACCACTATCCGCTCGCATTAACACTAACAGCAAATGTCGATAATCTGCCTGAATTACCGGGGCTTAAACAGCAACAACTTAGCCTTGAACTTAGCGAAGACTTAAGCCAGTTACACATCGACGCCATTGCTAAGGGTGATAGCCATTTTAACCTCACAGCTAAAGTCGATCTCACGTCTCCTGCGCTTGACTACCAAGTAACACTGACCGACGCAGCTTTACAGTGGCCACTGAGTAACCCCTTGTACACCAGCAACATTAGCCGTTTTACCAGCAAAGGCGATAGTAAAGATCAAGTGGCACAGTTTGAAGGGCAGATCACCACGCCTTACCATCCACCTTTAACGGTAAGTGCTGATATTGTTAACGTTAAGCAAAAACTGACGGTTAATAAGCTGAAGGTGCAGTCGCTGGCTGGCAATGTGGAGCTAACGGGAGAACTGTCATATCAAGATAACATAACATGGCAAGCTAAGGTGTTTAGCGACAATATCCAGTTGCAATACATTGATTATATTAATCAGCAAAATCCAGTCAAAAGTAAATTCAGTGGTCATTTTAATAGTTCGGGCAGCCTTGCGGATAAACAATGGCAAGTGGCAATTGAACAGGCTAATTTAACAGGACGTTTAAATGGTTATCCATTGAATTTACAGGGCGATATTTCATTAAATCAAGATTTTGCAGTTAACGCGTCTAACTTACAAGCCAATGCTCTCGGCGCCCAATTAATCGTCAACGGTCAAGCAGATAAAATCTGGGACATCAATGCTGAACTGAGTGTGCCAGATGTCAGCCAGTGGCTAACAGGCGCTCGCGGTAGTATCTTCGCTAAAGTAGATGTCAGCGGCAATAGTGCAGACCCTATCGTTGATGTGAACGCACAAATTAACAAGTTGAGCTACCAAGGTAGTAAAATTGATAACCTCAATTTACTCGCTAACTATCGTCCTTATTTACAACACCAATATCGAATAGAACTGCATAATAACAATCTTGTATGGAGTAGCTATAAACTGACAGATATTTCTTTTATCAGTGAAGGCAACCAAAGCAAACAGCAAAGTAAACTGAATACTCAAGGTGATTTGGTCGTCAATACTCAAATTAGCAGTAGTAGCAATATTGATAAACAACAATTTAATGCCACCTTAACCGAGTTCAGTATCAGTAATGTCCTTGGACAATGGCAACAAGATAAACCCATTACAGCAAACTGGGATCAACTTAACCATAGAGGTAGCATCAGCAGCTTCTGTTTAGTGCACCCACACAATAAATTATGTTTGATCAATGATGTTAATTTGGGCCACACTGGCCAAGCCAATATCACGCTTACGGGTAACCCAGGTAAAACCTTGGAGCCCATTTTATCTAAAAAAATCAACTGGAGCGGTGAAGCAGCGTTAACCAGTCAAGTTAATTGGGCCAAAGCTAAAAAGCCTACGGCCAATCTTCAATTTACACTCCTGCCCGGTAATATTAAGCTAAGCCGTACTAAAAACAACACCATTAGCATCGACTATCAGCAGCTGTTATTACAAGCGTCACTTGATGAGAAAAAAGTGACCAGTTCATTAAGTTTCGATTCATCCGGAATCGCCAGTTGGCAAAGTCAGCTAAGTGTTAATATCACTCCCGATCGTACCTTACAAGGAACGATTAATGTGAATGAGCTCAATCTCGCTCCCTTTGGAGAATTTTTCCCAAGACTTGAAACCTTAGAAGGCATGCTATCGAGCCGATTAATGTTATCCGGTACCCTTATGGACCCTAGTCTATCAGGTAATATTAAACTCAATGATGCAGCATTGGCCTTATCAACTAACCCGACATTGATTGATAAACTCTATTTATCACTCTCACTTGAAGGTCAGCAAGGGCAGCTCAATGGCCAGTGGCATATGGGAGATGGCCAAGTCACCACCCAAGGTACCCTAGCGTGGCCACAAGGTAAATTTAGTGGTGATATTGACATTAAAGGCAGTAACTTAGCGGTTATTCAACCGCCAATGGCAATCTTAAATGTCTCTCCAGATATTAATATGACCTTTGATGACCAACTGTTCGCAATAAAAGGCAAAGTGAATGTTCCCTCAGGACAAATAAAAATCACCCCATTGGCTGAAGGAGGCATAGCCGTATCAAATGATGTGGTATTCAATGATTCAGTGTCTCAACAAACGGTTAAAACCAGCCCTTACGCCATCACAGCCGACTTAAATATCAATGTAGGTAAAAACCTCACTATTGATGGCATGGGCCTCAAGGGTAAGCTAGAAGGTGACCTTGTACTTCAGCAACAAGCATTTAAACCACCGATGTTGTTTGGCGATATTAGAGTCAATAAAGGTACCTATAAGTTTATGGGGCAGACCCTAACGATCAATACCGGTGAAGTGCAATTTATTGGACCAACTGCATCACCAAATCTTAATATAGAGGCAACCAGAGAGATTAAGGAAAGCGATATAACCGCAGGTGTCAGAGTTACGGGGACACCAATGCGCCCTGTTGTAACCTTATTTTCTAATCCGGCAAAAGAACAAGCTGAGATATTATCGTACATTTTAACGGGTAAAGGCTTTACCAGTTCAAGTAACCAACAAAGCAACTCATTAATGATGGGGGCAGCGCTGAGTTTAGGCTCACAATTTGATGGTGGCGCAATGAATAGTATTGGCAGTACAGCGACAGGACTCATTGAAAAATTTGGTTTTTCTAATGTACAACTTGATACCAATGATGATGGAAAAGTAGCTGTGAGTGGCTATATTGGCGAAGACTTAATGATTAAATATGGTGTGGGCGTGTTTAACCCAGGGTATGAAATGACCGTGCGCTATTACTTATTTTCACAATTATATTTAGAAAGTGTATCGAGTACCTTAAGTCAATCACTGGATATCTACTATAGCTTCGAAATTGATTAAACTTTAGGGTTGTAAAAAACAGACACAAAAAAAGCGCCCTTAGGCGCTTTTTTCAAAGCAAAAGTTAGACAAACATGAAGTCAATATGTTCAACTAATTGCTTGAATGCGTGACGTTGGATAGCCTTTGCACGAACTTTAACTTCTTTACCATCGACAACGATAGTTAAATCAGTTGTGTAAAAGTTTTCATTTAACTGGATGTTAATGATGTCTTTGTGTTCGAACGTGATTGATACAGGCTCTTTACCTGGACCATAAATTACTGCAGGAACTTTACCGGCATGACGTAGGCGGCGGCTCGAACCTTTCCCGATTTCTGTGCGGGTTACTGCGTTGATTGTGTAAGACATTAGTCACTCACTTAATAATTAATAAAGTATGAAGGCGTCATCATTCTCGACCAACGATGACTCAAATAAAGCGCGCGGATATTACCACAGCCATTATCAAGCCACAAGAAGATATACTAATCCTATTAAATATGTGATCTTTCAGCGAGAGTTCAAAGTGCTATAGGCAAGACAGATGATTGAAACAAACAGTGACTCTCGGTAACAAGCTCCTGGGTAACTCACCCTCCAGCATCTGACCGCAATGGATGGTGGGAATGTCTTATTTTTAAAGCGTCTAAAGATGCCTAAAGGACTTTGAAACCTGAGAGACTCTGAACTGACCAGATATTTAATGAGATTTGTCTTATTAACCCCATCGTCTCACTGGACCACAATCAATGTGTACAAAGCCATCGCGAGGATAAAACCCAACACCGCCCAACTTAAGAGACTCGGCTGCATCACGCAAATGTTTGGTTTTTACCCCAGGTAAAGCAATATCCATTGCCATGCCTTTCATGTGATAACTTTTCTTCGCTACGCCATTACTACGAGATGCGAGCATTTGGTTCGTTTTCGGTGAACGATAAGCGGAGATAACATGGATTTCATCTTGATTATCTAACGTAGCCTGCAATTTATACAAATATTCAAATAATCGTTTATCAATTGGTGCGGCTACATTTTGACGATGATCACGTAATACATGATCAAACTCAGTCAGTGTCGCTGATTGATATTGACCATCAACCCAAAAGCTTCCCTGACTTCTTTCACCGGTATGTAGATTATAAAAACGTAAATCTTTAACCCCAATAGTTGCACGACTTGCTTGGGCGGTATTAGGTAACAGAGTCACCACTGCGGCACCGCTTAAGCCTAATAATACCTGCCGACGAGTTAGGCACTCAATTGTCATTTATACACCACTTTAATTATCTAAATTCAGGACTTATCAGCCTTTGAGGCATGATTTAATCTTCACAACACGATCGAACTAGTTGTTGCTTTTTTATCCAGCTGGCGAATAAATTAACCATTAATGCTCATAAATGCAAGTCTGGCGCTGTTGCGTGAGATTAAAAACACGCACGCTAATATAAGAGTGTGATATTGCTCAAGTGCTTAGCAGCAAAGTGAGCAGCCATTAACTTTACTTAATTAACTGATAATGCCTGCACAATATCTTTGCTGGCGCCTTGATGGCTTAATAAATTGACCGCTGCCTTTGGAGTTAACTGATAAATGTCATCACGATACTGAATAACATATTGCTCATCCACCCAAGCACGCCAATAGACCATGTGCACGGGTAAAGATGCAGATAAGGCAAACCATTGGGTTTGAGTATAATTAGACTCTAAGCGATTCCAGGTTCGTTTATCGATAACCAAATGGTTGACAAACCAGTCGGCTAATTGCTGTACCTTTTCAATGCGGACACAACCTGATGATAAATCTCTTTGTGATTTTGAAAATAGCGTTCGATTGGGTGTGTCGTGCAAATAGATACTTTGATCATTATTGAAATGGAATTTATATCGGCCTAAAGCATTATCACCTCCAGGACGCTGCACGACTCGATAAGGAAAGCGCCCTATTGCTGCTTGCTGCCATTGCTCCGCAGTTTTATTAACTCGATTGCCTTCATAATCAAACACATCAAAATGCTTGTCGGCAAAATAGTCACCATAGTGTCTTATTTGCGGCAAAATATCTTGGCGTAAAATCTGTCGAGGTACCGTCCAAGTAGGATTGATAATGATATTTGAAATTTGCCCTGTCATCAGCGGAGTAGGCCGGTCCGGTTTACCCACGATAACTTTCGATGACAATACGACCTGATTATCATCCACCAATACCATTTGAAAAGCAGGAATATTAATTAACAAATAAGGTTGAGGCAATTGACTTAAATATGCTGTTTTTTCAACAAAGCTCTTTGCTAATAAAGAAGCCAGTTGAAGCGGAGTTTGATTTAACCAAAATAAGGTCTTTGGACCAATAACGGCGTCAGGTTTTAGCCCATGGCGAAACTGAAAACGTTTAACACTTTCCGCTGAAGCGGGTTGATACACAACTTCATCAGCAAGTAATTCGCTGGCATCACCTAATAGCCACAAACGTTGGTTGATTAACTTAATATTGGGATCGCTATCGCCAGGGCGAAGCAAGGCATCAACTGTGATAGCCTGCCAATCTTGAGTTTGCGATAACCACATTAATTTGCGTAGCGCGTTTATGACACTCAGGTAATCATCGACGGCAGGTTCCAGTGCGATATTTTTTTCAAGCAACGAGGCCGAACTTTCGATTGCATCAAATGCGATAGGCACCTTTTTATTGCGCCAAAAAGTGGCAACACTTTGCTGAATGAGATCGATATATTCTAATGATTTTGCAGCTGAGCCTGTTTGTAATATTGCTAAATAGTGTGCTCGCTGCGCATTAGGTTCAGCCAAATACTGTAATTGCAGATTTTGAGTTAAGTTAGGATATATATCATCAGTATCGGCCAAAACAAATGACGATATACTCCAAAGCAATATGGCTACTATGCTCACATTTATAGACAGTTTATGTTTACTGAACATACTCTTCCCCATTAGCGACACCCCACGATACTGTCATGTTTATGACATAAGTGAAATGGGTATAGTCATTATGGCAAATAATAACGCGCTTTGAATGAACGAAACATTTAAGCAACAAAAGTGAATACTAAAATATTACCTCTTTGTATAAAAGTTAATCGTAAATATAAAAAGTAACCACTTAACATTAATTTATGAATACACAACTAGGAAGGTCGATATTGAATTGTTATAAGAGGGTTTTGAAGTACTTAAGTTATAGAGACTGTCATGAATAAAAAGCAACTCATCCAATCAATGGCCAATAAAATGGACCAACCTCAAGCTCAAACAAAGCAACAACTTGAACAGATCCTAGCCATTATTCATCAAGGTTTAGCTGAAGGTGAGAAAATCTACATTCCACAATTTGGCACGTTTGAATTGCGTTTTTACTTACCTAGAGTAGGCCGTAATCCACAAACGGGTGCAGCCATAGAGATTGACGGATTTAATCAACCCAGCTTTAAAGCGTCGCCAACATTAAAAGCGCTAATCAACGATTAGCTAAGGCACTAGAGATTAAAAGCCGAGGTGCTAGTATAACTGAAGTAGCTAAAGGGCGATATGCAGGCTGTCGAATGCGAATACCACTGAAGTCAGCGTTAAAACCTTAAAAGTCTAAGTACTAGAATGTTTAGCAGCTATAGGCTATAACTCTGTAGTATTCAGACCTCAAACGCTCTTATAGCCACGTAGCGAACTAGTAGGATGAAGTCCGCCCTAGCATCTAGGCTCGTTCGCTCTTATCGCCCTCACCTTCTTTTGCGTTTGTTACCCTTAACCACCAAATTACAGACGTAAAAAAGCCCCAACATAAGTTGAGGCTTTTTTACACCACTCTCTATTACTAGAGATTATAATGGTACCCGAGGCCAGACTTGAACTGGCACGCTTATTCAGCGAGGGATTTTAAATCCCTTGTGTCTACCGATTCCACCACTCGGGCAAACTGAGCGTGTTTTGATAAAAATATCAACTCACTTAATTTGTTATTACGTAAGGTAAACCAAGCTGCTTTCGCGTCCGGCTTAACTTGGGGCACACTTTACTGATTTTTTTGAGCCAAGCAACTAAAATTTTCATTACATCAAACTGAACGCTTTAAAAAACGCCAATCCGATGTAAAATCCAACAAAACAAAGTGCTTAGCACAATAAATAATTAATTTGCTCTTACTGGTGTTAAGCCTTTACTGCGATTAGTTACCGCTTCTTCAATCTCAAAACCGGCTTCACTCCACACTTGAGCTTCTTCAACATTAAAGGCTTCTTTGGCCCAAATCGTTGCCGTATCTAACGTGAAGTTTGCTTTTATCCAACCATCAGATTCTGCAGGTCCAAAGCCTCTGACACGCCAATTTTGCGCTTGGGTTGAATCAAACCCTATCGCTTTCCATTGAATGATCTCACGCTCAGACATACCTTGCCAACTCGGTGCAGATGCGCAAGCTACTAGTAACAAGACCAATAAACCAACCAATACTTTTTTCATACATTCCTAATCATTAGTATTAACGCCGCAGCGCATAAATTGTCGAATAACAGCTCAATAGGCCGTAAATTTTGAGAATCATATCTGAGAAAAAACTTTTGACAAGTAGGCGAGCAATATATAATTTTTATCAATAAAAAATAACAAAAAAGGCCGCTTTCGCGACCTTCTATAAACAAAGCAAAACTGATGTATTAGCTACGCTGACGCGTTGGTTTGCCGTGATTACCCACCACTTTATGCTTATGAACTGCACGGCGAATTTTAGCACTTTTCACTTTAGAACGGGCAACACTGTGTTTGTCCGAGCCTAAAATTGAACGTGTCTCAGGTTCTAAACCAGCAAGTTGACGTAAGTAGTTCACTTGGTCAATTGGCAGTTCAATCCAGCCACCACGAGGCAATGTTTTTGGCAATTCAACTTGACCATAACGCACGCGGATTAAACGGCTAACTTGTACGTCTTGAGACTCCCACAAACGACGCACTTCACGATTACGTCCTTCGCGAAGGGTGACATGCCACCATTGATTGATGCCTTCGCCGCCCGCAGCTTTGATGGTATCAAACTGGGCTGGGCCATCTTCTAAAGTCACACCGGTACGTAAACGCTGCACTGCAGCCTCTGGCACTTCACCAAAAGTACGCACAGCGTATTCACGCTCTACTTCATTAGACGGATGCATTAAACGATTAGCTAATTCACCATCACAGGTAAATAATAGTAACCCTGAAGTATTAATATCTAAACGCCCTACCGCAACCCAACGAGCATCACGCACTTTAGGTAAACGTTCGAACACGGTAGTACGACCTTCAGGATCTTTGCGCGAGCAAATTTCACCTTCAGGTTTATGGTATGCCAGTACACGACAAATAATGTCGTCAGCTGATTTTAATGAAACGGCACGGCCATCAATACGTATTTTGGCATCTGCCTCAACACGATCACCTAAACCAGAAATTTCACCGTCAACACTAACTCGGCCTGCAGCAATCCATGCCTCCATCTCACGACGGGAGCCATGGCCTGCACGGGCCAAGACTTTCTGCAATTTTTCACTCATTAGCGGGACTCTTTAAAGAAGTTTTATAAAAAACAAAAGGTTAATTACTCTTGTTTTATTGTCTTTTTAGGATTGTACCCGCCTAAGGCGCATACAATTAGAAAAGTGCGTAGATTATACGCTGAATGGGGCTGGTGAGCAAAAAATACCACAGTTACATTCAACTAAGGATAAGAGGTAACTGAAACGCAGCAAAATCAATCTATGCTATGTCATCAATATCAAGCTGGCGATTGGTTTGCGAACAAGACCAATGGAGGCGTAAAAGCTAACCGATTTTGAGTCAGCCATTGTTGATAACAGAAATACATTAAGCTGCCTGATGTACAACGACGCTAATGATAGATTAATGCCTTCAAAAAGGCTGCTGGCACAATTGTATCAGCAGCCTTAATCAATCAAATAGCATTATTGATCGATCAGCGAGTCACTTTAAGGTTAAACACTAGGCTATACATAACGGGCAACACCACTAAAGTTAATAGTGAAGCAAAACCTAAACCAAAGATGATGGTAATCGCCATAGAACCAAAAAAAGCATCACTAATTAAAGGGATCATGCCCAACATGGTGGTAATCGCAGCCATCATAACAGGGCGAACACGACTCACACACGAATCAACCAGTGCAAATACAGCCTCTTTCCCCTCTTCAAGTTCAAGATTGATTTGATCAACCAACACTATGCCGTTTTTGATCACCATCCCAGACAGGCTCAACAATCCAAGTAATGCCATAAAGCTAAACGGAGCATCAAATATCAACAACCCTGCTGATACACCAATAACCGCCAACGGTACCGTAAACCAAATGACCAAGGGTTGTCGTACAGAGTTAAACAGAAACACTGTGATTAAAAACATCGCTAAATAACCCATGGGAATCGAGCTAAAAACAGCTGTTTGCGCTTCGCCTGCCGATTCAAACTCCCCGCCCCACTCCAAGCGATAACCGGAAGGCAGTTTAATCGCCTCTATTTTATGCCTAACTTTTTTGTGCACTGAGTCTGCAGTCTCGTTAGAGCCCAGTTTAGGATCTGCCAAGACAGCCAACATACGAATACGATCACGGCGCATCACCAAAGGGTTTTCCCATTCAGTGCTGAACTCGCTGACGACTTGTGTTGCTGGGACAAAGGTATTGTTCTCTGTACTCCAGATTTGCATCTTCCATAAACTATCCGCTTGAAGCCGTTCTGCTGCTGGTGCACGAGCAACAATCGGTAATAGATGGCTGGTTTCACGATACAAGCCAATTTGTTTACCGCTAAAGTTAACCAATAAGGCATTATCTAAATCTTGTTTACTGATGCCGGTTTCACGTGCTTGAGCATTTTGTAATTGTGGACGGATGAGTGGTACTTGGTTGCGCCAATTGTGGCGAACACCGTCCATTGTCGGTTCGTTTCTAAAAATACTTTCCGCTTGCGCGGCTAAACTGCGCAGCACTTGAGGATCTTCGCCATAGAAACGCGCTTCAATTTTCGCCGCTGGTGATGGACCATTCTCCATATTTTTTAAACGGTATTGTGCTTGGGGAAAATGGCTATTTAACAACTTTTCAACTTGGGGCATATAAGCCTTAACGGCTGCTAGGTCGCGCATTTCTAGGATAAGCTGAGCAAAGGCTGGATAGCCTTTTTCAGGCTGATAAGGTAACACAAAACGCTGGGCACCCTGACCGATGACAGATGTCAGGTGCACTAACCCGGAGTCATTAAGCTCACTTTCTTGCAGTAGCTTTTTCTCTATTTCGCCAGTAAATCGTTCCGTGGCTTTAATGTCTGTCCCTTCAGGCATCCATACATCAACAAAAAATATTGGCGTATTTGATGCGGGAAAAAACACGTTCTTAATGTGACCAAAGCCTATCACTGCGGTGACCAACATCGCCAACACCACTGACAATGTCACTAGACGAAAACGTAATACAAAATACAGAAAACGACGATAAGTGGTAAACAACCAGCCTTTATAAGGGTCTACCTGTTCAGCTTGTGGTGAAGTCTCTTTGAATAACAAATTACAGAAAAATGGCGTTAAGGTGATTGCTGTAATCCAACTAATAAACAAAGAAATCATTAACACTTGAAACAATGAACGACAAAACTCACCGGCCGCATTTTGTGACAAACCAATTGGCGCAAAGGCAATAATGGCAATCACAGTTGCGCCTAATAATGGCCACTGAGTTTGCGATACCACTTGCTTGGCGGCTTCAAGACGAGTTTTACCACGCTGTAAGCCAATCAAAATACCTTCGGTGACCACAATCGCGTTGTCGACTAACATACCTAACGCAATGATCAGCGCCCCCAGAGATATCAACTGCAATTCAATGTCCAATACCTTCATTACAATGAAAGTACCTAAAATAGTTAACAGCAGAATTAGGCCCATCAATAATCCAGAACGCAGGCCCATAAATAATAATAATACTGCGATGACAATCGCAATCGACTCTAAAAGGTTAATCAAAAAACCTTGTACGGTATGATCAACCGCAGAGCTTTGGTTATAAACCGTATCAAGGCTCATCCCTAACGGCCGTTGCGATTCAAGCTCAACTAAACGCTCGCTCACACGCTTGCCCACATCAACGACGTTTACGCCGCCAGAAAACGCAATACCTAACGATAATGCCGCCTCACCACTATTGTGATAAAGCACATTAGGGGTCTCGTCATAGTCTTTTTCAATATTGGCAATATCTCCAAGGTAAATAAGTTCAGTACTGCCCGGTGAACTGACGACTAAACGAGACAACTCTTCTACAGAACTAAACTCACCAGTGGGATGTAAACGGATACGATTATCACCAATCACAATGCTGCCAGCATTAGACACCACATTTTGATTGTTCACTAATCCATAGATGTAACTTTGATCTAAGCCAAGAGCTGACAGTTTTTGCTGTGAAATCTCAATCACCACTTGCTCTGTCACATCACCTACAACAGAGACTTTTTTTACCCCGGGAACAAGCACCAACTCACGGCGTAAATAGTCGGAATAGTTGCTCAGTTCTCGATTACTAAAATCGTTGCCTGACAAGTTCAATAAAATACCGTATACATCACCAAAGTCATCAATCACTTGTGGCTTAGCGGTACCAGGTGGTAAGCCCCCTGTGGTGTCATTTACTTTTCGACGCACCTCATCCCACACTTGGGGTAAGCGATGTTTGTCATAATTGTCTTTAATCTCAACCTGAATTTGTGATAACCCAGCACTGTTGATAGAAGTGATATGTTTAATGCCATCAAGCTGCTGCAACGCATCTTCAAGCGGCAAGGTCACTTCTTCTTCCACTTGCTCAGGCGATGCACCAGGATAGGCGGTGATCACTAGCGCTTGTTTAATGGTAAATTCTGGAAACTCTAATTGTCCTAGTCCCGTAAAAGCCACACTGCCACCAATAAGCAGTAAAAATACAAACATCCAGCTAATCACTTTATGATTAATGGAATATTCAGCAACATTCATCAACTACACTCCCCGTTGCCAGCGTAATGGCTTCACTTTCATGCCTGCAGATAATTGCGACAATCCAGCAGCAACAATAACGTCGCCTTTTTGCAAACCACTCAACACTTCAACACCATCTGTGCTTACGCGACCAAGCGTCACTTTCACCGGATTAATGTCACCGCTATCTGGCTGATAGCGCCATACCGTCACCTCACCAGTTTGATCTTGTTTGTCTACAGCAGAAATAGGCACAATCGCAGTAAAGCCTTGTGGTGATTCGTTAAGCGTAGCTAAGGTTAATTCAGCACTCATGCCTGGCAGTAATTGCACATTGTCAGGTTGTGGTAATGAAAACACCACTTCATAGGCTTGGGTGCCCGGCGTCACTTGGGTTGAGTATTCTTTAAATTTGGCATCAAACGACATGCCCTCTACTGCGCTAAAACGTACTTTTGCCGCTAAGCCATTGGCAATATCTTGAGTTAAGACTGCTGCCATAGCTTCAGGCACTTGAATAGTGACATCAAGCAAATGATTATTTTGCAGGGTCATTACCCCTTGGTTTGCCTGAACAATTTGGTGATTATCCACTAGTCGCTTAGCAATGGTGCCATTGAATGGTGCTTCTAAACGGGTATAACTCACTTGATCATTGGCTGCTGCTAGCGCGGCTTTGGCCGACTTAAGTTGGGCTTTACTGCTGTCAAATAGTGCTTGTGAAATCAGTTTACGATCGAGTAGCGTTTGATTACGGCTGAAATCGGCCAGCAACAAATCGTACTCTGCTTCACGCGTCATTAAATTATTACGCGCATCGCGATCGTCTAATTGAGCCAGTAAAAAACCTTGTTTAACCTGCTGCCCTTCCACAAGATCCAGTCTGACAAGCTGACCTGAAATCCGAAATGATAATTGTGCTCGACTGTTGGCTTCAACTCTGGCAGGAAATTGGCGAATAGTATTGCCTGAAGATTGCGCGACCTCAAACAATTTAACGGGGCGTACAAGCTCTTCTTGAACGGCGCTTTCGACAGGCGTACAACCAGCTAGAATAGTAGAAATAAGCAATGCCAACGGCAATGTTGAGCGATATTTCATCGATTATGTTCCTTGGTAACAGAGATTTAAACTGACGTAATGACAACATCATCATCTCTTTTTGAGATGACAGTTAATTTACAATTGGTTCGAACAATACGCTGAATTATAGTTGCAATAAATGGGTTTATTTGGGAATATCAATCCCATTATTTGAGTTTGACTTATCAAGCATTATTAGAGCAAACAATATGAAAACTGAAGACATTGCATTATTCCACCGCATCGTCGAAACCGGCAGCATTCTTGAAGCGGCTAACTTATTGAATTTGCCTAAGTCAACCGTCAGTAGACGCTTGCAATCGTTAGAGGAGTCATTAAATTTAAAGCTGTTTCACCGTCAAAGCCGCGCCATCACCCTCACCTCCGCAGGCAGTCATTTCTATCAAAAAACCTTAACTATGCTAGCTGATTTGGCACAGACATTAGATGAGATCACCGATAACAAAGCTGAACTCAATGGCCATCTGCGGATATTAATCTTCCCTATCCCAGAGATGATGGACATTGTCAGCAAAATTTTTAATTTTATGGACGCAAATCCAAAGCTGTCAGTTGAAATTATTAGCAGCACAGAACCTCTCGATATGGTCAGACACAATATCGATATTGCATTTATGGTCCAAGAAACGTTTAGCGAAATAGACATGGTGGCAAAACCGATTATTCGCGAAGAGTTATATTTTGTTGCCAGTCCACAATATCTGGCTAACGCCGGAACACCGCATTCACCAGAGGACATAGAACAATATAATTCGATTTTATTTCGCTTCCCTAATGGTAAAACCTTCAGCGAAGTGCCTTTGGCAAATGATGCGATGCAAGCGGTCAAAGGCAATTTGTGTACCAATAGTATCCAACTCGCTTATGAAGCAACGCTTTCTGGCCGCGGCATAGGTTATTTACCTTTGCGAATTTGTCAGGAGGATTTTAAACATGGCAAATTGGTGCGATTGTTTGATGAACTCCCACCTTATATGGCGGTAGTCTTTTTAGTTTACCCATCGAGGCGTTTTTTAAGTCTTGCCAGCCAACGCTTTATCGATTACATGTTAGCCAATCTGCCTCAAAGTGGCCATTATCAATCGCCGTCGGCACATGTAAAAGTGTGGATGTGATAAAGCGACTAGACCAACTCTTAGATATTGATGAGGAAAACGAAATAGCGCTAGAGGGTTCACCAAGATGTTACCGATAAGGGTTATATCACATGCTTAATTAATGATGTGGCTGATGCGAAGGGTTATTATCGTTTTGATTGTCAGGATCAATGTCATTGTTAACCGCGCCATCTTGTTCATCAAACTTAATAGCTCCATCTGGGTCAGATACCTCATCAAGGGTAACGACGTCATCGTTATCTGGATCAACGACGATTTCAAGATCAGATTGATTGTCCATGCCTAGCTGTGCTTTTTCAAATAAAGCATGTAAAGAGTCGGCATCAGTTAAGGCTGGTAAGTCGGCTAGCTTGGTAAGATTAAAGTAATCGAGAAATACACTGCTGGTGGCAAATAACGCAGGCCTACCAGGTACCTCTTTATGGCCCACTACTTTAATCCACTGGCGATCGACTAAGCTTTTTATGATATGGCTGCTAATAGCCACGCCTCTGATGTATTCAATATCGCCACGTGTTACCGGTTGTCGATAAGCAATAACCGCTAAGGTCTCCAGGGTTGCACGTGAATACTTAGGAGATTTCTCTTGCCACAGAGGTTGCAAGTAAGGACTGAGCATTTCCTGAGTTTGGAAGCGATAACCACTGGCAACTTTCACTAGTTGCACCCCACGCTCTTGATAATCTAGTTGTAATTCATCAAGCACTTCCTGAATGCGCGAGCGCGACACACTAAAGTCAGCCAACACAGTTTCTTTGATAGCGTTAACTGACAATGGCTTAGCTAAGACAAATAAACTGGCTTCGATAAGTTGCTTTAGCTGTGTAGGATTAATTGGCTTCATGGATCTCTTCGAATATCGTTAACCTCAACTTTGAATAAAAGAGAGGGATAAATCGTTAATATTTGCGTTATGTTAAGTCCGTTATGTCAAACTTGTCATGTGTTTTGCTCATAGCGTTGAGCTTGATTAATAGGCTTTTACATAAATGGGCGAGAAAGGTTCATTTTGTACTAATTCAACCAGTAACTCTTTGACCAGCTCCATAAGTGCCAAAAAGCTCACGACCACACCGGCTCGACCTTCACTGACATCAAACAAACACTCAAAACCAATGAATTCGGTACTGGATAACTTGGCTAAAATTTGGCTCATACGCTCGCGGGTTGATAACTGTTCGCGCTTAACATGATGATCTTCATTGGCATCAATGCGTTTCAACACTTCACCAAACGCGCGGGCAATATCCACCAGCGACACTTCAGGAGGCACAGTGACAGGTTTAATGTCTGGAGCTGCACTCACAGATGCTTGTAATACATCTCGCTCAATCCGTGGTAATGCATCGATATCTGCAGCAGCTTGCTTTATCACTTCATAGGCTTTTAATTGCCGGATCAGTACCACGCGAGGGTCTTCTTCCTCATCATTTTCACTGGCCATTTTAGGCAAAAGCAAACGTGACTTAATTTCAGCTAAGGTTGCGGCCATCACTAAATAATCAGCCGCCAGCTCAATCCGTGCTTCAGTCAGGATCTCAATATAGAGTAAATATTGCTGGGTAATTTGTTGAATGGGTAAATCAACCACATCCAATTTTTGTTTGCGAATAAGATACAGCAATAAATCCAGCGGGCCCTCGAAGGTTTCAAGAAACACTTCTAAGGCCTCAGGCGGAATAAACAAGTCTAGTGGCATGCTATCAAGTACTTGGCCACGAACCACTGCCAATGGCAGGCTCTGCTGGCTACCTTGCATATTTATCCTTGACGGTTCATCAACCATGGTCACCTGTGGTTATTCAAATGCACTGGTATCGCCAGCACCATGACGTAATATCACCATCTCATCTTCAGACATATCAATCACAGTCGTTTGATTTTCAGGCAAATAGCCGCCATGAATAATACCTTCGACTAAGTGATCGAGAATGTCGCGAATATGCTCAGGGTCTGACTCAGCAAATTGCTCATTTGGCATAACCAAACTGGTGGTCATCATCGGCTCACCCAATGCTTCAAGTAACGCCAATGCAATAACATTATTAGGCACGCGGATACCTATGGTGCGTTTTTTATCGCATTGTAACCGGCGCGGCACTTCTTTAGTGGCTTTGAAAATAAACGTATATGGCCCAGGCATACAGCTTTTTAATAAACGATATGCTTGATTATCAACCCGGGCAAAATTAGCCAGCTCAGATAAATCACGACACATTAATGAAAAATTGGTGTCGTTTTCAATCTGGCGAATACGCGCCATGCGCGTCATGGCATTTTTTTCGCCAATCATACAGCCTAATGCATAACCAGAGTCTGTTGGGTAAACAATGACTCCACCTTGTTTAAGAATCGCCACCGCTTGGTTTATTAACCTTGCTTGTGGGTTTTCATCATGAATATACCAAAATTGACTCATGCTCTTTCCGTCCAATGTTGTGATTGCCAAACCCATTCCACACCTTGAGGTTGGAATAAGTTTTTACCTAGCTCGATCCAATTACTGGGGAAGTGGAAATCGCTCCCCACAGAAGCAAGTAGGTTATTTTGCTTACTTAATGCGATAAGATTATTACGATCATCCAATGTTTGCTGACCTAGAATAACTTCCATCGCATCGCCACCGGCCTCTGCAAATTCACGTACTAAGCGCTTAAGCCATTTGGCCGATAATTTATAACCACTAGGGTGAGCCAAGACTGCAACGCCACCCGCTTGATGAATGTGGTTTATCGCATTGGCCATGTCGCCCCAATTATTAGGCACATAACCGGTTTTTCCGCGCGCTAAGTAACGTTTGAACACGCTAGGCATATCTGTCGCATGACCATTATCAGCTAACCATCTTGCATAATGGCCACGACTAAGTGCGGCGTCGCCAGCAATTGCTTTTGCGCCGTCATAAGCCCCTTCAATCCCGGCCTTAGCTAAACGCTCGCCAATTTCTTGGGCACGCACTTCACGCAATTGGCGTTGGTGAGTTAAAAAGTCTAATAATCCAATATGGCCGATATCTAAGTTTAAACCGACAATATGAATATCAAAACTGTTCCAACGCGTTGAAATCTCACAACCATTAATTAACACTAATGGTGTGGCGTGCGCTTGATTGGCAAGATGCGCTTCTGCTAACCCTCCGACTGTGTCGTGGTCAGTAATAGCAAACATCTCGACGCCTTTTTCAATAGCGCGAGTTAATAATTCGGTTGGTGTTAATTGACCGTCTGATGCGGTCGTGTGGCTATGAAGATCGGCCAGGAGAGTCTCTGTAATCATGTGCTTATTGTACAAGAGTAGCGATAAAAATACTGCTTGGATTTATGAATAAATGATGGCAATTGATGAATTATTTATACACAAGCCACCTAAAGCGCTCAATAATTAGCCTCTCGTTATCCTGGTTGTCATTTTTTAATGGCTTTTGAGAAATATTCAATTGACATTACTCTCCAGCTGGGTTTTCCTATAGGCATTAAACAAAGACATAACATAGCGATTAACAATGACACATTCTTTAGCTTCATTACACATTACTTGGTGGTGGCACTTCCCAAATTAACGGGTGGTGTGAAGCGTTGTGCTCATTTTTAAGAGACAAGATTTTACCAAAAAGCCCGCAGAAATGTGGGCTTTCTTGTTATCTGGCCCATGCAAAATTAGTCACTCGGGTTACACAATATTAGAGGCCAATAGATGATAAATAAACATGATACAAGGAGCGGCGACATAGTGACGACAACAGTGACTACACCAAACCAACTCGCTCAGGTTACCACGCAAAAGCAGGCACTAACCTACCATACAGATCCGCTAAAACTGTATCAGCAAGTGACTAATAACGCGCCGCATACCATGCTGTTAGAGTCTGCGGAGGTCGAAAGTAAAGACCATTTAAAAAGTATCGTCCTCACCCATGCGGCAATGATGATTCGTTGCGACGGTTATCAGCTTAGCTTTAGCGCATTAACTCAAAATGGTGCCGCATTGTTAGCGCCAATAGCGAACTTCTTCGGTGATGCACAGCAACAACGAGATAATGATACTCTCATCGTGACGCTGCAAAAAGCCACCGAGTTACAAGATGAAGATGCACGGTTAAAGTCAACATCGCCTCTTGATGGCTTAAGAATGTTTATCAAGCACATTCAAACCAATAATCCGCTTAAATTTGAAGATTTATTTTTAGGTGGCGTATTAGCATATGACTTAATTGATACCGTCGAGCCACTCCCTGCTGCGCCCAATGCGCATAATGATTGCCCTGACTATTTATTTTATCTAGCTGAGACACTTATTTTAATTGACCATCAAACTCAGCAAGCTGAGATTGTCAGCCACCAATTCGGTCAAGATAACATCATTGCAGAGCAATTAGCCTTGCAACTGCAACACGTTACCGAACAATGCGCTGAACTAGGTGATATTGCTCAATTAACGCCAGTGACAACCGACGAAGAAGTTAACATCACCGACGAGCAATTTAAGCAGACCGTGATTGATTTAAAAGAACATATTGTCGCCGGTGATATTTTCCAAGTGGTGCCATCACGTTGTTTCAGTCTACCTTGTCCGAATACCCTTGGGGCGTATCGGGCTTTGCGCTTAACCAATCCTAGTCCGTATATGTTCTATTTCAGAGGTCCTGATTTCACCTTATTTGGCGCATCGCCAGAAAGTGCCCTGAAATACGATGCGGCCAGTAACCAAGTTGAAGTGTATCCCATTGCTGGCACCCGAAAGCGCGGTAAAAATGCCCAAGGTGAGATTGATTTTGACCTAGACAGTCGTATAGAGCTCGAGCTACGTTTAGATAAGAAAGAATTGTCTGAACATTTAATGCTAGTCGATTTAGCCCGCAATGACATTGCTCGCATCAGCCAAAGCGGTAGCCGTAAAGTGGCCGAACTGTTAAAAGTTGATCGTTATTCGCACGTGATGCATTTAGTCAGTCGCGTCACCGGTCAATTACGCTCAGATTTAGATGCCCTGCACGCTTATCAAGCCTGCATGAACATGGGAACATTAGTGGGCGCGCCAAAAGTACGTGCATCGCAATTAGTTCGCCAAGCAGAGCAAGCTCGTCGCGGCAGTTATGGTGGCGCTGTAGGTTACCTCAATGGTCTTGGCGACATGGATACCTGCATTGTTATCCGTTCAGCCTTTGTTAAAAATGGGGTTGCTCATATACAAGCAGGTGCTGGCGTGGTGTTTGATTCAGACCCGCAAGCCGAAGCCGATGAAACTCGTCAAAAAGCCCAAGCGGTTATCTCAGCAATAAAGATGGGAGGTGGCCTATGAGCACTGCAACCACACAAGCCAGTAACCAAGCGACTAACCGCATGAAACTCTATTTACTGGATAACTTTGACTCATTCACCTACAACTTAGTCGATCAATTCCGCAGCCTTGGTTGTGAAGTCATCATTTACCGTAATGATGTCAGCGCCGATTATGTTGCACAAAAGCTTATTAATGAAACCTCAAAAGCAGCCTTGGTATTATCACCAGGCCCAGGGGCCCCTCATGAAGCGGGCTGCATGATGGAACTGATTGGTAAAGTAGCCGGCAAAGTTCCAATGTTGGGCATTTGTTTAGGTCATCAAGCTATGGTCGAATATTATGGCGGTAAAGTAGAACGAGCACCATTTGTGGTTCACGGTAAAGCCAGCCCCACCTTCCATAATGGTCAAGGCGTATTTGCCAATTTGCCCTCACCATTACCAGTGGCTCGTTACCACAGTTTGGTGGCGACAAAGGTGCCTGACTGCTTAGAAATCATTGCCACTACCGATGATATGCCGATGGCAATATTGCATCCACAACATCAAGCAATAGGCTTTCAGTTTCATCCAGAATCGATTTTAACCACCTTAGGTAGCCAACTGCTGACGCAAACATTAGCGTATTTAACCCAAGACCACGCCTTTACTGGAGGAGAATAATGGATAATCTGCAAACTTTATTCGACCGCCTTTATCAAGGTACTGCGTTAACTCGTGAACAAATGACACAAGTTTTTAGCGCGATTATTCAAGGGGATATGCAACCTGCCACCATGGCAGGGATGTTAGTGGCGCTAAAAATGCGTGGCGAAACCATTGATGAAATAGCCGGAGCGGCAGACGCATTACGGCAAGCCGCTAAACCCTTCCCACGCAGTGATGCCTCAAAACAAAGCGGCATTGTTGATATTGTCGGTACCGGTGGTGATGGACATAACACCATCAATATTTCCACTACAGCCGCTTTTGTTGCCGCTGCAGCTGGCGCTAAAGTAGCAAAACATGGTAATCGCAGTGTATCGAGTAAGTCTGGCTCATCTGACTTATTATCCCATTTCGGTATTGCACTCACCATGGCACCAGATGCCGCAAGCCAGTGTTTAGATAAACTTGGTTTGTGTTTCTTATTTGCGCCGCATTACCATGGCGGAGTAAAACATGCTGTGCCGGTTAGACAAGCGTTAAAAACCCGGACCATTTTTAATGTGCTAGGACCGTTAATAAACCCTGCAAGCCCAGAATTTATGCTTCTAGGTGTTTACACACTTGAACTGATCGAGCCTATCGCACATGTGCTCCATGCTTTGGGGGTAAAACGCGCCATGGTGGTACATGGTAGTGGTTTAGATGAAGTGGCATTGCATGACAATACCTATGTGGCAGAACTAAAAGACGGTGTGGTGCGTACTTACCAACTTAGCCCTGAAGATCTAGGGGTTAAGCGCGCAAGTATCGAGCAACTCACCGGCGGCGAACCGGCAGACAATGCCCTCATAACGCAAGCTATTTTACAAGGTAATGGCCTCCCTGCTCACCGAGATGCTGTGGCCATTAACGCAGGTTGTGCTTTGTATATCAGTGGTGTGTGCGACTCAGTTCAAGCCGGTACACAGCTAGCATTAGCAACCCTTGCCAGTGGCGCTGCCTTCACCTTATTAACCGATTTAGCTGCCGTGAGCCAAGCAGGAGAACACCATGAGTAAGCCAGAAAATAATGTATTAACCCGCATCGTTGCAACTAAAGTCGCGCACATTAGCGCACTTAAATTGCGTTTCCCCGAAGCTAGCTTACAACCTAAAATATCAGATCGTAGCTTATTTGATGCGTTGAAAGCGCCGAATGCTCAGTTTATTTTTGAATGTAAAAAAGCCAGCCCTTCAAAAGGACTGATCCGCGCCGACTTTGATGTAGAAGCTATTGCTGATATTTATACTCGATATGCTGCAGGCATCTCAGTGTTAACCGACGAAGAATTTTTCCAAGGTGACATGGACTACATTCCTAAAGTGCGCGCTAGAGTGACTCAGCCGATTATTTGTAAAGACTTCTTTGTCGACCCTTACCAAGTGAAATTAGCGGCTCACCAAGGCGCTGATGCCATTTTACTGATGCTGTCAGTGCTTGATGATCAACAATATCGATTGTTAGCAAACGAAGCGGCAAAGTATCACTTAGATTGCTTAACTGAAGTCAGTAACGAAGCAGAATTAGTTAGAGCGATTGATCTAAACGCGCCGATTATTGGTATTAATAACCGTAATTTACGCGACTTGAGTACCGACCTTGCCACCACAGAATTATTAGCACCGCAAATCCCCGCTGACAGAGTGGTGATCAGTGAGTCAGGGATTTATTATCATCAGCAAGTGTGTCGCTTAAACCCATTAGTTGACGGTTACCTTGTCGGTAGCTCAATAATGGCGCAAGACGATATTGATTTAGCCTGTAGACAATTGATTTATGGTAATAATAAAGTTTGCGGCTTGACTCAAATTGACGATATTGCAGCAGTGGCACAAGCTGGTGCAGTATTTGGAGGATTAATATTTCATCCTAAATCACCCAGAGCTGTAACGCCAGCACAAGCAAGTGACTTAGTCGCCCAAATGCAGCAACATCATATTGGATTAAACATGGTCGGCGTGTTTGTTAATCATGCCGTTACTGATATCGCAGCTTTAGCCAAAACACTGGATCTTTTTGCAGTGCAACTACATGGCGATGAAACAGAACTTGAAATTAAAGAGTTAAAAACATTACTGACTGAGCAGCAACTTAGCACCGAGATTTGGAAAGCCATTGCAATTGACAGTCAGAGCGGTGAAGTGAGTCCAAAACCTGCCGGGGCCGATCGTTATTTGTACGACAGCAAATCTGCACAGCAATTTGGTGGCACCGGAAAAACATTTAACTGGCAAGCCAATATTGGTAATAAACAAGACGCCATCTTGGCCGGCGGGTTAACCGCAGAGAATGTTTATCTTGCCAGCCAACAGGGATTTTATGGGGTCGACTTAAATTCAGGAGTAGAATCAGCTCCTGGCCATAAAGACCATCAAAAACTGAACGCTGCATTTGCCCAGTTACGCCGCAATTAACATTGAATAACGAACAACGAACAACGAATCAACATGAATATACGATTACTCAAAGGGAACATTTATGACCGAGCTCAAGCTTAACCCTTATTTCGGCGAATACGGTGGTATGTATGTACCGCAAATTTTAGTGCCTGCATTAAAACAACTCGAAACAGCCTTTATTGACGCGCAACAAGATGAAAGCTTTATCGCTGAATTTACCGACCTGCTGAAAAACTATGCAGGCCGCCCAACAGCGCTAACACTTACCCGTAATTTAAGTCCAAATCCAATGGTAAAAATTTACCTAAAACGTGAAGACTTACTCCATGGTGGCGCCCACAAAACCAACCAAGTGTTAGGTCAAGCGTTGTTAGCAAGACGTATGGGTAAAAAAGAAATCATCGCAGAAACAGGTGCTGGTCAACATGGCGTAGCCACTGCCCTAGCCTGTGCGCTTTTAGGCTTAAAATGCAGAGTTTACATGGGCGCTAAAGACATTGAACGTCAATCGCCAAATGTATTTCGAATGAAATTAATGGGTGCTGAAGTGATTCCGGTGACTTCAGGTTCATCAACCCTAAAAGATGCCTGTAACGAAGCCATGCGCGACTGGTCAGCAAGTTATGATAAAGCTCACTACTTACTCGGCACCGCTGCTGGGCCACATCCTTTCCCGACAATTGTGCGCGAATTTCAGCGTATTATTGGGGAAGAAACCAAAAAACAAATTCTTGAAAAAGAAGGCCGTTTACCTGACGCTGTCATCGCCTGTGTTGGCGGAGGCTCAAATGCTATTGGTATGTTTGCCGACTTTATTGACGAACCATCAGTTGAATTAATTGGTGTTGAACCGGCAGGAAAAGGACTTGATACGGCAATGCACGGCGCGCCGCTTAAACACGGTAAAACCGGTATATTCTTTGGCATGAAATCACCGTTAATGCAAAACAGTGATGGTCAAATTGAAGAGTCGTATTCTGTTTCTGCCGGGCTTGATTTCCCCTCGGTAGGCCCGCAACATGCACATTTAAATGCCATTGGTCGTGCACGATATGAATCAGCAACCGATGATGAAGCGTTAGAGATGTTCCAAACCCTCGCTCGCTGTGAAGGTATCATTCCGGCATTAGAATCAGCGCATGCACTTGCTTACGCAGTTCGCATGGCAAAAGAAGCGACTAAAGAGACCATTTTAGTGGTTAATTTATCAGGCCGTGGTGACAAAGATATTTTCACTGTGGCAGATATTTTAGAAACGAAACAAAAACAACAGGAGAGCGGCAATGAGTAACCGTTATCAAGCAAAATTTGCTGCACTTAAGGCACAAAATCAAGGTGCTTTTGTTCCTTTTGTCACCATTGGCGATCCGAGCCCTGAATTATCGTTAAAGATCATTCAAACCTTAGTTGATAATGGTGCTGATGCACTTGAATTAGGTTTTCCTTTTTCAGATCCATTAGCTGATGGCCCAGTAATACAAGGTGCTAACTTACGCTCATTAGCCGCTGGAACTAAACAAAGCGATTGCTTTGACATTATCGCTAAAATACGCGCGCAATATCCTGATCTGCCTATCGGATTATTGCTATATGCCAACTTAGTATTTGCTAATGGTATCGATTCATTTTATGCCAAAGCACAAGCTGCTGGTGTAGATTCGGTATTGATTGCCGATGTGCCGGTTGAAGAGTCAAAACCTTTTAGTTTAGCCGCAAAAGCACATGGTATCGCACCTATCTTTATCGCACCGCCTAATGCTGATGCTGACACCTTAAAACTGGTCAGTGAACAAGGTGAAGGTTATACCTACCTATTATCTCGTGCCGGCGTAACGGGTACTGAATCAAAAGCCGGTGTGCCAATTGAGAATATTCTGGCACAGTTGGTCGAATTTAATGCCCCACCGCCACTATTAGGTTTTGGTATTGCCGAACCAGAGCAAGTACGCGCGGCCATCAAAGCCGGTGCCGCAGGCGCGATATCTGGTTCTGCCGTGGTTAAAATTATCGAAGCTCATCAACATGATGAAGTCACGTTACTGACAAAACTTGCTCAATTTACCGCAGCAATGAAAGCGGCAACCTAGAAACGTTGTGTTCTTAATAAAAAGTAAAAACAAAAAAGGCGCTTAAAGCGCCTTTTTTAATGGATGCCCCTAACGTTCTGCTTAGGGGTGTATCAAGTGATTATAAAATCGCTACACCAATTGAAACCACTTGAGTAATTAACCCGCCTGGTGACTCAACTTCAACAATGAACACTCCAGTGTTAGGTTGGTCTTCACCTTTTAGAGTAGCCGTGAACTGACGGCCACCATTATAGTTAGTGCTTGGCCAAGTATATTCGCTGGTACTTACCACAGAACCTGCAGAGGTTGTAAATCTAACAATAGTCCCTGCTGGCATTTGCTGATTATGTAAATCAGAAATAGTAAATGTTGCAGTCGCAGAACCTTTTCCAATAATTTGAATACTACCGCCAGTATGAGTACCTGTACTGTCAGCTATAACAATGTTATTTGACTCAGTAGCATAAGCAGTACTACCAGACATCACTATGACAAGACTTCGACGCACAAACAAAGATTTAGAATCACTTGTACCATCAGCACATGCACTGTGAACAGGGTCCGAGCAAAGTACCCCATTGTATTTGCCGTCTTTTAAATCAAATACACCATTTGAATTAAAATCAACTAGCTTTTCTAATGAACCACCTGACTGACCACCTGTTTGTTGCGGGTTGAATATTCCATCTTCGTTATAATCATTAAAGGCATCATTTAAATCAAATGCTTGCCCAGTGACGTCTGTACCAGAAAGAAATTCAGATGCTTCTGCAGCATCAAAACGACCATTACCGTTTAAATCAGGAAAAGACTCTTCACCAATTGCGGTTGCAGTAACCGTTGCACGACCACCGTATTTTTGACCATATATATTGCCATAAATACCCAACGTTGAATCAAAAGCTAAATCAGCATTAGGATTACGGAACATCTGCCCCGCGCCATTGAGAATCGTCTCACCTTCTGGTCTTGGCAACTGACTGGTCCATTTTACTGAACAAGCTCCATTAAGCGTTTGACATGCATCTTCAATAGAGCCACCTTCGGTAGTAAAAGATACCGTAGTTCCATCAGGTACAGGGTTATTAAACGCATCGGCCATACGGGCTACGACCGTAACTTCAGTGCCATCAACATCCCAACCTTCAGCATTTAATATTGTCGAAGATAATGAGAAACTGTCTTGGTCAGGGATGCCTGTTGAAACAATTAACTGACTAGACTGACTCGATATTGCAGGGGTTGAGCCATTGTCTACCGTCGCAGTGACTCGCAGCGAGGTAGCCACTGTACCTGTAGTGACTACCGTTTGAACCAAACCACTGTTGTCGGTTGTGGCTTGTAAAGGATCAATTTTCACTCCACCAATTTCTGTATTGAGTTCAAATAATACATTTTGATTGGTCACAACGTTATTATTTTTATCTAGTACTTTAAATTGAACCACTGACGATTCATCGCCACCAGTACCCAAAATACTAACATTCTCAGGTGTTGCAGATACAAATACGATACTACCTACATCCGCCTGCAGTACATTAATAGTCCCAACTGCTGATAAACTAATGCCACCGGCGTTTGCTGTGACGTTAATTTGATCTTCACCAACACAACCTTGAGCACGATAGGTTGAGGTCGCAACACCATTACTCGATGATACCGGCGAGCTAATAACGGCTTGAGCAGGATTTTTAGTTGCACACGTCGATGAGAAATTCACATCAACTGGCTGAGTAAAAGGATTACCTTGATCATCTTGAATCAAAACTGAAACCGTTGCAGTACCGCCCGCCGAAAGATCGGCTGTACTTACCGATGCTACACCTTGAACAAACGGTGTTCCGCTGCCCATCACAACATTGGTGGCACCGACGACAACAATCGTCGAACCCGTTTCATTAGTTGATAACGAAGCGGTTGCTTCGCCGGCACCTAAAGAGCTACCCGCATAAATATCGACGGTCGCCTTTCCTTGTGCATTAGTCACTGCTGTTTTAACCGGCAAATCACCTATTGGACTATCAAAAGTGACAATAACAGACTTAGAAAGCCCACTAACCGTAGCCGTTAATTTACCAGGAGATAATGTGTTGATTGATTCAATGGCATTACCAGCTGCATCAGTTAATACCAATGAAACTTGCGCGCCACCGCCTGCTACACCACCATCACCGGCCATAGTCACATTGAGTGAACTTGTCTCGCCAGATGAAGTGGTTGCCGTGACGGTCGCACCAGTGTTGATTGCGGCGGAATTTAACTGAACAGTAGCAATACCATCAGCATTAGTAGCAACTTCACCTGTACCAGGAGCAAAAGTGCCGTATTGAGCATTATTTAATGAAAAAGAAACCAGGGTACTGACTGCAGCCCCCGTTGAGTCTTTGACAGTCGCAGTAATAGTTGCAGGTTCTGCAACAGAAATTTGATCGTTATCAATACTTAACGTAATAGAGACTGTTGGATCGGGAGTTGTTCCTCCTCCAGTGCCATCATCTGTTATAGCGCCGCCGCCACCACATGCGACGAGAAAAAAAGTACATAAAAGTGCGAAATAAACTTTATATGCTGACCTCATTGTCAGGCTCCCTGTTACATTGAAATAAAACTTAAGAATTATTATAGTTACTTATATTTAAACAATACACAAACATCCTATAACTTTAGCATAACTATAATAATTTCTTTGCTATTTATCGGCTAAAACTTTCACTTTTAGGCCATTTCCTAAGTTAACGATTCCTGCTAGTCTTTAGCGCATTCAATAAAGAAATAAAATAATATGATGAAAAGGAACACTCTGTGAGTAAACAATACAAGCTCGGACTCACGAGCAAAATTTTATTTGGCATGGCATTAGGCATTATATTTGGCCTAGTATTGAGAAACTCTTTTCCTGATAGCCAATTTATTCAAGAGTACATTACCGATGGATTCTTGCATGTCATTGGCACTATCTTCATCTCAAGCTTAAAAATGCTTGTCGTACCTTTAGTATTTATCTCATTAGTGTGCGGTACTTGCTCCCTTAGCGATCCATCTAAACTGGGGCGTCTTGGTGGCAAGACCATATCCTTCTATTTATTCACTACCGCTATTGCGCTCACGATTGCGATTCTAGCCGCAGTGTTGATCCATCCTGGTAATGCTAGTTTGGCCGGTAACGCATTAGAATACTCAGCAAAAGACGCACCTAGCCTGTCTGAAGTCATTATTAATATTGTACCGACAAACCCTATGCAAGCCATGAGTGAAGGCAATATGCTGCAGATTATCCTATTTGCAGTTGTTTTTGGCTTTGCCATCTCACATATTGGTGAACGCGGTACGCGTATAGCGTCATTTTTTAACGATTTAAATGATGTGATTATGCGTGTAGTTACCTTGATTATGCAGCTCGCGCCTTATGGTGTGTTTGCACTGATGGCGACTCTCAGCTTAACGTTAGGCTTAGAAACCTTCGGTAGTGTAGTAAAATACTTCTTCCTGGTCGTTGCAGTATTATTTATTCAAGGCTTAGTGGTATACCCGACGTTATTAAAGTTATTCTCAGGCCTGAGTCCGCTGATGTTTTTGCGTAAAATTCGTGATGTGCAACTGTTTGCCTTTAGTACAGCCAGTTCAAATGCCACATTACCTGTCACCATTGAAACAGCTGAACACCGAATGGGGGTTGACAATAAAATTGCCTCATTCACTTTACCACTGGGTGCAACACTTAACATGGATGGTACCGCCATTATGCAAGGTGTCGCCACGGTATTTATTGCCCAAGTGTTTGGTATTGAACTGAGCATAATGGATTACGCTACTGTGGTGGTCACAGCAACGTTAGCCTCCATTGGCACTGCGGGGGTGCCAGGCGTAGGCTTAATCATGCTCGCCATGGTGTTAAACCAAGTTGGCTTACCTGTAGAGGGGATTGCATTAATTATTGGTGTCGACAGAATGCTCGACATGATCCGCACCGCGGTGAACGTAACCGGTGATGCGGTAGCGACAGTGATTATTGCTAAATCAGAGGGTGAATTCAATGAACAAATATTCAATGACTCACAAGCGGGTAAAGTCGCTAAAAACTTTGAAGATCAAGTGCTTAATTCCAAAAATTAACACTTAACATCACCTTATATAAAAAAGCGCTAATTTAGCGCTTTTTTATTATCTTTTTTCTGCATAAATATGTCATTATCATCAACTTACATTGATATAGGCTTTCATTATCATTAAAACTCATGGGTAAATGACTCGTCATAGCTTAAAAAAAACGGAATAAATATGGACCTTACTTTATTGGCAAGTTTAGCGGTTATTCACATAGTGGCATTGATGAGCCCTGGACCCGATTTCGCCATTATTGTAAAAATGGCCACACAACAAACACGCTTAACCGCACTTTATTGTGCCTTAGGTATTGCGGTGGCGATCTTGATACATACCTTTCTATCTTTGATGGGGATCAGTGTGATGATCCAACAATCTCATATTGCGTTCATGGCTGTACAACTCATTGGTAGCAGCTACTTAGCTTGGATGGGATATGGGGCGCTTAAATCAGCGATGACGAGTATTATCAGCAAACACCGGACTGTAGACATCCCTTCAGTTCAGCAAAATCTCACCCAGGTGGCTATAGTCTCGTCGTTAAAAGGGTTTAAGGCGGGTCTTTATACCAATCTACTCAACCCTAAAGCGCTGATCTTTTTTATTACTTTATTTTCAGTATTAATTACGCCACAAGTCAATCATTCAACCAAAATAGCCGCGACAGTATTATTGTTTGTGTTGTCATTAGCATGGTTTAGCTTACTGGCATTAGTATTATCTAAACCTCGAGTTCAGCAGAAATTACTCGCAGCGAATACCATTATTGATTTACTGGTAGGGATTATTTTTATTGCCGTTGCGCTGACTATTGCAAGTAATATTATCCAACAAATTATCAGCTAATTGACATAGATATACTCATTTAAAGCGGCCTGAGTTTTAAGCCTTATAAGTAATTCGTGGCCAAGATTAATCCGAGGATTAATCTTAAGGCTGCTTTAGCAAACCTGTATACGATGTCGAGGATAATGGAGTAATCGACGCGCTAAATAATCCACGGCAACATTTAAACCCGCAGTGAACACCAATAACAATAAGGCACCGCTAAAGCGGATTTCAGAAAAGTTGCTGTCAACATAAAAGCCTAACGTCATCACGCCAAGCATACCCAAAATAGCCGTTTCACGAATAATCACTTCAAAACGATAAAATAGTAATCCCATAAAATGTGGATATAGCGTAGGCACAACCAAATAACTATATTGGTCAATTCTTGGCAGATATGTGAGCGGAACACTCACGTTGTCAGCTTGGCGCGCCATTAAAAACACCATAAGACCGGCATTGTGTAATGCTAGCGCGATAATAGCGGGTAACATAGAAGGCCCCAGCAACATCATAAACACAAAAGCCAATAAATACTCTGGCAGTGAACGTAATATTAAATTAACCGCACGCATGAACAAGATGATCAGGTTTGGCATCATTAAACGCGTGTTTAGCGGCAACAATATCATGGTGAATAAGTGAGTTAATCCTAAGGCACAAAAAGCCAATACTAAAGTGGCAATCATTCCCGGAAATACTTGTTGGCTTATTAATTCATAAACCCAGTCAAACAACTTTGATAGATTATCTGCATCAAACCAGTTAAAAAAAGCCTGCCCTTGGAGCATTGGCGGTAAGATATCAACACTGATAAAGCGCCAAATAAGTTGCGAGTCAATCACAGGTATTGGTGGTAAAAAATACACCGCAAGCGGTAAATATAGCCACAGCAAAATCGGTTTAGCCCAAAAGCGTATACTGCCAATTAATAACACAAATAAAATCAGTAATGCCCCACCTTGCTCATAACGCCCTTGACGAAAAGCGGATTCTAAATAAAAGCCTAATGTCGGCATACCAATAAAACCCAATACCGCACTACTGCGCAACGCACATTCAAAACGATAACGAATATAATCAATAATCTGTGGATACATGTGCATCCAACGTCCATAGATAAATGCCGATAATTTATCAGTACCCTTGGGCAGTGAAAATAAAGTATGGATTGGCGCTTGTTGTAATATATCCGCAAAAACTCGGGCAAATGTGGCAGCATAAGGTAGTGCAATGGCTAAGATACCGGTAATGGCTGATAGACCAAAGATCTGTAAAAATATCAGCGCCCAGAAAATCTCATGGATCGCGCGGATAAAGGCACACACGGCCGCAATTAAGGGATGTTGATACCACAAGGCTAATGGAAACCCCACTAGCAATCCAACCGTGATCCCAAGCAAGGCAAAACTGATAGTTTGCCACAGTGCATCAAACAGATTCTCTGTCGCAAAAAAATCGGGATGCACAAAACCCTGCCACATACGGCCGAGTTCGGACCAAGGATCGATTGCTATCACTTCGGTATCAGCAAAAAACCAACACACAGATACCGTAACTAAAAGTAGTAAAGTGATTTTCTGCCAGTGGCCCACAAAAGCGCGTCCACGAAAAATCATGGCGTCAGACATAATAGAAAAGACAGTAACAGCACACAGATAGAGCTGTGATAAGCAATATAATGAGCTGCAGCGATGTGATCATATTCACGCCATAACCTGCTTTGGCATATCGGCCAAAGCATAATGCTGTGATAAACGGGCCAGAGATAACTTATCGGCGCCATCATCTAGCACCACTTTGCCCTCGCTAATCACGATAATGCGATCAAAATGCGCTAAGGCTAACTCAGCATCATGCAGCACACAAATCACACTTTGATGTGCTTGTTTAATCAAATTTAATAGCCGTAAGCCCATTAATGGATCTAATGCAGAAAAGGGCTCATCACCCATAAAAATGGATTGCTGTTGAAATAATGCTCTGGCTAATGCGACACGTTGACGTTGTCCACCAGACAGCTCACTGACCTTTTGTGTTAATGGCATGGTGAGCTCTAACTGCTGACAAATAGCGGCTATTTGTTGTTGTGGCTTATTAAATGGCAATATTAAATTAGCCATATTGTACCAACGAGAGTAACGCGCTAATCCACCAATAAATACATTATGATATATCGACAAGTTATCAACCAACCCTTGTGCTTGAGAACACAAACAGGTTTGCTGAGCCAATTGTAGATATAGATGATGCAATAACGTGGTTTTACCCACGCCTGAAGGACCTAAAATAGCCACATGTTCATTGGGCTTAAATGACAAATTAACCTTAGATAAAACAATGTTCTGACTATAACCTAAATCAACATCAACCAAAGACAACATTAATCAAGCATTCCAATGGTTTTTGCGACGCGCTCAATCGGCTCATAGTCGTTATTATGGGCGGGTACAAATGACTCACGAGGAAAACTGGCTAATAAATCTTTATCCGTCATACCAATTAATGTTTTAGTCAGTTTTTCTTTAAAACCTGCACCAAAAGAGTCATCAACGCCAGCACGTACTGTCCATTGATAGTCAGGGTAGCTAGGACTTTCCCAAATGACTTTCACTTTACTGGTATCAACCTCGCCTTTTTCAACAGCAGTGTCCCACACTTTATAATTAACCGCGCCAACTTGGTATACACCCGCTTCGACTTGGCTAATGGTGCGGCTATGATCACCAGAGAAACCGATTCGTTTAAAAATCTGTTCGATCGGCTTACCTAAGTTTCGCTCAATAAAGAACTGCGGCATTAACCGTCCAGACGTTGAATCTTTAGAACCAAACGTAAAAGTATAATCATTTAGTAGCGGGAAATTACTGGAAGGAACAATTTCAGTAGATTGATGGGCAATCAAATAACTCTTAAAGTACTGATCTTCAAAACCTTGAGCGATAGCTTCAGAACCAGGCACTAAGCGACGAGCCTGAACCCCAGATAAACCGCCAAACCAAGCAAGCTGAACTTGATTGTTACGGAACGCAGTTACCGCAGCTGAATAAGACTTTACTGGAATATATTTTACTTCCACGCCCAATTGCTCAGATAAATAATCAGCCACTTTATCAAATCGAGTACGAAGCTGACTTTCATCTTCATCAGGGATAGCAGTAAAGGTAAAGGTTGCACTTAATGCAAACGTCGAAAATAAACTTAAAAAGCTCGCTGCTAATAAATGTGTTAGTTTCATCTTAATCTTATAAGTTAGTCGGTTGTTAACGCTATTCTAACTTACCTGCTACTCGATTACATAGCCAAAGCGACTCAAAATAAAAAATGTAAGTAAAAACAAATAAAAAATATTAGTATTATTGTTATAAACTTGATTATATCGACACCCAAAGCCTATTTAATATTTAACCTAAAAGATTGATAAGGTAATACTAATCGAGCACATTTTACCTAAGGCAACGGCTCAACAAGGATAAATTATGCGCATATTGGTTATTGAAGACGATCCTATTTTGTCACATCACTTACAGGTTCAGTTATCTGCGCAAGGTAACCAAGTACAAGTCGCATTAACCGCAAAAGAGGGATTTTATCAAGCAACTAACTATCCGATAGATGCTGCTATTATTGATTTAGGTTTACCCGATCAAGACGGAATAAGCTTAATCAAAATGCTCCGTAGTGCCGATATCAAAGCCCCGATTCTCATTTTAACCGCACGACTCATGTGGCAAGACAAAGTCGAAGGGCTTAATGCTGGCGCCGATGACTATTTAGTTAAACCATTTCAAAAAGAAGAACTCATCGCTAGGCTTGACGCCATCGTACGCCGCAGCTGTGGTTTTGTGAGTTCAACTATCACCAGTGGGGCGCTGCAAATTGATATGGCAGCAAAAAACGTGACACTGAATCAAACACCATTAGACATCACGGCCTTTGAATACCTTATTTTGGAATACTTAATGCGCCATAGCCATGAAGTTATCGCTAAGCAGCGTTTACTTGATGTGGTATATGCAGACAAGGAAGGCGATCCCAATACCATTGAAGTAATAATCAGTAGATTAAGAAAAAAACTGGCTCAGGGCGGAATATCAGAGGCGATTGTGACTCTTCGTGGTCAAGGATATAAATTTAATCACCCATGCGACTAATTCCCCGACCTCAAAAACGCCTGCTAACAAGAATGTTTGTTACTTCCTTGGCCATTATCACATTAGTGGGATTTGGTCTGGCTTGGTTAATTACTCTGCTCCATGCCCAAAACCGTTATAACCAAACCACCAGCGCGTTAATAGCTAAATTACCTATCATTGCTGCGGAGTTTCGCGAAAACAATTTAATCCCCATCACCCAAGCACGTGAAGGTGATGACGTTGATACACAATATATTATGGCGACTTGTAATAGTGCTTATCACACTTTATGGCGTTCTGATTTCGCAATTAGCTTAAAATTGAATAACATCTGTGAAAAATATCTTCAAATAAAAGATGATTTACCGCCGTTTTATCTTAATTTTGACGCCCAGCAAAGCTACTTTGCTTATTTGCTCAGTATTGATGTTGAAGATCAAATGTATCATCTATTAATTTTAAAAGACGCGACGGCATTAAAAACGGAACTTAAACAATTTAACCGATTAACTTATTTTAGATTAGCCATCGTCATGGCTATTGCATTACTACTTTTAGTCAGTGCAGCCTATTGGGGCATGCGGCCGTTAACACAATTAAAACAAGAACTATTACAACTTCAACAAGGACATAAAAAAAGCCTTTCACAGGATTATCCCGTTGAATTACACGGTATCACGATGGCGTTAAATCAGCTTATGGACCAAACTGATCAACGTCAGACTCGCTATCAAAATGCGATGAATGATTTGGCTCATAGTTTAAAGACACGTCTTGCTGCCAGCATTGCCATCATTGACGATGACTCTTTAGATCGTCAGCAGCAACAGCAAAAGATACTAGAACAAATCAATGATATGGATCATCTAGTGCAGTATCAGCTCAAACGCGCCATGTTAGGCCAGCAAGGCTTACGTCAACAACAAACAAAGGTCGCACCTATTGCCCAACAAGTGGCACAAATGCTTGATAAGATTTATCGGGACAAACACGTTATATTCACACTGCAAGTATCGGCGTCATTACACTTACCGCTCAGTAAAGGGGATGTAATGGAGTTATTGGGTAACTTAATGGAAAATGCGTTTCGCTTGTGTAGTAACAAGGTACAAGTAACCGCCCAGCATCTTGATGGCAACATGATTCAGCTTAGTGTCGAAGATGATGGCCCTGGAGTTGATGACGCCATTAAACAAAAAATCATTCAACGCGGAATGAGAGCCGATACCCAATCATCAGGACAAGGCATTGGTTTAGCAGTATGTCATGAAATCGTTAGCAGTTATGGTGGCACCATGACCATTACGACCAGTGAATTAGGCGGAGCAGCCTTTGTGATCCAGCTCTCCGCAACGACGTAATATCATTTAAACATAAGTACCTAAGCAAGCTATCAGGGCAGTAAATAGAGCAACAACACGCTTTACTCGACAGTGATCACTAACTTAATGGCGCATAAAGCTGCTCTGCACGATTAAACATTGCCCAAGAAGTGGCAATATACTTGTCGTTGCTAATGGGCACATTACCACGATGACTGTGAGTAAAGCCGGCCGGTGCTATGACCATAGTACCTTTTCTAGGACTTATTTTACGCTGCTGATAATAAAACTCCGTTTCACCGCCCTCTTCTACATCGTTAAGATAAAACATGTATAACACTACCCGATGAAGCGCCTCATTATGGCCATTTTGTGGAAATTGCTCTGAATGCCAATGCGGATAGCCACCGACACCTTGCTGATAGTGCTGCACATTGATACTACCACTGCGGTACAAGTACTTAGTTAACGCTGCAGCCCTTGGCCGACCTAATGTTTCAAAATTATCAGGCGTCAGGGTTTGAGCTTGACCGTTTTCATCAGCAACTTGCACTGACACAGCCCCCATTAGGGTTAATGAGTATTGGGTAAAATAATCACTAATGTGAGTGAATGTTGCCGCTAATAGCTCATTTTTCAATTCAGCTAAATCATCAAAAGCGTCTAACATTAAGTCACGACTGCGCTTTTTGTCGGTATCAATGCCAAAACCAGTATGACCAGGCCCCACACTCGGATGAGCATTAAATGCTGCCATTAAACGATCACATAGGTCATTACTTATCGCATTGGGATATACTTCAATAAAATCCATAGGGAGTAACTATTGTTAATAAATGTATAGTAGTATGCTGCCATGCCTATAAAGCATCTGTAAAGCGCAATGCACAACATACCTCTTTGTTCTTCAAAGTAACTATCGATTGAATATGAAAAAAAATCAAAAAATATCAGTAGAGCAATTAGAAGTGGGTACTTTTATCCGCTTGCCTATTTCTTGGAAAGACCATCCTTTTTTGTTCAGCAGTTTTAAAATTAAAGATACAGTACAAATAGAGCTCATCAAAGGATTAGGGCTAAAGGATGTTTTTTTTGATCCTGATAAAAGCGATATTGAACCGGTAACATCTGACACGGCTGACGTTTCAGCACCTAACCAGCAAACAATCGATGCACGTAAAGAGCAAATGCTCAGTCAAAAATCAGCGCAGATAGATGAACAACAAAAACTCAAACGCGATTT
Source organism: Shewanella sp. SG41-3 (assembly GCF_014164545.1). Classification (NCBI taxonomy): domain Bacteria; kingdom Pseudomonadati; phylum Pseudomonadota; class Gammaproteobacteria; order Alteromonadales; family Shewanellaceae; genus Shewanella; species Shewanella sp. SG41-3. The sequence goes on from NZ_JACJFJ010000009.1 coordinate 185,317, forward strand.
AAAGAAAACCGAACAACAATTTAATCGTTCAGTGTCAATGATGCATTCCATGGTCGCTAAAATCGGCAGCAGACCTCTTAACTCGGTTATCGAGGCTAAAGATCTCATTAGTAACATGACCACCATGCTACTCAACAGTGATAACTTAGCCTTGCATTTAATGGCCGATGCTAAAAATGATGAACATATTTACCATCATTCACTTAACGTCGCCATGCTGTGTATGCTGATGGCAAAAGAGCTGGGCTGGAATCGCCAAGAGGTGGAGACTATTGGTATGGGGGCGCTATTTCACGATATAGGTAAGCTCAAAATTCCAAGTAATATTCTCAATAAGCGGGTACCTCTGACCACACCAGAAGAAAACTTTATTAAACAACACCCTTTAATGAGCATTAACTTTCTTAAACTTGCAGATAATTTCCCGGAAGAGGCTAAACCATTAATTGCTAATCATCACGAATTTTTAGATGGGAGTGGTTATCCACAAGGCCTTAAAGCAGACAAGATAGACAAGTTGTCGCAATTGATCGCGGTGATCAATGAATATGACAATCTATGTAATGGTACTAATCAAATCAAACCTAAGCCGCCCAGTATCGCTTTAGGTTTATTGTATAAAAATTATAAAAATAAACTAAATGCTGAGTATATTAGTAAACTAATCAAACTATTAGGTGTTTATCCTCCTGGAAGTATTATCGAGTTATCCAGTGGCCAATTTGCCTTGGTGATGTCAGTAAACTTACAACACTTATTGTGTCCCAATATTGTGGTATACGATCAGTTAGTACCCAAAGATTTAGCCCCTATCATTAGTTTACAACAAGAAGGACTCACCATTGTCCGCAGTTTACCTGCCGCCGCATTGCCTGAGAAAATTCATAAATACCTAAATCCTCGAGAACAAATCAGCTTAGGTATCGGTCAAAGCTAGCCAGCTAAATGACACTGCTTTTGGGTTGTCGTCATGTCAATAATGATAAAATTCAACGATCTTATTCACAAATTGATACACCCTTGTTGAGAAACAAAAAAGCCATCAATTGGCAACAATTGATGGCTTTCTTATAGCCTGATTTGCGGTTATAACCAGCCTTTTCGTTTAAAGAAAAAGTAAGTTCCCGCTGCGCTGGCAAGCATTAATCCGACTGCCATGGGATAGCCAAATCGCCAATCGAGTTCGGGCATAATATGAAAATTCATCCCATAACTACTGGCAATGAGCGTGGGAGGTAAAAAAACCACCGCCGATACCGAAAATATCTTAATAATTTTGTTTTGTTGCAAGCCACTGAATCCCATCGCTGCATCAAGCAAGAATTGTAACTTGTCGAAAATAAATTGGCTGTGTGGCATCAATGATTCAATATCCGATAACATCTCTCGAATATCCTTCAAGTTTTCATCCGACAAACGATCACGATAATAACGTTGCATATAACGCAAGGAGCGTTGGGTATCCAATAAACTTAATCGAATTTTACCGTTAGAGTCTTCTTGCAAGGTGATCAGTTTAAATACGTCATCAAGCTCTTCATCATTAAACACTTGCTCGCTAACATTTTCTAATACACTGTAAACATCTTCAATTAAGTCAGATAGATAATCTACTTTTAGGGTAAATAACTCTAATAATAACCCTTGTGGGGTGGTAATATCTAAACGACCTAAACGCAAATAGTTACGCAATAAACGGATAAGACCAACGTCTTCCTCACGCATTGTCAGCAAAAAATTTTCACGTAGGTTGAATGACACGTTCACTGCACGCACATCTGAACTCACCCGTTGAGGAAACAACGAGTTAATATGTAAACCATCTTGGTTTTGATAAAAACGTGCTGATGCCTCAATTTCTTTAATATCTTCTTCGTCGGGTACTTCTTCAGCTGAAAACAAGCTCAACCACTGACGTTCTTCATCATCGGGTTTCAATAAATCTAACCATAAGGTCGATTCGGGCACTTTATCGCCCACTTTCAATTCGGTGGTGATTAACTCTCTATTTTGATAGGCGTATGCAGTAATCATCGCTCCCCCAAAGTTCATTAGGCTATAAAGCACAACAAACAAAAAACACTCAAAAAGTGGCGCTAGTTTACTCAACTACAAATGAATGAAAAGTAAAATATTCAACTGCGCCAAAGATCGTACCAGCGACATCATTCGTGAAATAAGACATGAGATAAGTCTAGACTAGACTGTGCTGAATTAAGCGCCACTTAGGCTATTTAATTATCTGGATACTGATGTAAAGAATGGCTATTTTCATCATTAATATTCGCGCCAACGATCACGATATTCAACATAACATTCCCATAAAAAACCAATGTGTAACATCACATAAAGTGACTTCAGCTGCTAACTCACAACAGCATAACATGCGCTAAACCTTCATTAGTGTTTTCAGCAGATATAAAAAAGCGCCCAGATAGGACGCTATAACAACACACTACGCAGATTGAGTTAGCTCAGCTTGAGTTCTGCTTAAGTTACTCACCTTTTAAACGACGATCCAATTGATCTTTCAAATTGGCCGGCACACCTTTTATCAAAATGGTGTCAGAAATAGGATCATAAATAACCCGTTCACCTAAATGGCCGCCATCAAAACTCAATGTTACTCCGCCGCCAGTGCCTGAAAACTTCTTCAAACTGCGTAAACTGGCTTTATCTGCCGGAAACTCATCATCCAACTCATAACTGCCACCACAGGCGAAATCATAAAATGAATCCATGCCGGAATCAGCTAACTCGTCAGCTAAATCTTTAACTTCAATCACATCACCAGAGCCCGCGCGCTCAGAACAATAGTCAAAGACCTTGTTACGGCACTCTTGACGTTCATCTTTGGTTAACTCACTGCCCGCAACAAAGTCTTCAACCGCATGAATCAAGGTTTTGTTTTGCGCTTTGATGTTAACCCCTTCAACACAGCCCATAAAATCTAAAAAGAAGTCGGCAACTTTACGGCCCGCACGACCACGAATAAACGAAATATATTTACGCGAGCTTTTATCGGCCTGCCACTCAGTTAAATCAATGCGGGCGGCCAGTTGAATATTGTTTAAATCTAAGTGATTATTTTGCGACAATTCCATGTCATCTAAGACTGTCATCGACGACTTAGCGCTTAATAACGCCACAAATAAATAGTCGCTTGTCATACTGGTATAGCAAGACATCAATAAAAATCCACCTTGGCTAAAATCGTACTTAGATAATTCTTGCTGCAATAGTTGGCTTGCTTGGCCGCTAAATTCTACAAAGCCTAAATCGCCTTTGCGATAGCCTGTCAGAGCATCAGAAAATGCACTATTGGCTTCGCCATCATCGTCATGGGTACCAAAAAAGCCAAAACCTTTTCCCGCTTTGCCCGAATAGGTCTGATGTAACTCTTCTAACATGGTTTCAACGGCGTGAGTATTCAACAACGGTTGCGGGCGTAAACGACAACGCATTTGCCCCTGACTGTCTTGAGATATTTCGTGAATAATTGCTTGCTCAATACTAATGCCCATAAGCCTTGTTAATCCTAGTCAGTCACAGATGATAATTTTAAAAAGAATGATATCAGACCAACCGTATAAATCGAACAAGGGTTTACGATATTCCTCACATAGAGCGAATAAAACTTGAGGCGAGCGCCGGCTAAATCCGTTATTATGTGCAGCTAATTCATTCTTTATTGAAGTTTTCTGACTATGGCAATTCAATCTAAATACACAAACACTCAAGTTGAGGCACTTATCAGTGAGCTGCTTGCTGTGCTAGCAAAGCATCAAGCACCTACCGATTTAAGCCTTATGGTACTAGGTAACTGCGTGACCCATTTACTCGACAAAAAAGTCCCAAATGAGTCTCGTCAAAAAGTAGCAGAGCAATTTGCCAAAGCTTTAACACAGTCGATTAAGTAACGACTAAATAAAATTTATCACTAATGCTAACAATCAGTTACACTGAAAAAAAGCCGTGATAATAACGTAGGAATACGAGTTAACATGATCGAGCGCAAAAAGCAGCAAATGACGCGTGATAAAGTGTCACGCTTAGTTAATTGGGGTCACTGGTTTGCCTTCTTTAATGGCATATTGGCGATGTTAATTGGCGCTCGGTATATCGGCAGTGTCGGCTATCCAGAATCCATTATTGGCTGGGCATATCTTACTATCAGTACCATTGGCCATTTTACTTTTTTGGCTTTTATCGGTTACTTAGTTTTTATCTTCCCGATTACCTTACTCCTACCTTACTCTAAAATTTTACGCGGTTTTGCTGCATTTATTGCCTCAATTGGATTATATGCCCTACTGTATGACACCATTATTTATGACGACTATGGTATTCATTTAAGCCCTTTTGCCTTTGATTTAGCTTGGCAAGACCTCAACGCGCTATTGCACAGTACCTCATACATAGTCACCCCTATCGTCATTGTGATTGTTGAACTTACCGCGGCCAATTATTTGTGGAAACGCATCGACAAAATCCAGAAAAAACAATGGGGTAATAAAGTAGTATTGTTTGTCGGAATTTGTTTCGTCAGCAGCCATTTATTTCATATTTGGGCCGATGCCACTAACATGACTGAAGTCACTCGTTTTGATGACGCTTATCCAGTGTCATACCCAGCAACAGCGCGATCGTTTATGGAAAATCACGGCATTGACAGCAGCATGCAGTCAACAGAATCACGCAACACTAAATCGCGAAAGTTAAGCTACCCCATCAATCCGATGCAATGCAGTGCTGATAGCCAACCTAATATTATGCTGATCACCATAGACAGCCTTCGAGCAGACATGGTCGATAACGTCACGATGCCGTTTTTAAGCCAATATCGAATCCAAAATCAGCGTTTTACGAATCACTATGCTGGTGGTTCTGACTTTGAAACCAGTATGTTTACTCTCATGTATGGCCTACAAGGTAATTATAGTGACCGCAAAGAGTTTGACAGTACTAGCCCAATCTTAACCAACATCCTTAAGCAGCAAGGTTATCAATTAGCCATGTTTGCCCCCGAAAATGAACAATACGCTGCCAATAGCGCAATGTTTAACGGCATGACCATGCTCATCAGCGAAAGTCAAAATGGCAGTGCAGATGCCGATATCAATACCATTAGCACAGTCAATCAATGGCAACAGAATCAAACACAACCTTGGTTCAGCTTAGTCAATCTGACTGCACCGAAAGACTACGATACTCCTGTTGGTTTTTTAGGCGTGCAAACCGTGAAACCGCAAATGCCATTAAAGCCAGCACAGAAAGTATTGTTTAACCAATATCGTCAGTCGCTTAACTTTATTGACCAGCAACTCGCTACGCTACTCAATAATGTCAGTGATGACACTGTGGTGCTTATTACCGGCACATACGGTCAAGTTTTCACCAGTAACGCCAGTGATGCACGCAGCGATTTATCACCCGGTAACGTTAAAGTGCCACTGATCATTCATTGGCCAAACAGCAGTGGTAATAAAGTCAATTACCGCACTAGCCATTATGGTATAGCACCAACCTTGCTAAGCCATGTCTTAGGCTGCACAAACCCAAGTACTGATTACAGCTCGGGCCGAAGCTTGCTAGAGCCTAATAATGAAACCTGGGTCTACATAGGAGATAGTCGCCGTTTTGCTATCTATCAAAAATCTGAAATTACCGTGCTGGATCGCTTCGGCAAGTACCGTATATATGATTTGGACTACAAAAAACGCTTAGATAAAAAAATGAGTGCACCAGAACTCATCCAAGTGATGCGCGAAGGTAGAAGGCTATACAACCAATAAACCAACCAAAGTACCATTCATTGGTGTAAGTTATGCTTAAAAAGTGCTGAAGGTAATACAATAAATGTTCCCTTCAGCATCTAAGTCAATATCGACCTATATCCATGAGCAACGCTTATGCAAAAGGCCATATTCTAGCCGCTTATCCAATATTCGTTATCGTAATTGGGCAGTTTATAGTCAATCGATAAATAGCGCTTAACTAACTGCTTGCACTCGTTAATTACTGTTGATAAAGTGCTTATCCGCTTAGTGAACTCAGCTGAGTTACCCCAAAGCCATTAGGCGCACTAAGTGATACTTTACCAACCAGCTTCATACTAAATATTGACCGCTAGTGTGATAAAGTACTAAAAACTCGGTATGTAGCGCAGCCCGGTAGCGCACTGTCATGGGGTGTCAGGGGTCGGAGGTTCGAATCCTCTCATACCGACCAAATCAGGTGTTTTATTTCGATATATTATCGAAATTGACCTAAACAAAACCCCGTTTCAGCAACACTGAAACGGTTTTTTTTTTTCTAGTTTGTGTTGAGCAATCCAGTTAATTCTTTTATAGCCTTTAGCCTGCGACACAGTAGACTTCGCCACATAAAAATCAAACAATAAATCACTGCCCCATAGTTCCGGCAACATTGTTAAAACCGAAATGGTCGCTATGGAGATTGATCAAATTGTTAGCTTAGTTTGAACATTATTACTTTTTTGCCAGTAATAAGCGCTGACACAGTTTGACAAAGTCTGAAGATGTAACGATACCAAGAACATTATTTTGCTCATCAACAACCGGCAAGCAACCCAGTTTATTATCAATAAAATATTGTACGACTATGGTCAGCGGTTCATCTAAGCCTAACTTTTGTACTTTCGTGTCCATAATATCGGCAATAGGAGTATATCGCTCTTTTCTGTCTAACGCTCCTTGACCATATTTATTAAGCATACTCAACACACTGGCGATCATCTTTTTGTGAGTCAACATGCCGATGAGTTGTCCATTTTGCTCAGAAATAACCGGTAGATGACGCACATTACGGCTTTGCATCAATTGGTGAGCATCTTTAAGGCTAGCTTCATGACTAATGCACACCGGATTTGGGGTCATAATGTCGCATACTTTCATGGTATTACTCCTTTACAGCTGTCATAACATAATTAACTCCGAATGAAGACTATATCGAATACAGAATGCCGCTGGTAGCAAAATAAAAAGGCATAACAGTAACCTTCATATTGACATTGAGCCAGAGACTAAATAGCCTTAAGCAACTCCTCTTAAAGGACTCAATGCTTTATCCAATTAATTAATTTTTTATGGTATATGTCTAGCAATACCATATCCTTAGGCTAAGTGATATCCCATGTCTTTAAGCATTCCGCGGTGATCTAGAGCTCCCGCGTCCCTTTACACCTAAAAATACTGTCGTGATACTCACAAATAAGTCTTCTTGATGCCTAAGAGTAAATACCAAAGCATTATCATCAGAAGTATTCATCCGTCGTATGTCTGTTTATAAGAAAGTGAGTTATTTAATGCAATATAAAAATCAGCCACACGGATCGTTTCATAAAAGAACTGACTGTCTATAAACTCAATATCAATGCTGACTTTTACGTCATCTAAGCCACGACATAAAGCTTGTGGGCCTTTTTCTGTAATTTACAAAATTGAATGGCATGAATTGAACTTTCACACACATTTTTCTGCAGCATCTGTATGACAAGGTGCGACGATTAAAAGCAGTAATATTAGTACCTGTATTGATATTCACTGCATAACGAAATAATGTCGTATTTCAACCTTCATTTTAATCCTACAAAGACCAATATACTGAGTCATGTCCTGCTTAAATTGCTTTACAATATTGCACTGAGAAGCCGTAAAGAGATGGTTTCTAACTTTAGTTAATATTCACTATAACTGCCAATACGTTGATTATCAGCGTGACTTTCGGCATATGTACTGCAGATGATAATTCAGAATAATAAAAGATTGATAGCACCCTTTATATCAGCAGTCGTCGGCGTTAAGCTTAGCTCCATTTCCACATAGTAACTTTATCACTTCAGTATGACCCTGCTGCCTGGCACGCATCACAATGGACAACCCTTTACCATCAAGAGCATTAATATCTGCCCCTTTGGCTAATAAAAACTCCATTACAGCAATATGTTGCTTATTCGCGGCATAGATCAATGCAGAAAAATGCTTATTATCATACTGATTAACCTCTGCACCATGAAAGATAAGTTGTTGCACAGTATTGAGTTGACCTTGTTCTGCCGCAGCCATTAATGGCCGAAAATTATCATTGTTTTTTCCATTAACATTGACTCGGTTATCTAACAAAAGATTAATCGATTCCAGATCATTATGCTCGATGGCAAGTAGCAAGGGGGTCATCTTACTTTCATCGCTTTCTATTTCAGTCGCGGCGCCATGAGATAATAATAAACGGACCATTGCTATATTGTGTGTTCCAATGGCATACAACAAAGGAGATGTTCCAGCATTATCTTGAGTATTAATGTCGGCTCCGTAGCTGAGCAATATCGTCACGATATTTATATCTGAACGATTTGCCGCCCAGTTCAGCGCTGTATGCCCTGTTTTATCTTTTATATTTACGCTCGCCCCTTGCTTAAGCAGAGTATTAACGACGTCGGTATGCCCACTCAACGCAGCGAGCATTAAGGCTGTACGCCCTATTCTGTCTTTTGCTCTGGCATCAGGACTTGCTCCCTCTTTAAGAAGTTTATTCACCGCTTGCACATCGCCAAAAGCGGCTGCATGAAGTAATGCTCTGCGTTGCTCGTGAGAGGGTTTTAGGGGTTTAGCATTATTATCCTGAGCATCAATCAATGACGGATTATGTTGCAAATCATTGCTTTGGTCTAATCGTTTGGGGTCAGCTTGGCTTGCTGAAGAGCGGGGTGGATTAGCATATTGTTGATGCTGAAAGTAAGCAGAGCCTCCCTGTTCTCGATATCCAGGATAACCAACATTAGCATTATTTATATGCTGTTCATCTATGATTGGTGATTGTTTTAATGGGCTATCCTTAGCTTGTTCTTCTGATGTTGTTTCCTTTCCACCACGATAATTAGCTTCACCTTTACCTAGCTTAGGCATATTTTTCTGGTAATCGTGGCCCATTGCCGGTTTTTTAGCACTTTGTTTAGCTGTTGGAGTGACTGTTGTTTGAACTAATTTAGTCGACTTTACTGTTACTTGTGACGGTTTCGTGCTTGTTTCAGCAGGCGTAGCTGAAGTAACAGGTGTCTCTAGTTGGGTTGGATCACGATTATCTTCAGCTGACAAAGTGATAATTGCCGAAGATAAAATAATAATCGCAATGAAGACAATTTGTATAATGCGCATCTGCTATTCCTATCCTTTCGGTCTATAAAAACGGCTAATAACAGTTTATGTTTAGCTTGTGTGAAAAGGAGAGAATAGCGCTTCCCCCCTTTGATTCACCAATCAATCCTTAATTAAAATCTACGGATTTTGGTTATTGCAGTACCAGTATTGTTATCATTATTAAGATCGCCTTCGGCAAACACTGTCGCCGTCCAGATAATTTTCTCGTTTTTTAGGATATTGACTGGCCAGCTGAAGTTTAAAGATGTAGCAGCCCCGCCAGCTAAGTCACTAAAAGCCAAGCTAGGCAGGTGAATAACCAATCCTCTATTGGTTACGCCACTCACACTTACCTCGCCACTAACACTACTCTCTTTCAGATTGGCCACTTCGACAACCATAGCCACAGTGTCACCAAACTTAGCTTGTGCTGATGCAGCAAAGGCCGTCAATGCGACATCTACCTCAGTATTCACCACAGGTACTTCACCCTCATATTCGATGATAAGCTGCGCGTTATATAAAGCCGTCGATTTACTATCGCCTTTAATATAGACCGCAAGATCAAAGTCCGACGTCATCGGCAAACCATTGCTGGTGACAGGCGGTTCACCTGAGTCAGAAACAATTGTGACATACTCATTTGCAGTTACATCTACCCAGCCTTTACTCGTTGCGAGTGGAGAGGTTTCGCCCTCAGCCCAATCGAGTAAATTGATCACTGTTGTTGTCGGTATACCCACAGTATATTTCACGTTATCTTTGGCAAAAGGCGGCGCACTACATTCAATCAAGGGGATTTCCATTCCAGGAAGGTCTTGACCAAACTTATTAGGTTTAAGTCTCCAGCGTGGCCCAGAAACCAGCTCCCCAAGCGAAGCATCGGGCAAAGCACTACCGATGAAGTCCTGAATATTTGGATCTGGATTTGTATCATAAGACCATTCAAATGGGTCTCGATTAAGGGTGGTATAGTAGGCGTTAGAATAACCACCAACAAGATCCGATGAGAAAGCATAAGGATGATCGGAGGGTTCTGAACCAGGAGAAGCTGTAGGGTCTAGCGCTTTAGGGGAATTTTTTAGTACGGTACCGATTCCGATAAAAGACGGTTCTAAAGACCCTTCATCGGTATCAATTATGTCACTATCGCCTTCATAACAAGGAACAGTACTTTTCCAAATAGCAGTGTCACCTTCACCTTCACCTTCAATTCTATAAGATGGTTTACGACCTGTTGCCGCCTCATTTTCCAAGTCTTCAGGACGAAGTTGGTCATTAGGATTATTAGTGATCCAATGATTAACCACCAACTCTGCTCGAGTAACCACAAAGTTTGCTGCTGGATCTTTCCATTCTGCCGGCAATGCCAGCTGAGCATACATGCGAATATCATTAGGCCGTTTATGTATTCCCCCCCAACCATAAAGTGGCTTACCATCATCTTTAAGCTGTATAGAATAATCAGTACTTAAGGCAATATTATCTAACATATTGGTCTTATCATTAGGGAACATCTGACAGCCAATTGGATCATTATCTGCCACACAAGGTGTTGCCTTGATCAAGCGTTCATATGCTTTCCCACCGACTAAAACTTGGACATTATCATCCAGTGGTGCATTTGCACAGTCAAACGAGAGACTGCCGTCTGGTGTTGATAAAATTGCTTGGGTACCATCTGGACTGGCAAAAAAGTATGGGATGGTTTCATAACAACTAAGGGCATGCTCCATAACGGTATAATGTTCCGTTTCACATTTTACCGAGGTGCCACCTAACCCTTGACACCAAGTACCTAATGGAGGTTTCACCTTATATTTTTCGGTGGCAGCATTAGCAACTTGAATACCGATAATCTCTCCTCCATCGAGAATATTACCAACGAATCCTTCTAGGTAGTCACCATTGCGCGCTTTGGGTTGGGCGCCAAGAAAATCTACAACGTAAAATCCAAATTCACTATCGACGGGATATAACATCACCCCCGACTTATCAAGAAATGGAAGATTATCACTAGGACAACTGATTTCTCCAATATCACAAATAATTGATGGATCTTCAGAGAAAGTCACACCATTAAGTCCCCCCAGAACATCCTTAACTGAAAAAACGTGCACTGGCGATTCATAAGCCGTAGCACTCCCTATTGAGGCAAGCAATGCTATAGAAATAGCAAGGGCAAGCGGTTTTTTATTAAAATATTTAACAAATAACATAACAACCTCCTGTAATTATTTTGGGATTAAATTAATCAACCATAACAACCTCCTATATTTTATTTTTACGTAACTAAGTTGGGGCGGTATTAAAACTCGACAAGGTTTATGCACTCTGTAAACCTTGTTCGCCAGTCGATCCAACAGTCAAAACCTTAAACAACCGGCACCGATAGATAACATTTAAGCCACCTTTTTATTACCAAAAAGAAACCCCTTAAACATACTGTTAACCATACAAAAAATGTGGAAATATTCAAGAGGGTAAAATAGCCCTTAATCCATCAAAACGCGCTTTTTGACTTGAAAAATATTTAATTTCAATTAATTAAAAAATACGGGGTCAGATCAATAAAAAGTGATATTTTTGACTATGCTGATCAAGGAGTTGGCGTTCTCATTCTTTCGAATGACAACTACACATTTTAGCTTTTTAAATATTACGGTTATCTCAACAGAGCTTGCATTTACTCGCATCAGAATAAACGCTGTAGTTGATGTATGCAGTTCAAGCCAGATAAGAAAACCCGCTCATTTAGCTGGTCCTATGGAGATATGCGGAGTCGTTGAAATACTTTGGTTTAAACCGACTAAATCAACGATTTATCTCTTTGAAGTTAAGTGTGGTATTACTTTGGTACAACAGCCTTGAACCCATTAAAAAACCCAGTATCAATGACGCAATACTGGGTGTTGTATAAACTCAATGCTCAAAGACTAATTTATCGCTTCGTGTAGCTCCTGATACATTAACTCACGCATCTTAAACTTCTGGATTTTACCTGTCACTGTCATGGGGTATTGATCGACAAATTTGATATAGCGCGGCACTTTGAAATAGGCAAATTTCTCAGTGAGAAAATGACGAATATCGTCTTCAGTAATGTCTGCATTGGCGCGCACTTTAATCCATGCGCACACCTCCTCGCCATATTTGTCACTTTGAACGCCAAAGACGGCTGCGTCCTGCACATCTTTGTGGCTGTAGAGCTTTTCTTCAATTTCACGAGGATAAATATTCTCGCCGCCGCGAATGATCATGTCTTTAATTCGGCCGACAATTTGTACGTAGCCAAGTTCATCCATTTGACCGATATCTCCTGAATGCAGCCAGCCTACACTGTCAATGGTTGCGGCAGTTTTCACCGGATCATTCCAGTAACCTTGCATAATGCAGTAACCTCGGCTGCACACTTCACCGGGTTGTCCAACAGCCACCACATCACCAAATTCATTGATGATTTTCACTTCAGTGTGCGGCAATGCACGACCAACTGTGAGTACTTGTTTTTCGATGGAAGAATCAATCTCAGTAATATGATTTAGCGGGCTGCACTCGGTTTGTCCGTAACCTATTAATACTTGTTTCATATACATTACATTTTGAACGCGGCGCATCACTTCTTCGGGGCAAGTGGCGCCCGCCATTACACCAGTGCGCAATGAACTAAGGTCAAACTCGTTAAATTGCGGATGCTCTAATTCAGCAATAAACATGGTCGGTACACCATGTAGTGCGGTACAACGCTCTTGTGCAGCCACGGTTAACGTAGTTAGCGGATCAAAAGACTCTCCCGGGTATACAGTTGCGGAGGCATTTATAATTGAACATAAACTGCCTAATACCATGCCAAAACAATGATATAGCGGCACAGGAATACACAATTTATCGACCGGAGTAAGTTTCATCGCCTCAGCCACTAAATAAGCATTATTTAAAATATTATGATGCGATAATGTCGCGCCTTTGGGGCTGCCAGTAGTACCAGAGGTAAATTGAATATTAATCGAATCATGTGTATTAAGAGAGTCAGCAATGCTAGCCAACACATGTTGATCATCAGCGTTAACCTCCACCAGCAAATCATTAAAATTAAGCATACCAGGGGTTTTGTCTGTACCCATGCGGATAACAAATTCAAGTTTTGGCAGTGCGCGAGCGGATAAACGGCCCTGATTACTGCTCAATTCTGGCAATAACTCATTCAACATTTGTAGATAATCGCTGGACTTAAACCTATCAGCACAAATCACGGCACGACAACCAACATTGCTCAAGGAGTATTCCAGCTCTTCAGGTCGATAAGCTGGATTGATACACACCATAATGGCGCCAATTTTAGCGGTCGCAAATTGCGTTAAACACCACTCAATGTTGTTAGGCGACCAGATCCCTACTCTATCTCCTGCTTGAATGCCTAGCTGCAACAAACCTGTGGCAAGGGAGTCTATTTTTTCTTGATACTGGCGATAGTTCCAGCGGATATGTTGATGGTAAACGACAACGGCAAGATTATCTGGATAGGTGTTAGCAATATCATCAAAATATTGACCAATGGTTTTATTGATAAGCGTTATTGAAGTGGCACCATGGTATTCACTCAGAGTAAGAGGAAGTTGCGCTTGGTGTTGTTTGACCATTAAAGCCTCCGTGCATTTATTATTATAATGAATAATGTTATTCGTCGTATTCAAACTAACCAATGCATGGGGTCACTCACAAGTAAAAAAGGCGGGTATTAGACTAAAGATTAACGTAGACGAATGGAATTTAGGCACCCAAGAATCAAGAATCAATGTTGGCTGAGATTGACCGCTTAAGTTACCTGTTCAGAT